>JBNGCR010000025.1:1792-22105 GCA_050045915.1 Limnospira sp.
CCCTTATTAAGGGGGATTTAGGGGGATCGAATCCCGGGCTGGCAAGGTACGATTCCGGGTTCAAAGTCCCCCTTATTAAGGGGGATTTAGGGGGATCGAACCGTATCGCAGCAGATAGGCAACTGCTATATATAACCGCGTGAAATCATTCGCGAACACAAATTGCAACGGTCAAAGCCCCCAGAATTGGGGGGTTGGGGGGCGGAACAATTACAAATGGTTTCTGACAGCCAGATTGGCAGAGTTGACTTGACAAACCGGAAAGTTTAACTATGATTGAGGGTGATTCGATTTGAATCTATACCCAGGAGTTTGGAAAATGAAAACCCGCGATCGCGCCAAAAACCTCCCGACAACTGTTCTTTCGGTCGGGATGGGAATGCTTCTGAGTCTGTCGGCCGGATCGGTTGTCGCGATCGCTGCCACTTCCCCCCAATTGGAACGCAGCCGGACATCCGAATCAGCGACGGAAACGGCACAATTCCCCTCGGATATTCTCAATGAAGCCGTCGGTAAGGGTATTGTCGGAATCATTTTATCCGACGATCGCTTCACCACCCTGGCGACCATTTTGCGGGTGACGGGATTACTCGAAGTCCTGCAACAAGAGGGACCGTTTACCATCTTCGCCCCCACGGACGAAGCCTTCGCCAACCTTCCGGAAACCGTGTTAGAAAATCTCATGAAGGCGGAAAGTCTCGAAGAATTGACGAACCTGCTGAAATATCACGTCGTCCCCGGCATCGTCACCTCGGAAGAGTTGCAGTCCGGCGAAGTGATGACAGCCGAAGGAACCCCCGTCAACGTCGATGTCGGTTCCGATGCGGTGATGGTTCAGGATGCGACGGTGATCGACTCCGATATCAAAGCGGAAAATGGCGTGATTCACGTCATCGATAAAGTCATGGTTTTGCCGGAATAAAATCCCAAGGTCATCCGAAAGGAAGATGCCATCTCGCCGCCCGTCTGCGACTTTGAAATAGGGTGAATCCGGCGGATTCATCCGAAATTGAAAATTAATTGCGATTATGGAGACCCAACTGTTTCTGACGATGATGACGGCGGCCATCATCACGATGCTGGCGACGGGGTTGGGGGCCGTCCCCTTTTATTTCGTCCCCAAACTGTCGCCAAAATGGTCGCGGCGGGGGTACGCTTTAGCCGGCGGCGTGATGCTGTCGGCTTCGGTTTTCGACCTGATTTTTCCGGCGATCCAACGGAGTGGCTACCCGCCGGCACTGATCGGGTTGCTGCTGGGAACCCTGTTTTTTATCGCCAGCGAATACTTCATGAGCGACCAAGAATTTCAGATCGGCGACATCCGCGGCCGTTCGGCCCGCCGCATCCTGTTGGTTTTGGGGACCCTGTTCATCCACAGTTTCCCGGAGGGGATGGCGGTCGGGGTGGGCTACGGTGCCGAGGGGAGCGAAACCCAACAGTTGGGATTGTTGCTGGCGATCGCGATTTCCCTGCAAAACATCCCCGAGGGGCTGGCCGTCGCCCTGCCCTTGAGGGCCGAGGGCGTCTCCGTCAACCGCTGCATCCTGTTCGCGATCGCCTCTAGTCTGCCCCAACCCCTCGCCGCCGCACCCGCCTTCTTTGCGGTGACACTCTTTGAGCAACTCCTCCCCTACGCCCTCACGTTCGCCGCCGGGGCGATGGGATTTTTGGTGTTTACGGAACTGATTCCGGAGGGAATTTGCGGCGGCGATCGCACCGAAATCGGCACCACGATCGCCTTCGGGTTTTTGCTGATGATGGCCCTGCACCTGTGGTTTTGATATCAAATCCCGATACAGCAGTCTGAAGTGATTTGAAAATTGTCGGCGGTGAAACCCCAATTCTGGGGGCTTTGAGTCGAGCGAAGTTTCACGAATCATTCAATCCCTCCCCACCGAGCACACCCCACCGAGCACACCCCACACCCCTAAAATAGAATCTGTCTGGTAAATAACCGAATCTGATACAACCCCCCAACTCACGGATTTCGCTTCAACTTGCGGACTTCCTTGTGGACGCTCATCCCAATTTCCAGGGCATCATTTAATAATTGTCCATATTCGTTAGCCCGGTTGCTCCCGTCCACCGCCATCAAAGCGGATAAGTTATTTTCCAAATCCGAAAATAATTCAGATCCTCGGCCTTGATTTTCCCGCAAAATGCGTTCCGAACTCAAACCGCAGATCAAACTTTCCCGCGTCAATTCCAAGGTTTTGAGTACCTCCCCCCGGCTGACGCTTTGCGAGGGCAAATTTCCGGAAGAGGCGAGGCGATCGCGGATTTCGATCGCCCGGATGACGCGGTTGTATTTGTCCACATCGTCCAAAAGCCGGATCAGCACCGAAAGCGGTTGAACTTGCCACCAAACCCAAACGTTAATCGCGATCGCCAGGAGGACAGAGATCCCCACCGCCAGCCCCAATATCAACTCGGTGGTTGCGGAAGCGGCGGGGGAGATTTGGCGATCGCGCACCAGCACCAGAGCGAGGGGAAGGGAAACGATCGCCGTCATCAGGAATGCGATCGCCTCCGCCGTCAGCAAGGAAAAAAGACACCCGCGATCGTGCCAAATTCGACCCGAAATCATGCCTCGAACCGTTTTATTTTGACACAAGCCCCCGGCGAGACTATCCTCGAAATCGATACCCGTCAGCTCTCCCAATTCACCTTTAGAAAGCCTCAAACGGCTCAGATCTGACTCCATTTTTATTGAAACAGTTCGCCAATGGACTGAAACACATTCAAGTAAAAATTACTATCCTGTTCCCGAAAAATTTGAAACGGTTCGCCGGGGGCGCCAAAAAACGGCCGCAGCGTCCATCCCAGTTGGCTACCCACAAAGGCGTATAATATCAGCCACAACTGGACGATATTGAGCCGAATTTTTGCCCCTTCGCTATCCTCCTCTGTCATGAACTTCATGCCTTCGTAGAAAAACTTAATTCCCAAAATTCCAGTGATCGCAAAAATGCCGACATTCAGGATTTTAAAAAATTGATAATCGTTGGTACTCAACATAAAAAATAGGGCGACGGGGGCGAAACCCAGTTGCAAGACGCTAATTTCCGCCATCGCCGCCATCAGCAGCGCCAGATATTGTTTGAACGTCTGTTTCGACCCGAACATGACGTTAAAAAAATACAGGGTCGGAAAGCAAATAATCAGCGTCAATAAATATAAAGCCGGCAACTTTATCGCCGACAAAATCGCCTGTAGCGGGCCACTGGAAGCGCCGATAATTAATCCATAAATCGCAAAAAAAGTAATGCTGGAAACCAGCAATCCCAGCAACTTGGAATTCAAACGTTTGCCCTGACGGATCTCTTCCAAAAACTGCTGTCGCTCCCGCAACAACGTCATGACTGTTGCAAAATAATTCATAGACTCTCCTGGCGATCGCAAAACTTCATCTTTGCTCCGTCAATGACCCAGGGACACCGACGAGGGACAATCCATTCCCAAATGGTCGAACTTGAGCCCATTATATTCGCGCTCTAATTCAACTGCCAATATTGGACAATTAAGAAATTATTATAATTTTCGGAATGGGGGCGATTCATTCATTCTGTGGGGCAAAACCGGGCCAAAAAAAAACCGGCTTCCGCAGCGAAACCGGGTCATTTTATTTTAATTGGCACCCTCCGGAAACGCCGGAGTAGTCGGGGAATCGGGTAAACCCGGAGCCGGGAGCAGGGGACTTTCCGGCTGGAGTCCGTCGAGGAAGGGATTGGGGGGGTCTGCCCCCTCGCCCCCTGGGGTGGTGGGAGTCAACAAATTCTCCGATCCGGGCTGGGAGGGCGGTTCCGCCGAACTCGGCAGCGTTGCCAGAGCCACGCGATCGCCCCCGATCGCCCGCAATTCGTCCAAAACCTGCACGACATCATTGTAGCGGGCATCTTTGGGGGCGTAGAGCACCACCAAACCGCTGGGGTTCCAGCGCAAAAATCGCCGCAGCGCCCGCTGCATCTGCAGGGAATTCACCCGCTGCTGGTCGATGTAGGTGTCCCCCGCCGCATCCACCCCCACGATCAACATCTTCTGCATCTGGGTTTCCCCCGTCCCCGCCCGCGGCAAGTCCACGTTGATCGCCTGCTGGCGGGTCAACTGCAGGGCCGCCAAAATAAAGAACGTCAAAATACAGAAAACCACATCGATCAGGGGCAGCAGCTCGATCCGCCCCTCGTCGTCGCCAGAATCCACATTCAGTTTCATAGCTTATTATTCCCGCGTTTCTTTTTTATCTTCTTCTTCAGACCGCTGAGAATCCTCGGCGGGCGGCGGTGAAATCAACAGATTTCGATGGTTAGGGGATTCCTCTCGAATTGAAATGAGGGGGGTGTCGTCGTCGTCGTCCTCCTCCTCCAGCGGCACCCGAATCAAAGGATATTCCCCCTCCGCCTCTTCCGACGCTTCCGGGGCGGCTTCCTCCTCCGCTTCCCCCGGCAGTTGCATCTGAGCCTTCACCTGGGGCCAATCCTGGCGGTAGAGCAATTCCAATTGATTGCCCGCCTTGCGGAACACTTTCACCTGGCTGAACGAAAACCCTTGAAACAGGCGGTAAAACGCCAAACTGACGATCGCCACGATCAGGCCCGTCGCCGTGCTGATCAGCGCTTCGCCGATCCCCAACGTCACGTCCGCGGCCGACGAGGTACCGATATCTCCGAGGCGGATGGAACCGAGGGAGTTGATCAGACCCAAAACCGTTCCCAACAACCCCAACATCGGGGCCAGGGCGATCACCGCCTCCAGGATTTTATCCCCCCGCCGCATGGCGACCAACTCATCCTCCGCCGCCGATTCCAGGGCGAGGCTGAACAGTTCCGGGTCTGGGGTCGCCAGCCGCAGGGGGGCGTAAAAAAACCGTCCCATCGGGCGATTGTTGGTTTGCTTGGCGATCTGATACGCCATGCCCCACTGTCCCCGGCGAGCCGCATCGATCACCCGATTGGCGATCTGCTGTTCCCGGGTCAGGGTATTCCCCCAAAACCACAGCCGTTCGATAATGGTGCTGATCGATAAAATCGACAGTACCAGCAGGGGCCACATCGCGGGGCCGCCCTTTGCAAAAATTTCTTGAACATCCATGTAGTTTGTCGTCCTCCAGATCTGCCAGACCCCAAAATTTTTAACAAAAGTTTTCGATCGACGAAAGCAATCTCAATTTTAATCGCGTCGGGACAACTGACAAGGGAGAGAATCAATTGATATAGCGCTGCGCGCGGTCCTCGGCAGTCGGTATTAGGGAGTCGGAAACTGAAACGGCTTTTCTATAAGGGTTTGAAAATTTCTGACCCCATTTCAACTGTAACCACGTGAGCGCTCGTTGCTATAATTGATCGTTGATATCGCAAGTCTCGCGATCGCGCATTTACAGTTCTGTTAGCCTGGGGCCGGCTGCGCCCTACACCCTACACCCTACACCCGCGCGCCGCGCTAGAATTATCAATTCTGCCCAACACCTGAGACCCTAATTCTCCAGAATGGCGTCGATATCCAGATATTCTTCCACCGTATCAGCCAGGGTGTCGAGGAGGAGGTCGCGCTGGTCGCGGTAGTTGGGGATTCCCGTCGGCAGGGTTCCCAGGCCCCGGGGTTTTCGCAGGTGATTCAGCCAGCCGCGCCGCCAGGGGCTGTTGTCGAAGATCCCGTGCAGGTAGTGGCCCCAGACGGATTGCTGCAGGTTCACCACCCCCAAACTGGGGTCGTCGAACAGGGGCAATACTTCCTGTTTGCTGAAGATTTGGGTGCGGCCCTGGTGGATTTCGTAGCCTTCCACGGGGAAGCCTACTTGGGGATAGTTGGACGTGACCTGGCGCTGGCGGGAGATTTTCTGGGAGGTGATCACGGTTTTGATGGGGAGCAGGCCCAGTCCCTGGAATTCCCCCCGCTGACCTTCGACGCCGTAGGGGTCGGAGACTTCTTGTCCCAACATCTGGTATCCCCCGCAGATGCCCATCACCTGACCCCCGGCTTCGACGTACTGTTGAATTTGGGTCGCCATGCCGCTCTGTTGGAGGATCTGGAGGTCGGCGATGGTGGTTTTGGAACCCGGGAGGATCACGGCGTCGGGGTGTCCGAGGGGTTGCCCCGGATCGACGTAGCGGATTTTGACGCTGGATTCGGCGTCGAGGGGGTCGAAGTCGGTGAAGTTGGAAATGCGGGGGATTCGCACGATCGCGATCGTGATGTCGGCGTCCGGGGAACCGGAACGGCGGTCGAGGAGGCTGAGGGAATCTTCAGCGGGGAAAGCCAGATCGACCCAGGGAATCACCCCCACCACGGGAATGCCGGTGTATTCCTCCAGCCATTGTATCCCGGAATCGAGGAGCGATCGCTGTCCCCGAAATTTGTTGATCACGATGCCCTTGATTAGGGCCCGTTCTTCCGGTTCGAGCAGTTGCAGGGTGCCGACGACGTGGGCGAAGACCCCGCCCCGGTCGATATCCGCCACCAGCAGGGTGGTGGCGTTCAAATATTGGGCCACCCTCATGTTGGTGAGATCCCGGTGTTTGAGGTTGATTTCGGCGGGACTCCCGGCCCCCTCGCAGACGATCGCCTCAAATTCATCTTTGAGATAGTCCAGACATTTGGTGATGGTTTTCCACCCCGTCTCGAAGAATTTCTCGTAATATTCGGAAGCGTCGAGGGTTCCCACGGGTTTCCCTTTCAGGATCACCTGGGAGGTCATGTTCCCCTGGGGCTTGAGCAAGATCGGATTCATCAACACCGAGGGGGTCAAGCCCGCCGCCCAAGCCTGGACGGCTTGGGCGTAGCCCATTTCCGCCCCGCTGGGGGTGACGTAGGAATTCAAAGCCATATTTTGTCCTTTAAACGGAACCACCCGCAGGTTTCGACGCCGTAAAATTCGGCACAGGGCCGTCGCGACCATCGATTTCCCGGCGTGAGACGTGGTTCCGACCACCATGATTGCTTTCATTGTGAATTGGGGTGTGGGGTGTGGGGTGTAGGCGGGGAGAGCGGGGAGAGCGGAGGGAGCGGGGGGAGTGGGGGAAGTTCAGAAACGGGTGGAACATCTGCACCGCTTGGGAATCAATTCCCAAGCTAACAGCGAAAATCATCTGAAGATGATTGGGGAATTTGGGGAGTTCAAAAACTGGATTTTGATATAAACTTGCCCCCCCTGCTTCCTGGAGCCTCCCCCGCTCCCTCCGCTTGACCGTTGCCCCCCTTCCCCTTCAAAGTGGCGATCGCAATCTCCGGTTGAGGGCGTTGATGATGCGATCGCCCCAGGGGGGGGCATCGCCGTCAATATCGCGATCGGCCAGTTGGTTCACTACCTGTCGGCCCAGGGGGGTGAGACGAAAGCTGTCGGTGATCCCCTGTCCGTCCACTTCTCGCCGGAGTACCCCGACTCGGATCAGCCACAGGAGGGCATCTTCGGCCCCCAATTCCGACAGGGGCGATCGCGTATATCCCAACTCTACACCCCGACGTCCGGCGATGGCGCCGAGTTTGACGCTCTCATCGATGGTGTCGGTCAATAATTTCAGTCGAAACGGGGAACACTGGATCGCCCGTCGGGCCCGGGCGATCGTCGTCTGGGAATATTGCATCGATTGTATCAAGGAAGGTTGGACGGTCATGGAAATCGAAATTTTTCCATATTATTATCGATTGTCAGCCTCCTTCGCCAATCCTGAAAAATTGCTGCCGGTACAGAATCGCTTCCCCATATTCGGGAATCCAGGCGACCCACTCTCCTTGGGTCCGTTCGCACAATAGCAGCGCCTCTTCCGGGGCCAGGGGGTCGGGACTTTCCATCAGGTACACCCAAACGGGGACGCTGACTTCCGAGGCGGAACCCAATCCAATCAGGGGGGGGAAATTCGGTTCCAGACCCGTTTCCGTGATTTTGAGGTTGAGTTTCATGCCCGCCGCTCCCAAGCGCCCGCCGTTCGGGACTGCAAATTTTAAAAATAATTTCTGTATTCAGCGTTACACAATCGCGCCCTGACCGCCAAGAGCGATTGATAATTATTAATTATTAATTATCGATCGCAAAATATCTTAAGATAACTTAATAAAGCAAACTCGTATTCAATCCGTTTTCAGGAGGAGACTCATCGATGGCTTTATCCGTCGGCACCCAAGCCCCCGCATTCACCACCAAAGACACCGATGGGAACACGGTTTCCCTGTCCGACTTCGCCGGCAAAACGGTAGTCCTGTACTTCTACCCCAAGGACGACACCCCGGGCTGCACCAAAGAAGCGGAGAGTTTCCGGGACAACTACGAAGACTACAAGAACCGCGACATGGTAGTTCTCGGCGTCAGCATGGATGACGAAGCCTCCCACAAACTGTTCGCCCAGAAATACGGCTTGCCCTTCCAACTGTTGGCGGACGTGGACGGTTCCATCACCAAAGCCTACGACGTGGACGGCGGCGGCTACGCCAAGCGCGTCACCTACATCATCAACGGGGAAGGAACCATCGATTACGTTGACGACAAAGTGAACACCGGCACCCACGCCCAGGATATCTTGTCGAAAGTCGGTTAGTCAATTTTTGGAAATCTAAAAATCATCCGTTTTCAGTGCCGCGCCGCCCGTAGAGTTTTCTGGGGGCGGCTTTGTTTGTGTCCGACTGAGCTATCCTAGCGAGTGTGCGTCTGCCAGACGGAATAACTGCCGTATTTGACCCCCCAAGGCTCTCACCCCTACGGTTTTTGAGGAACATGAGTGAAATGATCCTGACCTATCTCGGCCCCGGCGATATTATCATCAATCAACCCGTCGTATTGATCGGAACTTACGACCCCCGAAAAATTGAAACTATTTCCGTCCTCGCCGAAGATCAATATCCATTAGAAACGACGCTGAGTCCGCGATCGCAAATTTGGTCTATCAGCCTCGATGGTGGCTTCAATACAGCCGGAAAGCGATGGCTGCGAGTGCGGGGAAAAGATGGGCAGGAACGGACAGTTGAGGAAGCGATCGTTGACCTGAGAGTGGGGACAGCGGGGACGAATGTCGGCACCTCCACGCAGTTATTAATTGTCAAAGAAACGCCCTTGAAGGCGCAGCCGATCGCCTCAGACCGCTTGAGTTCCGATCGCCGACAAACCCTGAATGCCGGGGAAATATTGGCCGTCGATCGCTGCGAATTGCAGGGGGATCACCTCTACGTGGAACTCGGGGACGCGATCGCCAACGTGGGGCGATCGGGCTATTTTTATAAAGAACATATTTTACTCATCCGGGGGTCCCGGGTGATCTGGTTCGACCCGGAAGATCTCCCCGTCAGTCCGCCGGGAACCAAACTGATTTGGGTGACGCAAGATACCCCCATCAAACCCAAACCCGAAGACACATCCCAACTTCCCGACACCGGCATCCCAACCCTGAGTCGGGGCGCCACTTACCTCGCCCTGGGTTACGCCTGCCTCGCGGACCACTTCCGCGTCACCCTCCGCGAAGATCTCCCCGGTTACGGACGCTGCGGCTACCTCTACCGCCACCACGTCCGGCTGTTTCAAAGCGATCGCGAAATTCCCTTCGACAACGACGCCATCGCCCTCACCGTCGTCAATACCACCCCCTTCAAGAAAAAGCCCCTCGACTCCGCCTATTTGCCCGCAGACGAACAGATCGACCTCCCGGCGGGGATGGTTTACGGCGTCCAGAGTTACACCACCGAAGACGGACACCTGAAAGTCGCCCTCACCGAAAATTTTCCGGGTTTCGGCAATACCGGCTATTTTTATCCCGATTTCGTCCGACTCAGCCGCGGTGGCGTCCCCCTTTCCCCCACCCCCGCCCTCACCTACGACGGCCCACCGGAAGTGTTAGTGAATCAACCCGTAGTCCTCAAGGGCCGCTACGACGCGAAAAAGGCGATCGCGGTGTCCCTGGAGGCCGAAGACCGCCATCCCCTGGAGGTGATGTTAAACAAGGGGGCGGGAACCTGGACCGTCAACCTGGAGGCGGGATTCAGCGAACCCGGTTATCGCTGGCTGCGGCTGAAGGCCACCGACGCCCGCGGCCAGACCGTCGGCAGTCAAATTATCAATATCACCGTTAGCGAAAATTCCATGACCGTGGGGCGATCGCTGCAACTCGATATTATTGAAGATACCCTTTTCAAAGTCTCCCCCCTCGATTCGACGTTCCTCAACCCCCAGCAAAAAATCGCCCTGGCGGCGGGTCAAACCTTCAACGTCCTCAAATACGGCCTGGTGGACGGCCATTTGAAAGTGTTGTTGGAAAACGGCATCCCCCCCGTCGGTTCCTTCGGCTATTTGTATGAAGGCCACGTCCGCCTCCGCAAGGGAACCACCACCCTCGCCTTCGACCCGGAAGACGTGCCCGACACCCACATCAACGCCCAAATGTTGGTGACGACCACCACCAAAATTAAGGCCAAACCGGTGGATTCTGCCAGTCTAGACCCCCACCAGTTCGCCGAATTGTTGCTGGGACAGACCTTCGCTATCAAGGGCTACGCCTCCACCCGGGGACATTTTCGCATCACCCTGGACAAATCTATCCCCGGTTTCGGGAATGTGGGGTACGTCTATTGGCAGCACGTCCGGCTATTGCGGTCCGGGGAAGCGATCGCCTACGACCCCGACGCCATCACCCTGACGGTGGGACAGACAACGGTATTGAAAAAACGCCCCGTCGATGCCCACGACCTCGGCAAGCGGGAAAAAGTCACCCTCCCCGGTGGCCGAGTTTACGGCGTCAGCAGCTACAGCGTGGACGAAACCCACGTCCGGGTCGCCCTCACTGAGGAACTGCCCGACTTCGGCAACACGGGCTACGTCTTCCCCAAATTCGTGCAGTTTCAGCGGGGGGGGCGCCGCTTCGACCCGATTCCGCCCCAGGTGGAATTGAACGTCCCCTATTTTTCCCAGCGGGACAATCCCCGGTTTTACTGGTCCACCTGCAACGTCACCTCCATCGCCATGGTGCTGTATTACTATGGATTGCGATCGCAGTGGGGCGGACAGTTGGAGGACGAACTGTTGCAGTGGTGTTTCAACTACGCCGGACAGGGGTCCCAGACCGATCACAGCGTCCTGTCGGCGATGATCCGGGCCTACGGTTTCAAAAGCAGTTTCAGTACCACCCGCCGCTGGTCCGGAGTTCGCAGCGAGTTGCTGAATAATCGCCCGGTGGTGTTGGGGGCGGACACGACGCCTTCGGGACACATCCTCACCATCATCGGCTACAACCGCTACGGCTACATCGTCAACGACCCCTGGGGGGATGCCTACACGGGTTACGCCAACACGGAGGGGCGCCGCATCGTCTATTCTTACGGCTATTTGAATCGGGTGGCCGGACCTGACGGCAACGTGTGGGCCCATTTTATCGAGCCGTAAAGGGGTTGAGAAAACTGGGCTGTGTCTGCCGGGTTGGTGCGATCGACCCGGTGTTTGACTGTACCGCCGTAGCCGTTCGTATACGGATAATAGAATTGTTGTTGCGCTTTAGCGCCTATTCTGCCCTTTTTGGGTTGAAGTTAAAGCTCAATAACGGATAGAATTATTGAATAATTTAATAAGCTGTCTTGTCGTATTTAGTAATTACCCAAACTGCATGGATCGCCCCCGGTAGCCATGCGAGTAATGTCAGCAGAATGTTGATCCAAAATGCCGAACTCAAGCCCACGGTTAAAAAAACGCCGACGGGAGGCAGCAAAATTCCTAGGATGATTCGCAGCAGCTTCATGATGAATATAATGTCGTTATTAAGTCTACCTATATTTTGAGATTAAACTGGGATTTAATCCTCTATCTGGAGACGGATTCTGTTTTTTTTAAATCAGTCGAATAGTAGATGAAATTGATCCAAAAAATAATTACACTGATTTCGGATGGATGATAGTTTACATCCAATTGAAAACAGAAGTCATGGAATAAAAAATTATGATTGTAACAGTTTTGACCTGGCTGGGGACGGCTTTGAGTTTGCTGGTGGTCGATATTCTTTTGCCGGGGGTGGATTTGGCGACCTTTCCGGCTGCTGTGATTGCGGCGGTAGCCATCGGTGCGATCAATGCGATCGTGAAACCGGTGCTAGAATTTTTTGCCTTGCCGCTGAATGTATTGAGTTTGGGGGCATTTTCTCTGGTCGTCAACGGCGTTTGTTTCCTGCTGGCATCGGTGGCGGTTCCGGGATTTAGAGTCAGCGGTGCGCTATCTTTCTTTTTGGGGCCGATCCTGCTGTCGGTGGTCAACACATTTTTGAGTCGCTATTTGGCGGAAAAATATCCCCAAATGTCTGCTGCGAACCCTTCGGCGGAGGAATCCTGATGCCGGACGAAGGCGGGGTAAAACGCGATCGCGGACTGGAAAATTTGACACTGTCTCAAAAATATTAATTCTGCCCGTGTCGTCCCCCCGTCGCCTCTATCTCCGGGTAGATTCGGCTGAATTCCCCCTGGTTCAACTTCAGACTTTGGGGGGATGGACGGTGAGAACAATAACGGAGACACTGAGGCTATCCGCAGGATATACGAAATTAGAGAAAATCTCAGGATTAGGACACAATTCAAAATGATATTGTCGGATGGCATAAATTTTACAGACCATTGGAACGGACTGGCTCAGGTGTTGGTACAACCGCAGGTTGATGCGGCGGGAGATACCGCCATTTTTGTCAGCGGGCCGCAGTTTTTCACCGCCCTGATTTCCGGGGTGGTGTTGGCATTTGCGTTCCAACTGCTGCTGACGAATCTGGGAGTCGCGACCGGGATTTCGATGGCGGGGGGATCGAGTTCCAAGCACCATTCCCACCATTCCAGCATGGGCAGCACGATCCGCAAAATCGGCTTCACGCTGGGGTTAGGGACGTTAATTAGCGTCACGATCGCCATCTTTTTCGCCAGTTTGCTGGCTGTCAAATTGACGCTGTTCGTCTCCATTTTGGCGGGGGCGATCGTCGGTTTGGTGATCTGGGCAACCTATTTTTCCCTGCTGGTTTGGGTGAGTTCCACCACCGTCGGATCGCTGATCGGGTCGGTGGTGAATACCGCGACTTCGGGATTTCAAGCCCTATTTGGAACAGCGGTTGCCGCCTTCGGGGCGAAGACAGCCCAACGCCAAGTCGTCTCCACTGCAGAAGCCGCCACGGCCGCGGTTCGCAAGGAATTGACGGCGGGGATCGATCCGATGGGCATCCGGGAACGGGTGGAAGATTACATCGAATCCCTGAAGCCGCCCCAGTTGAATTTGGGCGAGATCCGCTCGGAAATCGAGCACATTCTCAGCGATCGCGACCTGCAAGATCTCTCCAAAGAAAACCTCCCCCAACTCAGTCGCCAGATGTTCGCGGACTTGCTGGCCGATCGCACGGATTTATCCCGTCGCGAAGTCGATCGCATCGCCAAAGAATTGGAAAAATCCTGGAATCGGGCCACCGATCGCCTCCCGGAACGCGATCGCATTTCGGAGTTCACCGACTACCTGAAATCCGCCTCCCGGGAAGGCCTACTGGGGCGAGAATTTACCGATCAATTGGATGCGGTGATCGAGGAAATGCGGAAACGCCGCCGCTCCCAAGCTCCGGGGCCGGTTTCCCACGCCCTCACCCAGGGAATGCACAGTTTGATGGGGATCGCGATGGGCCGCACCGACCTCTCGGACATGGACGTGGAGCAGATCGTCGGCCAACTCAAACGGCTGAAATCTCAGGCGGGAGAACAGGGCAACAAACTCGCGCTCCAGTTCGGCGGCGGGGAAGAGGAAGAACCCGAAAACACCGTGCGGCGGGACGTGGAAAATTATATCCTCAACGCCTACCCCTGGCAGTTGCGATCGCCCAATTTGGAGGTGGAATTCCGCGATTTGCTGTTCGACCCCCAGGCGGAGCCGGGGGCGGTGGTGGAAGCCCTGGAACGGCTCGATCGCACCGATTTCGCCGACTTACTGAATCGAAAGGGACTGTTCACCCGCGATCGCGTCCGCACCCTTTCGCTGCTGATGGACGGCATCCGCTTGGAAGCCCTGGCGGTGGCCCTGGCGGCGGAAGAGCGGGAGCGGGAAATCGAACTGATGGCGGAAGTGGACCGCTACCTGTTCGCGACCTCCCCGGAGGGGCTGAGTCCCGAGAACATCCGAGATCACTTCGAGCCGATTTTGGCCGATACCGAGGCCGACTATGCCGCGCTGCAACGACGTCTAGCCCCCTTAGACCGTCAGACCTTGGAGTTGATGCTGCAACGGCGGGGCGATCTGGACGTGACTGAAATCGCTACCATCGCCACGGAATTGGAGCGGGCCCGCGATCGCGTCCTACAGGCGTCCCACGAGCGGGAAGAGGCGGCGAAGGCGAAGGCCGAAGCTCAGTGGTCCCGGGTGCAGGCGTACCTGAAAAATACCGGGCGGGAAGAACTCAACCCCAACGCGATTTCTCGGGAACTGAAGCTGCTGCTCGATGACCCCCAGGCGGGGGCTAAGGCGCTGCGGGCGCGGGCATCTCGGTTCGATCGCCAGACGCTGGTGCAACTGTTGAGCCAGCGACAGGATCTCAGCGAGGAACAGGTCGAAGATGCGATCGATTCGGTGGAACGCTCCTGGATGAAAGTCCGCAGTGCCCCCGAGCGCCTCTCGCAGCAGGCACAGCAGCAGTATGACCGCGCCACGTCGGCGATCGCGGACTACCTGCGAAATACCGGACAACCGGAGTTGAACCCCGAGGGCATCCGCCGGGATCTGATGCTGCTACTCAAAGAGCCGGAAACCGGGGGGCGGGCGATCTGGCGCCGTCTGGCGATGATGGACCGGGAGACGCTGGTGCAGTTGCTCTCCCAGCGGGACGACCTGTCGGAGGAAGAGGTCAACCACGTTATCGACGAAGTGTTCTTCACCCTGCGGACCATCGCCAGGACGCCCCGGCGGATGGCGCTGCGGACTCAGGAAAAAGTGCAGAATTTTCAGGAGTCCCTGGCGGATTATTTGCGGAGTACCGACCGCGAAGAACTCAACCCGGACGGCATCCGCCGCGATCTGAAATTGTTGCTCCAAGATCCGCGGGGGGGGATGGAGAATTTGAAGTGGCGACTGGCCGCGATGGATCGCGATACGTTGGTGCAGTTGCTCTCCCAGCGGGAGGATCTTTCGGAGGAAGAAGTCAACCACATTATCGACCGCATTTTGGCGGTGCGGGATGAGGTGATCGCCCAAATTGAAAGTATCCAACATTGGGTTCAGTCCATCATCGACCGGATTCTCAATCGGATTCGCAACTACTTGAATGATTTGGAACGTCCCGAATTGAATTATGAGGGAATTCGGGAGGATATCCGCACGTTATTCGACGACCCGGAAGCCGGGTTTGAGGCTCTGCGCGATCGCCTGTCTCAGTTCGACCGCGATACTTTGATCGCCTTGCTGAGTTCCCGGGACGACATTTCCGAGGCGGAGGCTAACCGCATTGTCGAGCAGATCGAACGCACGCGCAACCGGATTTTGCAGCGGGCCGAACGGTTACAACAACAGGCTCAATTGCAGCTTGAGCGGGTGCAGCAGGAGGCGTATCATCAGGCGGAGGAAACGCGCAAAGCTGCGGCTGCCGCGTCCTGGTGGCTGTTTTTGACCGCCTTCGTTTCCGCGATCGCGGCGGCGGGTGGGGGCGCCATCGGCGTGACGATTTAATCCGACCGGCAATCCCCCGAATTTTCGGGGGATTTTGATTCGGTTTGGTCTGACGAAAAACGTAATCAAAAAATAGACTGGGATTCTTACCGGTAAAACTGATGGCTAATCAAATCGAATTCAAACTATTTGCCCCTTACAATAAAGAAGCGACCTTGATGGGGAGTTTTTCGGATTGGAAAGAAATTTCCATGCGGAAGGACGATCGCGGGTATTTTCGCGCCGAGGTCGATTTGGAGGATGGGACTTATGATTATAAATTTCGGGTGCGATCGAAGAGCGATTTTATTGGCTTTGACGAGTGGGTTGATATCATCGACCCCTACGCCACCGAAGTTGATCCGTCCGATCAAAATGGGGTGATACGCATCCAGGACGGCCGCAAAATCGTCGATACCTACGTTTGGAAATATGACGATAAACCGCTGCCGAGCGATCGCGAATTGGTGATTTATAAACTCCACGTCTACGACTTCAGCGGGGGAGAAGACGACCCCTATCCTCGCGGACAGTTCAAACACGTCACCGAAAAGCTTGACTATTTGAAGGAATTGGGGGTCAACGCGATCGAATTGATGCCCGTTTCTGAATGTCCGGGGGGTTACAGTTGGGGATACAACCCCCGCCACTTTTTTGCGATCGAATCCAGTTACGGTTCTTCGATGGAATTGAAGCAACTGATCGATTACTGTCACAAATTGGGAATTCGGGTCTTTTTTGATTGCGTTTACAATCACGCCGAAATGGAACATCCCCTCACCAAAATCGATTACAATTACTGGTTTAGCGCCAACCCAACTGACCCCGATTACAGTTGGGGCCCTGAGTTTGACTACGAACATTATGACGACAATCTCAAGGTCAAACCCGCTTGGCAATACATTGGCGACAACACTGAGTATTGGATCAAAGAATATCACATCGACGGCATCCGCTACGATGCCGCCAAACAACTGAATAATTACGATTTCATGCACTGGATGGTCGATAGCACCAAACAACTTGCGGGCATGAAACCGTTCTACAATGTCGCCGAATGTATACCAGAAAATCCCAGTATCACCAACTACGACGGCCCGATGGACGGGGCTTGGCACGAAAGTTTTTCCCGCACCATCGTCGCCCATTTGTGCGGGGAACAATTCGATCTCGAAGCACTCAAAGATATCCTGGACGGCCGCCGTCAGGGGTACTTGGGGGCGAGTAACATGGTCAATTACATCAGCGTCCATGATCGCGAACGCTTGATGGTGGAACTCGGAGAACGGGGAATTATGAACGATGCCGCCTTCAAGCGGGCGAAATTGGGGGCGGTTTTATTGATGACGGCGGTGGGAATTCCGATGATTTGGATGGGGGAAGAATTCGGAGAGTACAAACCCAACACCCTCGAACCGACGAAACTCGACTGGCGGCTGTTGAAAAATGAAAATAATTCGAGTTTATTTGACTACTACCGGGGAATGGTTCAACTCCGCCGCAAAAATTACGCCCTTTACATGGAAAATATCGAGTTTTTCTACGAAGATAAAGACAGCCATGTGTTCGCCTACACCCGCTGGAACGACGAGGGTTCCCGGGTGGTCGTGGTCGCCAATTTTTCGGATAATTATCTCGCCGGTTACAAGGTTCCGAATTTTCCCGCCAATGGCCGTTGGCACGAGTGGACTCGGGATTACGAAATCCATGTGGGCGACAATGAGTTAATTCTCGATCTGTCCGAATATGAAGCCCAGGTGTTTGTCAATTCTTGAGATTGATTTAAGAAACCGGGTTTCTATCTCAATTTTAGATTTGAACCCGAAATTCTGTTCAGAAACCCGGTTTCTCGGCACCCATTATCAATGATCAATTAAAAAAATTCCAACTCCGAAAATTGGAGTTGGAAATATGCCTCTCTCAAGCTGTCACAAACTATTGTTCTTCAATTTCTTTTTTCGCTTCTTCTTTCACGTTTTCAACCGCGTGTTGAAAAGTGGCTTCGGTTTGCTTCGCTTGCCCTTCGGCTTTCTGTTTGGGATCGCCGGTCACTTCGCCGACCATTTCCTGGGCTTTCCCTTCCAGATTTTTAAGGGTTGCTTCGGTTTTTTCTTCCGTACTCATACATCCTCCGCATTATTAGCAGCGTCTTCAGGTAAATGTAAATTTACGCAAATATCCGCGCCGATCGCAATCGGTATCATTTCATTTACCACTGACTTATAGTTTAGCAACCTGATCGGCGCTGCGCGTCTATCTTAGGGTAGATTTCAGGTTTAAACCTGATCGATTTTTAAGGTTTCCAAATCCAGGTCGAATCGGGTGGCGATCGCATCCAAAATATGCCGTTCTTCCGGCGTGATGATGCCGTCGCTGATGGCGACGTGGTAGCACTGGATCAGCAGCGGGGGCGCGAAGTCGGCGTGCAACTGGTCTAGCAGTTCGGGGAGGGTTTGGGCGTGTTCTAGATCGTCGGAAATTGCCGCGATCGATTGGGCACTCAGTTGGGAATCTCGCAATTCCGATATCAGTTCGGCGGGGGTGCGATCGGGATAGCTGGCGCGAATTTGACAGACCAAAATTCGCTCCATGAGCGTTTTCTGAAGTCCCAGATTTTCCAGGTAGGCTTCGTTTTCCTGCCGGAAGGTTTCGGCTGTTAGAGGTGCCGCTTCCGGGTCGAGTTTCGCCTCGTAAAACTGACAGGCAGCATAGCCGAGGGCGTACAGCATCACCGCGTTGGAAGACGCGCCGACGATCGCCCCCAAACCAGGGATAATTTCCACCCAACTCAACCCCAATTTTAAAGCGTTTGCCCCCCCCAACGACAAGCCGAAAATTGCCAAAACTTCGCCCCGGCGGGCGGGGGATTTCAAGTCCAAACCGTAGGCGGCGGCAACTTGATAAATGGTTTCAGCCTGCAGTCTTGCGGTGGTGACAAGTTCCACTGCAAATAGGGCGGCGGCGATGGGGGGAATCAGGTTCGTCGCCAGCCCGATTCCGGCTGCGGAAATGGCTTTTTCTACCATGATGCGGTGGGCAATTTGGTTGGGGGTTTCCCGGGGATATTTGTGTTTGAGGGCGGCGACTTTCGCTTCCGATTCCGCCATGTTAACTTCCCCGAGTAACACCATCAGGCCGTCGGTTCCGAAGCGCCGGGAGAGCCATTTTAAAAGCGGATTTTGGGCGATCGCCTCCATCAAACTGCCGGTTCCTTCCGCCACGCAGTCGAGCAATTTCAGCGCCTCTGCGGACGCGGTTTCCGTAATTCCCGCCATGGCTCGTTCGATATCCGCCGGGAGTTCCAAATCTAAAGCGGGAAATTGAGGCGAGCGATCGTCGCCAGAAGATGAATTTGTCATATTTTGGGGATTGAATACATCAATGTTTGGGGATTCGGAAATTCGCGATCGCTCAGTCGATATCGTGCTAATCGCCGGGGGGTCGGGGCGATCGCTTTTGGAGCCTAAATTCGGAATGATGATTTCGACCTCGACGGAATACATCCCACAGGCACTGTCCATTTTCGACTTTTCTGCAGGCGCTACAGACACCCATCCCTTCTCCGTAGGGACACCATCTCAGTCGTCGCATCGGTTTTTGCCGTTTGTCATCAAATTTGACAGTTAACTTCAATATTATACAACCAAAATTTTCGCCACGATCGTCTCTACCCGAAGACAGATATTTTGTCGGTTTACCCCCTCGGATAGAATTTTTTGAAATATAAAATTGATAGTCTGATTTAAAAATATCATAGCTCATAAAATAACATAAAAAACCGCAGTTAAGACCGCGATCGCACCACCGATCGCCGGTTAAATTTGAAACGATTAACACCGATCGACGAGGAAATAGAAACCATGTGGCTACAGAGATTGGCTAGATTTGGCTACGCGACAAAAGGGGCAGTTTATATTCTCATCGGAGTGCTGGCAATTCTGGCGGCATTCACAGCCAAAGGAAAAACCACCGATACGAGAGGTGCACTCCACACTATCGCCGCCCAACCCTTCGGACAATTGCTATTGATATTGGTCGCCGTCGGCTTGATCGCATACACGATCTGGCGTTTCATTCAGGCGATCGCAGATCCGGATCGCAAGGGAAATGATGCCAAAGGAATTGTGACGCGCATCGGTTACGCAATCAGCGGTTTTATCTACGGCGCGTTGGCGTTCAATGCGACACTTTTGGCCTTCGGAAATTCCGGCGGTGGCGGGGGAAATTCCAAGGTGACTTGGACGGCCCGCATCCTGGTACAACCCTTCGGACGGTGGTTAATTGGGGCGATCGGAATTATCGTTATCGGGGTCGGATTGTATCGAATTTATAAAGCCTACCGAATCAAATTCCGCCAACGCTTAAATTTGCGCGAATTGGATGCGGATCAACAAAAGACGGTGGTCGGAGTTTGCCGCTTCGGCATCGGCGCCAGAGGCATTGTTTTTATAATGTTGGGGATATTTTTACTCCAAGCTGCCTACCAGTCCGACGCCAGCAAAGTCGAGGGATTGGACGGCCTGTTGAACTCGATCGCACGGCAGGTTCACGGACAGTTTCTCCTGGCTTTTGTCGCCGCCGGTTTGGTCGCCTACGGGATCTATATGTGGGTGCAGGCCAGATACCGAAAAATTCGGGCGGCGGCAGTTTATTAATTAAAAAAAAAGGGACTGATTCATCCAGTCCCTTTCAATCCATGTATCAAG
>JBNGCR010000025.1:22205-37453 GCA_050045915.1 Limnospira sp.
TGTGCGCCTTTCTCTACCATTTAATATAGGCAGTTTTTCCAATGTTGTCGGATGGTTATCACTCGCAACGATACCGCCGGTAATTGCCGAAATTCCCAGTCTCCAAGGGCGATACAATGGAGGGGAGAGAGTGGGTGTCAGTCAAGCCGAATAAGAATCGGACTTTCGGCGATCCGAAAACAACCCCAAAGCCGGCCCCAAGATAGCACCGAAGATAAAGCCTCCGGCATGAGCCCAGTAGGCGACACCCCCATTTTGCATTCCCACATCGGTCGGAACTTGCAGCATTGAAATTCCGTTCAAAGCCTGTTGGGCGAACCAAAATCCGAGGAAAAATAGGGCGGGAATTCTAACCGTATAGAAAAAGAAACCCAACGGCAAGAGGGTGAGAATTTTCGTTTTGGGAAACTTGAGAATATAGGCTCCCATAACGCCCGCGATCGCGCCACTCGCCCCCAGGGATGGGACAGGAGATTCCATCGCAAAATACCACTGCGCCAGGGAAGCTAAAACGCCACAGCCGAGATAAAATAAAATAAACTTGACGTGCCCCAACTCTTCCTCGATGTTGTTCCCAAAAATCCACAAAAACAACATATTGAATCCCAAATGCATGAAACCCGCATGGAGAAATTGGGCAGTAACTAACGTCAAATATTCCGGCACCGGCTGGCCGATATCGACACCGTTAAAACTGGCGGTCAACTCTTTCGGCACAACCGCAAAAACGTGGAAAAAGCCGTTCAATTGAGCCGGATTGAGACTCAACTCGTATAAAAAGATGAGGACGTTGGCGATAATCAGCGCGTAGGTGACGACGGGCGTGATATGGGTCGGATTTTCATCTTTGAGGGGAACCATGTAGTTATAATTTAGAATTAATGATTAATTGAGTCAGGAAAAAGCAATTTGTTGTTGCGCTTTAGCGCCAGTCTGGAGGGGCTAAAGCCCAACAACAATTGTTGGGGAGTTGTTGCGCTTTAGCGCCAGTCTGGAGGGGCTAGAAGCCCAACAACTTAGGCGTTGGCGGGGGTGGCAGTTTTGTTGCGATCGCCGCTACCTTCGACCCGTTCCCCTTCGGTAAAGGAACGCAGCATCCAGGCCATTTCTTCGTGCTGTTCCATCAAACCGGTCAGGAAATCAGCCGTCCCCTCATCGTGGAAGGATTCCGAACACTGGTCGATGTGTTCCCGCAGATTGCGAATAATTTGTTCGTGATCCGTCACCAGACGGCGAACCATTTCTCCGGCGTTGGGGAGGTCGCCGGGATGTTCCCGAATGGTCGCCAAATTCAGAAAACCCTGGGCTGTTCCGATGGGATAGCCGCCCAACATCCGCACCCGTTCGGCGCATTCGTCGATGTTGATCGTCAAAGCTTCGTAGTGCTCTTCCCACAGTTCGTGTAGCGTCCGGAACTGAGGGCCGACTACATCCCAGTGATATTTCTTGGTCTTGAGCAACAGCAGGTAAAAATCGGATAGATCCGCGTTTAACAGTCCAATTACACCTTGACGTTGTTCTTCTGTTAATCCAATATTTAATGTAGCCATAATTAAAAAATCTCGGTTGACACTTCTCTCATTAGAACAAATTTACCCCCCCAAAACATCTATCTGGTGAGTGACCTTGTGCGGGGGATGCCACCCTTTGGGAATAGGTCAAAAGTGGAAGACGCGATTTAGAAAAGAAACCAGTTTTCAGATGTGGGTGGGAAGAAAGTCTGATTATGCCTGCCGGGTTGGTTTGACCCGCCCGATTTTTAAGATTGCCTGATAGAATCGACGACAATCACCGGGATCGGACTGCTTTCTAATACGGATTGGGAAACTGACCCAACGAATACCTCCTCCAGGGTGCGATCGCCTCGCTTTCCCATGACAATTTCAGCCACCCCGTAGTCTACCGCTGTCCGAACAATTTCTTCCGGTACCGAACCATTGGCGATCACAAACCGATGGCGAATATCGGCAAGAAGTGTTTTGACTTGTTGCCGTAGGAATTCTATGCCTAGGGGGTCGTTAATTTGCATGACGTGCAGTACCACCACTTCGGCATCACTGCGACGGGCGAGTTCGGCGGTTTTGATTAAAACTTCAGTGGTGAGGGGAGAAGTATCGACGGCGGCTAATAAAATAATCCGCCGTAAAATGGTGACTTTGGTGGGATCAACCTCGCCCCGTTCTAGCAGCTTGGGGGCAAAAGTGGGAATGGCCCAGGCGCCGAGGGGTGCCGTGACTAAAATCGATAGGGCTGCTAGGGCTAAAATTGTATCGCCCCCTTCGATACCTTGGGCGAGAGGAATTGCCCCGATCGCCGCCTGTACTGTGGCTTTGGCTGAGTTTCCAGGTAACAAAAATAGCCGCTCTTTCCACCGCCAGTTACTGCCCAAAGTAGACAAATACCAACCCAGCGATCGCCCCACCAAAGTTCCGATCGCCAATACCAGCAAACCCACCCAGAACACATCCCCTAAAACATTAAGTTGAATACTGACACCCAGCAACACAAACAAAACAATTTCGGCGATTACCCACAAACTGTCAAACTGACTCCTGAGCCTTCGAGCCAGGGGGGCATCTACTTCAATTAAAAAAAAACCGGTTGCCATCACCCCTAGATAGCCGGAAAAGATGGGAAAATCTTCTGCCAATACCACCAGTGCCAGGGCAATTCCTGCAGCTACAAGACCGTCCTGCACCGCATTTTGAGTCCAGTTTTGCTTCGCCAGTAGGGATACCAACAGCCGAGCCGATAGCCAACCGAAAAACAGCCCCAGCCCGATTTGCAGAAGAATTTGGAAGGGCAGTAACTGCACAGGATTCAGGGTGATTCCTCCAGGTAAAATCAAACCCGTTTCCGAGAGTTGAGACAGAAAAGCGAGTAGTAAACTAAAGACCAGTAATAGGAGTACATCGGATAGAGCGCTGCCGGTTAAAATGGCATCGGGAATGCCTTTTTTTACACCCCATCCCAGGCTTTTTAAGCGCAACATTCCGGGTACAATGACAGCCGGAGATTCGGCACCGAGTACACAACCCAGCAGCAGTCCGGTGGCAAAATCGAATTGGAACAACCAGATGGCGGCGAGGGCGACCGCGATCGCTTCACAGGTGGCGGGCAAAAACCCCAGTCGCAGCGCCACTGTTCCCTGTTGGGCGAGTTTGTCCCGGTCTAGGCCGAGTCCCGCTTTCATCAAAATTACCATCACCGCGATCGTCCGAAGGGAGTCCGCTGTGGCGATCATCTCTGGGCTAATTACGTTGCCGACTTGGGGGCCGAGTACAATTCCAACTAGAATCATGCCCACTAAGGCCGGAGCCTTGAGCCGGCGGGCAATTTGCCCGCCAAAAAAGCCCATTAATAAAATCCAAATGATGCTTTTTAACATTTCCTCACTTTAACAATTAACAATTAATAATTAATAATTAATAATTAATAATTATTAATTAATAATTAATAATGAATCATTTTTCAAGGCTTGAGAGGGGTCGGGGGTGAGGGCGAGAAATAGTTTGTGGGGAACCAGAGATGGGAGTTCGCCTCCCCTCGCCCCGGATGGGGAGAGGGGTCGGGGGTGAGCTACTCGATCAGTGGCTTTTTGATATGCCAGGGCGTGGCTTGTTCGTAGGCGTGGGCAACTTCCAAGAGGCGGCTTTCGCCGAGCACTTTGCCGATCAACTGCATTCCGATGGGAAGTCCCTGGCTGTCAAATCCGCAGGGGATGCTGAGGGCTGGCAATCCGGCGAGATTGACCGGGATCGTCATTAAGTCGGACAGGTACATACTGAGGGGATCGGCGGTTTTTTCCCCGGCTTTGAAGGCCGTCGTCGGGGAGGTGGGACACACCAGCACTTCTACCTGGGTGAAAGCGCGATCGAAGTCCTCTTTGATCAGGGTGCGGACTT
Organism: Limnospira sp.; assembly: GCA_050045915.1. Lineage (GTDB taxonomy): Bacteria > Cyanobacteriota > Cyanobacteriia > Cyanobacteriales > Microcoleaceae > Limnospira. Next base: position 26,111 of record JBNGCR010000025.1, read on the forward strand.
TTTGGGCTTTGAGATAGTAGGCGTCGTAGTAGCCGGCGGAGAGGGCGTAGGTGCCCACCATGATCCGGCGTTTAACTTCCGCCCCGAAGCCTTCGGCGCGGGTTTTGGCGTACATTTCGATCAGGTTGTCGGCGTCGGGGTTGCGGAAGCCGTATTTTACCCCGTCGTAGCGGGCCAGGTTGGCGGAGGCTTCCGAGGGGGCGATGATGTAGTAGGTGGGGAGGCCGTAGCGGAAGCGGGGGCAGGAGATCACCTGAATTTCGGCGCCCAAACTTTGTAGGACGTCGATCGCCTTGGTGACGGCTTGTTCGACCACCGGATCGAGGCCTTCCCCAAAGGTTTCCTTGATCACGCCGATCTTCATTTTGCTGCGGGGGTGGAGGTGGGGTTTCAAGGAGGCGGTGTAGTCGGGAATTTCGACGTTCAGGCTGGTGGCATCTTTGGGGTCGTAGCCGGCGATCGCATTGAGCAAAATCGCCGCATCCTTAACGGTGCGGCCGAAGGGGCCAATCTGATCCAGGGAGGAGGCGTAGGCGACCAAGCCATAACGAGAGACTAAGCCGTAGGTGGGTTTCATCCCCACCACCCCGCAAAATGAGGCGGGTTGGCGGATCGAGCCGCCCGTGTCCGAGCCGAGGGCGACCACCGCCTCGTCGGAGGCCACCGCCGCGGCCGAACCGCCGGAGGACCCCCCGGGGACCCGCTCCAAATCCCAGGGGTTGGCCGTCAGTTGGTAGGCCGAGTTCTCCGTGGAACTGCCCATCGCGAACTCGTCCAAGTTAGTTTTCCCGAGCATCACCGCCCCGGCGGCTTTCAGTTTTTGGGTGACGGTGGATTCGTAGGGGGGGACGAAGTTTTGCAAAATTTTCGAGGCGCAGGTAGTGGGGACGCCCTCGGTACACATATTATCTTTGATGGCGATGGGAATCCCCGCCAGCGGTCCGATCGCCTCTCCGGCCGCAATTTTGGCATCCACCTGTCGCGCCTGTTCCAAAGCCCGATCTGCAGTCACGCACAGAAAGCTTTTCAGTTTCGGCTCTAACCGTTCGATGCGATCGAGCGCTTCGGTGGCGATTTCCACAGCAGAGCGTTCTTTATTGATCAGTTGTCGGTGCAACTCGCAGATGGATGCCATGCCCTCTCCTCTGTTTGAATTCCAATATTTGAGTTTACCGAAAAAATGCCGTCCTGCGGATCGGCAGTGGCTTCGCAGCGCCCCAATTCCCCCTCCGGGGCGATCGCATTGGCCCGCGATCGCAAAATTGGGGTTTGATCCGGAACTTTTTCAAAACTGACGATAGATAAAACAACGTTCCGGATGAGATGAGGAGGCATGCCACCAAAGGCTCACATAGAACCCCATTTATCGGCCGACGATCTCAAGTGTCGTTACCGACAGGCCCGAGATACCACGGAAGCTCGCCGGTGGCATCTGCTTCAGTTGGTTTCGGGCGGCTGGACGATCAAGCGAGCAGCAGAAGTTGTGGGGTTGAATTACGACTACGCCAAAGAAATTATCCGTCGCTACAACCTCGAAGGCCCCCTTTCTGTGAGAAACCGCAGCCGCGACCGCCAGCCGCCCGTGGCCCGTTCTCTGCTGACTCAATCCCAGCAACAGGAACTCAAACAAGCCTTGCAGGGACCGGCCCCCGACGGAGGACCTTGGTCCGGCCCGAAAGTCGCCCAGTGGATCGCCCAGCGGACGGGGCGCCAGCACGTCTGGCCGCAACGGGGTTGGGACTATCTGAAGCGATTGGGAATTAATTGGAAGCAACGGAAAAATATCAATTCCGAATCTTGATGCACACCTTAGCCCATTCTGGCCATGAAAAATCCATCGATTTTCAACTTCATTCTCGGGGGGGTGATGGCGATCGCTTCCTTGGCCCTCCCCAATGCGGGGGTGGCGGGCGAATATCGGGTGGAGCGACTTCCCCGCTACCGCTATTCCCGACCCGTCAACCAAGAGTTTTTCTGCGGTCGCAGCGATGACGGCGTTCCTACCACGTTCGTCAAAACCCGCCAGGGGACGTTCCCGGTCATTCGCTGGGTTTCCCACGTCTTTAATCAAGCGGGTTACGTTCCGGAAACGCGCTGCCGCCAAGTTTCTTCTAAATTTCAGCAATTCTATGAGCGGGGACTCCTCAACTATGTCACCACGGGTATCGTCAACCGTCAGCCCGTCATTTGCGTCTCGGATGCCAAGGACGGTCCCTGTTTGGGCATCCTCTTCACCCTCAAACCCCACCAGGATGCCCACCATACCCTACAGCAACTTTTCGACCTGCAGGCCAATGCCAACGCCGGCCCCCTGGAAGAGAGCGGCTCCCGCCTCTATTTGGATATGAATCGATATCTGGAATTAACAATTAATAATTAATCATTAACAATTAACAATTGTTGGTTGGTTTTTTCGAGATTGGGTTGAATTGAGGAGTGAGGTTTTTGCTTTCCTCTCTCCTCTTTCATCAACAGGCTATCTTTTTGACTTTTGACCGCCTCCGTTTTGGGAGGGTATCGCAGATGATCGGACTCCGGCAGTTGGTGCTTTTATTTCCCGTCGCGATCGCCAATTTTTTCGGTCATTTTTACGACTTAGAATATTTTTTTCATCCCCGCCGCCTGACGCCGGTGGGGCGATCGCAGACCCCCGCCTGTCAGGTTGACGGATGCCAGTCCTGTACCCCCCGGCAGCTCCACACCGTCGCCCGGGCGATCGCCGTCAAAATGATCGGCGATTCTCCTGCGGAGACGCTACGCGAACGCGGGTGGGGGTCGGGAATTTTAATAAAAAAAAAGGGGGATTTATACACGGTTTTGACTAACCATCACGTCCTCGCTTCGGCTTCTTCTCCCTACCCAATTCAAACCCCGGACGGCCGCATTCATCGCGGATATCTCCTCACCTCCTATTCGGTGCGGGGACAAGATTTGGCTCTGGTTCGATTTCGAGCCGAAGGTGAAGACTACGCGATCGCCTCTTTTCACCCATCTTCGACGCTGAAACCGGGCGACAAAGTGTTTGGCGGCGGCTTTCCCCGGAATTTAGACGCGGGGGAGGTTCGACCCATCGCCTCTCCCCGACTATCTCCTGAGAAATTACCGCCACAAAAGTTTGCTCAATTTTTGCGATCGCCGGAATTGCCCGACCTCGGATTTCACCTGACCCGGGGGCGAGTTTCTTTGGTGGCTGAAAAACCCTTGGAGCGAGGTTATCAAATCGGCTCCACCAATGCGATTCAAAAAGGGATGAGCGGCGGACCTCTGTTAGACCGTTGGGGTCGGGTGGTGGGGATTAACGGGATGCACGCCTATCCGCTCTGGGGCGACCCCTACGTTTATCAAGACGGTTCCCAACCGCCGCCGGACTTGCGGGAAAAAATGACCCATCTCGCCTTCGCCATTCCCAGCGATCGCTTCACCGAACTGGCGCCGGAATTTTCGCCCCCGACGGCGATCGGAGAAACGGCCAATCGGTTCTTTTTTTTCTCCCAGAATCGGTTAAACGGGTTTGGGTTTCCATCCCCCATCTCTTCGACTTCTTGTCATTGAATCATCACCCGGAGTCCGACAGCCAACCACTCCCACGACCGGACAAACTCCCCACCTCGGGGTCGGCACCGCAAAAAAAAATCCACCCTGTCCGGGTGGACTATTTTAGGGGTATTCTTGTCAAACTGTCTGGATTGTCGCCGATGCGAGGGCGATCGCACTTCCTCCATCCGGTTCCTCTGAATGGAGGAATTAGAGATCTTGAAGACCGAGCCACGACGGATCGGTTAAAATTTGATAACCTGAATTTAACCTGTCAGGTGTACCCTCTAGGGCAACTTCAGTTGGGGTCGTCCGTCTGCCCGTTTCATCATCAACTTTTGACAAGCGACGTTCAATCATCACGGTGCTATGAAAACGATTTTATTTTTGTCTGCCTCCAATGATTATCGCAGTCGATTTTCGGAATCTTTGTTCAATCATTTAGCCCGAAAGCGGGGCTTGAATTGGCGAGCTTATTCTCGAGGATTGAGCGTCAATCGCCTCAATCAACCGATCGCCCGGGAAGCTATTTCAGAATTGACTCGACGGGGAATTCCCCTCGAACATTCCCTGCGATCGCCCCGACGAGTTTCCGAAATTGATTTCAAAAAAGCCAACAAAACCATCGCGATCGAAGAAAGCACCGACCGCCCCCTGATGCGGAAACAATACCCTTCTTGGGCGAATTCCGTCGAATATTGGAATGTGAGTGACGGTCATGTTCCCTCTCAACAACTCGAACACAAAATCAACCAACTCATCGATCGCCTCGTCCCCACCCACGCCAGTTTGGCGACCGCTTGGATGGGAGACGATTACTGAGACAATTAACAATTAATAATTAAAAATTATTAATTGAATCTGCGTCATCTACGGATTGAAACGGCTACAATTCTCGGCGGTTGAAAATTGCGATCGCCAAGGCCAGCAGTAGGACGGTGTAGACGATCCCGTAAACCGCGTTGGCTAGGAGGGTGGGGAGGGAGGGGAGTTGTCCGTAAACGGCATCATTTTTGAGGTCGAGGCGGGCGAGATCGGGTAAGATGACATATATTGCCGTCATCAGCCGCTCGATGGCGGAATTGTCGCCGAGTCGGCCCAATTCCAGCAGATCGCGACTCAAACTCCCCATCACATAAACCCCGAACGTCAGCAGGGTGCCGAGGAGGGAACTGGTGAACACCCCCAGCAAAATTCCCGCCGCCGCTACTAAGCCTAATTTCAGCCACAGAAACAGCATCGCAACGGCGAGACTTCCGGCCGGATAGGGAATTTGATTCAGGCTCAAAATTCCCATGTACAACGCCGTCATCGCCAGCAGCAGAACCGCCAACACGGCGAACAGACCCAAATGTTTTCCAACCACCAATTCCGGGCGGCTGACGGGTTTGGAAAGCAGCAGGTAGACGGTGCGTTTGTCAATTTCTTTGTTGACCAAACTCGTGCTGACAAAAATGGCGATCGCCAAACTCAAAACGGCGATCGCCGCGATCCCCACATCCAGGGTAATTTTATCTTCAAAACTGCCTGAAACTTCCGGCAGCAATTGCACCGAACCGAGCATCACCAGGGCGAAAACGCCGATAATATAGAGGATGCGATCGCGCATCACCTCCCAAAACACGTTTTTGGCGATCGCCAGCGTCCGTCCTAACATCGTCCTCCCCTCCTAAAATTTGATCGTCGATTTTACGCGATGTTTCAATCCATCAAAATCCGGTCGAGTCCGGCAATTTTCAATATAAACTGGATGTAATTTTCTCACAACAGGAGGCGGTCGGACGGGCGATCGCCCGACATCGATGGGACATCCGGCACGGCGTCCGCTTGATCGATCAGAATTTGTTGTCTGAACAGATCCGGATACTCATCAACCCACTTATCGACCAAAAAATAGAGAGCAATCCAGGAACTCAAAACCAAGTGAGCCAAGATCAGCAATAGGAACGGGCCGCGCACCCAAGGCCGTTCGTGACTCACTTTAAATCGAACTTTAATTAACTCAACCAAAAAAATAAAACAACCGCAAATAATCGGCCAAACTTTGATGGCGAATCCCGGCATTTCATCGTCTGTTTCTTGATAGATAAAAATGCTGATTAACGTTCCGGCAATCCAGGGACTTAGGGGGATGCCTCGAATGACGAATGGCGGTTGAGTCGTCCGCCATGCGATCGCCGCCGTCAAGACGATCCAACTGAACGCCGCCAGAGCATTGCCGCGATCGGGATTATTGCCGACGATCAGCAGCGAGATCAGCCACGCCAGCAAACCGAAAAAGATCGCACTTCTCCAGTGATAAAGTCTCGGTGGCCGAATCGTATTCACGAAGGATGTCACATTTTTAACAGCCGGATGGTTCAGCGGATTTGCCATCGGATCAAACCTCCCTTGCCAACAGTAACGTCAAAATTAAAATAAAGACATAACTCGCCGTATGCCCTCTCACGATCGCCCGCAGGGAATTTTGCATCTCTGAACTGATGGCGAAAAAACCCGATTTTTGTTCGGAAGGTTGGTCGGGTTTAGCTGGAAGTTCCGACAAAAATCTGTAAAATATCAGTCCATTGAATTTGACGAGCAGGTAGGCAATAAAATAAATAATTGTCATCGCTAATAAGGTCAGGGAGAAGCGGGGAACTTCCCCGACCATTACATAAACAATCCAGGCATCTTCAACCCCCTCGGGCAGCAGGGAATAAATCGTTAAAAAACTAGCAATCCCCAGGATTTCAGCCGACAAGTTGATCGCCGTCGCATATTCCACACTTTTGCGGGGAGTGACCTTGAGATAACGCCGCAAAAACCAAGATTCGATGGCGATCGCAATTAAAAGGCGAGACAATCGAGTTAAAATTGTCCGCAGGGCAATTTGAATCGAAAACATTCAGACGGGACTCCGTAAATGTCAGTGTTCGTGCCAAAATCCAGGTCAGATTTGATTATAATTCCTTTGGGCAAAAGGGTTAAACAATGTCATGCGCTGGTATACTAAAGCCGGATTGATTCGAGCCGCCGTGGCTTTTGGTCTGACGATCGCCCTGCTACTGGGGGTAGGAGGAATAATGGCACTCATGCCGGGACGCAGCTACCGGGGGGAACTGCCGCCCCTGACGCCGCAGCAAGAACAGTACCGCGATCGCCTCCAACGAGATATCGAAGCGATCGCCGGCCTGGGCGAACACAACCATGTCTACTACGAAAATCTCCTGCAAACCGAAGCCTACCTCGAAGGCCGTTTTGCCGAGGCCGGATATGCCGTCCGCCGTCAAGAATACCCGATCGGCGATCGCATTTTCACCAATTTGGATGTCGAAATCCCCGGAACCGAGAAACCCGAAGAAATCGTGGTCGTCGGTGCCCACTATGACTCGGTGACGGGCTCCCCCGGGGCGAACGACAACGGTAGCGGGGCGGCGGCGGTGCTGGCTTTAGCCGATCGGTTCGCGGGAACCGCCCCCAAACGGACCCTGCGATTCGTGGAATTTGTCAACGAAGAACCCCCCTTCGCCTGGACTCCCGACATGGGAAGTTGGGTTTACGCCAAGCGATCGCGGCAGGAAAATGAGAAGATCGTCGCCATGCTGAGTTTGGAAACGATGGGCTACTATTCCGACGCCCCCGGCAGCCAAACCTACCCCCTCGGACTCCTCAACCAGGTCTATCCCATCACCGGCAATTTTATCGGGTTCATCGGCAACTTGCCCTCCGGCGGGCTGGTGCGGCGGGCCGTGAAGCGGTTCCGCCAGTCCGTCCAATTTCCCTCGGAAGGGGCGATTTTGCCCAACGCCGTCCCCGGGGCTGGCTGGTCCGATCACTGGTCCTTTTGGCAGGAAGGCTACCCGGCAATCATGGTTACGGATACCGCCCCCTTCCGCTATCCCTACTATCACACCGCAGAAGATACCCCCGACAAAGTGGATTGCGATCGCCTTTCTCGGGTGGTTTTCGGCTTGGAAGGTGTCGTGGCGGATTTGGCGGGAGTGGCTTTGGAGGGAATAGGGAATAGGGAATAGGGAATAGGGAAGGCAACAGGCAACAGGCAATAGGCAATAGGGGGAAGTCGGGAGAATCATATCAAATCCGGTTCGATCGCCGAGTGGGGGAAAATGAAAAATGAAAAGTGCGAAGAAACCGGGTTTCTAGAACCATTTCGATTTCTCACCAACATCTCAGATAGAAACCCGGTTTCTAGAACCCGCAATCTTTCCAATCCTCTGAAGAGGATTTGTGCTATTAGCTTGGGAATTGATTCCCAAGCGGTGCTCGGATAGAAACCCGGTTTCTAAACCCCCACACCCCACACCCCACACCCCCACACCCCAACCATTATTTCGTCGCAAATCCACAATAGGAATTGGGGTTATATTGGCGATATTCTGCGAGTGCGGCCTGACAGTCTTCCGAGGTTTCAAACCAGTCACCGTAGACTTTGTAGGACTGATAGTGAGATAAATTCGAGTAATTGGGGGACCAGAAAAAATCCGCCCGAGAATAGCCATCTTCCCTCAGAGATTCGCGCTTTTGTTCGGCTTGGTTTGGGTTGTTGAAGGCGGAATCGGCAATAAAATAAAACGACAGGGGAAGGGAAGGCGTCGGCGGTGTCGCTTCAGGGATCGCCGATTTCGACGGGGACTTGGAAAATAGCGTCAATCCCAACCCGACGATCGCGCCCAAAACGATCCCCGCGACGGCTGCTTTGTGCCAATCTTTTCGGGGTTTGCGGGTTCTACGGGGGGCGGTTTGTTTGGGAAAAATAAGTGTGGAAAGGGGACAAGATTGCTCGGTGGGGGCGATGGGGTGGGATAATTGTTGCAGGGCTTCGAGCATTTCCCGGGCACAGGAGAAGCGATCGCCGGGGTGGAAGCGGATCGCGCGATCGATAATAGCGGCAAATTTTGGGTCAATTTCCGGCACCCATTCCCGCCACTGAAGTTCGGCCGTATTGCCATTGAGGGGCAATTCCTGGGGCGTTTTTCCCGTCAGCAAATAGATCGCCGTCACCCCCACGCTGAAGATGTCGCTGGCGAAAAATGGGTGTCCCGCTGCCTGTTCGGAGGGCATGAATCCCGGCGTCCCGATCGCCAGAGAAGGGGTGGGATTTCCCCGAGAATTTAACACCGTTCCCATCGTTTCTTTCACCGCCCCGAAATCGATCAAAACGGGTTTGCTGTCGGGGTGACGGAGGATGATATTATCCGGTTTGATATCCCGGTGAATTAAACCGTTGCCGTGGATGGTGTCCAACACCGGGAGGAGATCGAGGAGAAGGTTTCGGACTTCCGATTCCGAAAACGATCCCTGTCTCAGGACTCGGTGGGTGAGGATTTCCCCTTCGATCCATTCTTGGACTAAATAAAACCGTCCGTCTTCTTCAAAATAGGCGTAGAGGCGGGGGATGCGATCGCTGGTTTCGCCCAATTTTTCTAACGCGATCGCTTCCCGGCGAAAACGGTCTTGAATGATGGGGTAAACTTGTGCCTGTTCGGCTTTCGGTTTCAGGCGTTTGATCGCACAACGACGCCGGGAGGGCATTTGGGTATCTTCGGCTAAAAAGGTTTCGCCGAACCCCCCGGAGGCGATCGCATCGACGATTTGATAGCGATTGTTCAGTAGCGGCGGCGTCGTGGGTGAAAAACTGGATTGGATTTGCATGGATGGAGACCGGATTGACTTAAACTTCAGAAACGGTTGAATCGATTAAGTCAACCTTATTCATACTGCGACACCGGCAGAGATCCGGAAGTGCAACTTTTCTCAGCATCACAGAGGCGAACCCCCAAACCGAGACTGGGGTGGCTTTCCCCGGATTGCCAAGCTGTGACGGGTGGGGGGTTGTCATATGGAGGCAAACAGGCAAACACAGCAATTTTTAAGCCAGTGAGGTACACTTGCCGATTCAAAGTTCCCCTTGTGAAGGGGATAATGTGTCCATTCAAAGTCCCCCTTGTGAAGGGGGATTTAGGGGGATCATCCGTATTGAATTGGATCGAAAACCGCTATATTACCCATTCTTATCGCAAGGTTTCGCAGCCGATGCCGTCGCGATCGCGATCGAATCGGTGCGGGTCGGGGGGACTCACGGCGATCGGTTCCCGGATTCCCAATCTTGGCAAGTCGGAACAGTCGAGATCCGGCGGTGGCGGGGGGATGCAGATTTCTCGCCCCGAAATCGTCTGGGGGTAGGCGCGATCGCACCCGGACTGGGCGAAAACGGGTGTCGGAATTAACGATAGCACAAGCAACAACCCCGCCAAAGCGACACCAAATAAGAGAATTGCACGATTTCGTTGTAGCGCTTTAGCGCAGAGGGACTCAAGCCCAACAACGGGGGGTTTTGGGCGGTTTTCCACACCCAAACGGACGCCGCGATATCTGGAATGGTGGGGGGAGAGGTTGAAGTTACCCACAGACAAGCGATCGCGACCATTGGAGGCGCAATCATGAAAAGACTGTATCGCAGCCGCACCCATTCTCAAATCGCCGGAGTCGCCGGAGGCGTGGCGGAATATTTCAATGTCGATCCTCTGCTGGTGAGACTCACGTTTATCATCCTGGGGTTCTCTGCCGCGCCGGGAATTATCCTCTACGCGATACTTTGGCTGTTGGCGCCGCTGGAACCGGAACTCGAAGATCGCAAAACATCCGAGTTCTAAGCACGGTTGAGGGGTTGAAACGGGCAAAGGGTTTCAACCCCATTTTTTTTAATTTCAATAATATAGCAGTTATCTATCTGCTGTGATACGTTTCGATCCACCATTATCCCCCTTAATCAGATCGCGGGCGTCCGGTGTTCGGCGTTGCCGGAGAGGCGGAGGAGACAGAGGGAGAAACTACCCCTACACCCTACACCCCACACCCCACCACACTATAACTCTCCCCCGAACAATGGTATCTTCAAGGATCGGACACCATTTCACAGCAGGCAAATTGATGAGCGTGGCAGACGACAAAACCGTTGTTCGGGAGTATTTCAATTCCACTGGCTTCGATCGCTGGCAACGAATTTACGGCGATGGCGACGTCAACCGGGTGCAGCGGGACATCCGCCAGGGACACCAGCAGACCGTCGATCGCGTCCTGGAGTGGCTGCGGGCCGACGGCAACCTGTCGGGTTTGTCGATATGCGATGCGGGGTGCGGCGTCGGAAGCCTCAGCATCCCCCTCGGAGAAGCGGGGGCGATCGTTTCTGGTAGCGACATTTCGGAAAAGATGGTCGGCGAAGCAGCCCAGCGGGCCAGACAGCAGTTGGGCTATCGCGCCAACAATATCACATTTATGACCCAAGATCTGGAACGGTTGACGGGCCGCTATCACACCGTCATCTGTCTGGATGTCTTGATTCACTACCCCGACGAGGAGATGGGGGACATGATTTCCCACCTCTGTTCCCTGGCGGAAAGCCGGATCATCCTCAGCTTCGCCCCCAAAACCTTGGCCCTGAGTGTGCTCAAAAAAGTGGGCGAATTTTTCCCCGGGCCGAGCAAAACCACCCGCGCCTACCAACACAAGGAGGCGGATATTGTTAAAATTCTATCGGATAACGGCTTCACTGTCGGCCGGCAATCCATGACCAGCACGCGGTTTTATTACTCTCGTCTGATAGAAGCCCTGCGTTAAATTGTCGATCGCGCCCCCCTAGCCCCCCAATTCTGGGGGGAACTAGAGTTTTGAGTCCCCCAAAGTTGGGGATCGCGCCCCCCTAGCCCCCCAATTCTGGGGGGAACCGGAGTTTTAAGTCCCCCAAAGTTGGGGATCGCGCCCCCCTAGCCCCCCAATTCTGGGGGGAACTAGAGTTTTGAGTCCCCC
>JBNGCR010000025.1:37553-40716 GCA_050045915.1 Limnospira sp.
AGTCCCCCAAAGTTGGGGGATGCAAGGGGGCTTCCGAGAGTGTTCATCGCGCCCCCCTAGCCCCCCAATTCTGGGGGGAACTAGAGTTTTAAGTCCCCCAAAGTTGGGGGATGCAAGGGGGCTTCCGAGAGTGTTCATCGCGCCCCCCTAGCCCCCCAATTCTGGGGGGAACTAGAGTTTTAAGTCCCCCAAAGTTGGGGGATGCAAGGGGGCTTCAGGGGAGGGAGAGTTCAGATGTTTAAACTGATAGCCGCCGGATTCTTAATTCCCCTGGGGTCGGTGTTTTTGTTGGCGATCGCCACCGAATTCACCAACCCCGCCGCTTCCTCCGATTCCCGCATGGCGACGGCGGTGGGCGGCTTGATTCTGGGCATTCCTGCCATCGGCGTCGGAGGCTGGCTGGCTTGGGATTGGTATCGCGATCGCCGCCGGGAACTCTACCGCCGCCAACGGTACATCCGCTCGATTTTCCTGCATCTGGTGCGGGACAAGAAAGGCCTGGTGGCCGTCAGAGATCTGGCGCGATCGGCGAATTTATCCCCCCAGGAAGCGAAAGCATTCCTCGATCGCGCCGCCCGCAAATACAACGCCACTTCCCAACAGTTGGTCGATGGAGAAACCTATTATCAATTTATATTGGAGGGAGTAGGGAATAGGGAATAGGGAGTAGGGAGTAGGGAATAGGGAGTAGGGAATAGGGAATAGGGAGTAGGGAACATTTCATTTTTCATTTTTCACTTTTCACTTTTCATTTTTATCAATGAGTCGAATTTTCTTAACTTTAGCATCAATTTTAGGCGGATTTTCGGTAATCGCCGGGGCTTTCGGTTCCCACTCTCTGCGGGGACAATTGAGCGATCGCGCCTTGGAAGTCTTCCAAACCGGAACCCGCTACGAAATGTATCACGCTTTGGCATTGTTGGCTGTGGGGGTACTTTTGGCGCGATCGCCATCTCCCCAACCCCTATTAGTTGCGGCGGGATGGGCGTTCGTCGTGGGAGTGATTCTATTTTCTGGCAGTCTCTACGGTTTGAGCACCACCGCCGCCGGATGGCTGGGACTGGTGACGCCCTTCGGAGGCGTGATATTAATCGTAGGTTGGGCATTGTTAGCGATCGGCGCCACCCGCCCATCAATCAATCCGTAGGGGCAGGGGAGGCAGAGGAAGCGGAGGAGGCAGAGAAGGCAATTTAATATCAGATCCGTACAAACTCCCCAATCATCTAAAGATGATTTTCGCTTGTAGGGGCGCAAGGCTTGCGCCCTTGAGAATCAATTCCCAAGCGATCTGGATGTTCCACCCGTTTCTTCGCTTCCTCCGCTTCCTCCGCTCCCTCCGCTCCCTCCGCCCCCCGCCCCCACACCCCACACCGGCCAACTGTGATACGGTAGATAGGGGGTCAACCCGCGAATTGGGAGATACATCAGCCAGTTATAAACATGGGAACCGAAACAATCGTATTGCTATCGAGCCGGGAAATTGAAAAAATGCGCCAAGCCGGACGTTTGGCTGCCGCCCTCCTGGACTACCTCGAACCGATGGTTAAACCGGGGGTCAGCACCCTGGAACTCAACGACGAAGCCGAACGCTGGACCCAAGCCCACGGCGCCCGCAGCGCCCCCCTCGGTTACAACGGTTTCCCAAAATCCATCTGCACCAGCGTCAATGAGGTGATCTGCCACGGCATCCCCAACGCCAAACAGATCCTCCAAGATGGAGATATCATCAATATCGACGTCACCCCCATCGTGGAGGGCTACCACGGCGACACCTCCCGAACCTTTTTCGTCGGCACCCCCTCCCCCACAGCGAAAAAGTTGGTGGAAGTGACGGAAGAGTGCCTGCGGCGGGCGATCGCAACAGTGAAGCCGGGAAGCCGCATCGGCGACATCGGCGCCGCGATTCAAGAATATGCCGAGGGTGAAGGCTTTTCGGTGGTGCGGGATTTTGTCGGCCACGGCGTCAACACCGTCTTCCACACCGCCCCCCAAATTCCCCACTACGGCACCCGCGGCAAGGGTAAAAAATTGCGGTCTGGGATGGTTTTTACCATCGAACCGATGATCAACGAGGGCACTTGGGAAGCCCAGGTTTTGGAGGATGGCTGGACGGCGATCACCAAGGATGGCAAATTATCCGCCCAGTTTGAACACACGATCGCCGTCACCGATCAGGGCGTCGATATTCTGACTTTACCCGCTTAATTCGTAGCACAGGCATCCTGCCTGTGAAACACGACAATCAAACCCGAAGTTCCGGCGGCGGGGGTGCGGTGATGCGTAAAGTCTCACCCGTTTTCGGATGGCGAAAGGAAAGGGAATAAGCGTGCAGCCAGTAGCCGCAATCTCCGGGGACGGGAACGGTGTCACCTTCGGGCGATCGCGGTTTGCCGCCAATCTCATACAGCGGATCGCCGACGAGGGGAAATCCGGCGGCGGCGAGGTGAATCCGAATCTGATGGGGTCTGCCGGTGAGGATGGTGACTTCTATAATTGCCCGATCGCCCTCCCGTTTCAATACCCGACAATCGCTCCTGGCAAATAATCCCCGATCTGCCGCACCGTAAATATAGCCCAAAACCGGGTGGGGGATCTTGCCGATCGCGCGATCGATGCCGAATTCGTCCCGGTCCGGGCATCCGCTGGCGAGGGCCAGATAAACTTTGCCGATCTGCCGATCGCGCATTTGCCGGGTGAGGTGCGATCGGGCCGTTTGCGATCGCGCCAGCAGCACCAATCCCGACGTCCCCCGCCCCAAACGGTGGATGGGAACGGGCGTTTCTTCGGGGTATCGCCGTTGCAGTTGCCCCAATAACGTATGTTCGAGGAAGCCGCCCCCCGGCATGACGGGGAGCCCGGAAGGTTTGGCGACCACCAACAGATCCGCATCTTCGTATAAGACCTGAAAAAATAGGGGAACGTCCGGTTCCTTCCAGGGCGGGCGGTGATACACTAATTCCTGTCCCGGTTGCAGCCGCATTTCGGCGATCGCGGGTTCGCCGTCGAGCCAAATTTGTCCGGCGTCGAGGCGATCGCGCCACTCCCGTTCGGTCGAATGGCGGTATCGTCCCGCGTAGTAGTCCAGGACGGTCAATCCCGCACTTTTGCGATCGACGCGATCGCGGTAAGTCCAACCGGAATTCAAGGGTGTGGCCACTGAAAA
>JBNGCR010000026.1:0-28534 GCA_050045915.1 Limnospira sp.
CCTCCCTGCTCTAAAGAGACAGAGCTTCCAAACGTATCGGAGATTTTACGTGAAACAATCGGATGGCATGGCTGGATTATAAACGCGATCGCTCCCCGCGATTGAAATTGGAGGGGCGATCGCATTTTAAACTGAGAATCAGCCGACTTGAGAACCGGGACGCGCTGAAGTCATCCGAGGCGATCGTCCCGGCGTCCACACCGGCCAATTCCGCATCATCGCCGACCCATTTCGTCGGTCTGGGAAATTTAAATCATTGACATTCTTGTTGGGAGAGCAGACACCGACTGAACCGGGACGCCCCGCGATCGAGGGCCTGTTCCGCCGCGACGATCAGATTTTGGGCCGAAGATCCCACCTCCGGCATGGCACTGGCGACGCCGAAACTCAGCAACCGCTGGGAAGACAGGGCGGGGAGGCTCAGTTGGGGGAGGAACTGCCCCACCTGTTCCTGGATGGTATCGACGAGCCGCACGGCCCAGCGGGCGTTGGTTTGGGGCAACAAGACGGCGAATTCGATGTCTCCGTAGCGGGCGACCAAACCTTTGGGGTGGGTGACGGTTTGTCGGATAATTTTGGCGATTTCCCGCAGGCAGTCGTCGGCCGTGCGATCGCCCTCCCGTTCCCGGTAATCGTGCCAGCCTTCCATGCGAGACAAAATCAAGGACAGGGGGGCCTGCTCCGCGATCGCCCGCTCCCACTCCCGGCCGAGATAATCGTCGAAGCCGTGGCGGCTCATTAGTCGGGTGAGGGCATCGGTCGCCGCCAATTGCTGGAGTTTGCGGTTGGCTTCCTCCAACTGTTCGTAGAGTTCTGCCTGGTAGATGGCGATGGAGAGTTGGTTGGCGAAACTGTGGATGAGCTTGAGATCGGATTCGTGCCAATTATATGCCGGGTCGCGCATCACTAGACTCAGACTTCCCCACAGGAGATCGCGGCTGTAGAGGGGGACGGGCATCCAGCCCCCCGGACAGGTTCGTAAGAATTCGGAAATGCTGGTTTCGTCCGGGGAACTGGGGCGGACTTGGGGCAGCGATCGCAGGACCGAGGGCAATTCGGAGTCCAGTTGCTTGCTGTAGGTTTTGCCGGAATTGCAGGTGGTTTTCCCGGCTAACCCGTCGGGGGCGCGGCGATATTCGGCCCGATTCAACCAGAATTTTCCTTCGGAAATATACTGGACGATTTGCACCGACTCTGCGTCAAAAATGGTTCCGAGTTCGGAGACGGCTGTCGTAAAAATGCGCTCCAAATTGAGGGAGCTTCTGATGGTTAGGGTGAGGCGATCGACGGCTTTCTCCCGTTGCGACTGTCGTTTGAGGGTGTCTTCCATCAACTTGAGGGGCGTGCGATCGACGGCGATGCAGAGGTTGCCTTCAAACTGGTTTTTTTGGTCGAACAGGGGGCGGACGGAAAGCGTCACCCAAATCGGTTTTCCGGAGCGGTGTCGGAGCCCGAGATCGTATTTTTCTTCGCGATCGCGGGGGTGGTATTGGTGGGCGATCGCCGAAAATGCCGCGTGCCTCTCGTCCATAAATTTCCATAAAGATTTCCCGACCATCTCTTCCGGGACGTAGCCCAGCAGATCTGCCATTTTGGCGTTGGCGAAGACGGTCTGGCTCTCCCGATCAAGAATCCAGATTCCTGCAGCCGTGGTTTCTAGGGTTCCCCGAGACAGTTGATCCCGGTCAAGTTCTCCTGCGATCGCTCTCGTTGCAACTGTAGCCGGTTTCGCCGGCACCATCGTACCGCCGCGATCGATTAGGGGCATTTCTTGATGGCAGTTCAGACAAAAACCAATTTTTTTATGGGCGATAATATGAATGAGAAGCGGTTCGGAGCAGCAGGGACACAAAAACTTATCCATCATTCTTGTTAACCTCAACTTTTTATCCGCTTTTTATTGACAAAGGGACTTGTTTCTAGAATAAGTGGGTTTTCAATAATTTTTTGTGTTTCGATACAAATCTTGACGGACAACGGTAGCTCCGGATACAGAAAAATATAGCGCTGCGCGCGGGAGTCGGCAGTCGGGAGTCGGGAGTCGGAAACTGAAACGGCTTTTCTATAAGGGTTTGAAAATTTCTGACCCCATTTCAACTGTAACCACGTGAGCGCTCGTTGCTATAAAAAAATCAGGGCGATCGCCCTGAAATTCTCAATTTCTTTAATTTTTGTAACGGAATCTCAGCTAACCGAGCTAACCGATTGTCAACAAGTAAGCTTCGTGGAGTTTGAGGTTGGGGATGGTCAACCGGACGGTTTCGTCAGAGACGGCGATTTGCTCCTGGGTGAGTTTCGTCAACTCTTTGACAACCCCTTCCCCGCTGTCGGGAATGCGGGAAATACTGAATGTCAGCGGTTGTCCCGGTTCGGCCAAATTGAGTTGGCGGAGATTTTTGAGGACCAGGGTCATCGACGCCCGGGGGGAAGAACGCCCCTGCTCGAAGTAACCGAACAGGACTTGGGCGCGGTTTTGGGCGTTGGAGCGACTCGCGAGGGCGACGACCTTCGGGTTGGTGGTCTGGCTGCGAACCCGCGACCCCACCCCGTCGGCGTAGCTCTTGTAAACCCACCAGACGGCCCGAGATGCGAAGGAACCGGGCTGCACCAGGCCGTCCAAACTGTTGTTCCAGCAATTGCTCTGACCCCCCCCTTTGGCTTCCCAACAGGCCTTGGCGGCGGCGTCGGCGCCTCCCTGTTCGGCGTAGTGGAGAAAGCCCAAATTTTCGGCGGGCCGGTACTGGGCGGTGGGCCCGACGATCTCGTTGATCTGCAATTCCTTGATGTTGAGGCTTCTAAAGGCGGGATTCTGTTGAAAGCTGCGGCGGGCGTCTTGGATGTGGGACGCGATCGCGGTGATTTCCTGGTCGTTGAGTTCGTGCCAAGATAAAAAATTGACTTCCAAATTATTCGACCGGGCGTAGTTCAAAAACGCCGTCAAAAAGCCCTTGTCGTATTTCATGATACTCGGCCCGCCGATCATCGCGTCGGGTCCCAATTCTTCTCGCAAAACCCGATAGGCTCGCTTGTAAGTTTCAAAAAACTGCTCCCTCGTCCCCTTCCAAAACGGATCGCGGAGGTCGGGTTCGTTCCAGATATCCCAGGCGATGTTTTTGTCCCCGTGTTTTTGAGCCAAATTGCGGACGTGAGCTTCCCATTTGCCGTAGTCCTCGAAGGGCCAGCCACGCTGGGTTCCGTATCCCCAAGTGTCGCTTAAAACCAACTGGTAGGTGGCGCCGAATCCCGTCAGGCGGGGGTACAGATCGAAGCGGCCCATCCGCCACAGTTTCGGGGCGAGCGGCCGGATTTGATTGTCGGGCGGTTCGTTTTGCTCGACGCTGTGCAGGAACCCGCTCATCGATTTGACCCCGGGTTGGGCGGCGGCAAAATCGACGACGACGGTGGCGTTTGCTTGGGCGATCGCCGGAACTCGCCCCACCGCCACGAACAACAGAGCCCCCGCGATCGCCAGCAACAGGTACAGCCACCGCCATCCGAAAATTCTGCCTTTATGGGATCGTAATTTTCTCAAAACATCCATGCAATTTTAATTGAATTAGACAGCAAAAATAAGCCAATTTTAAAATAAAATTAGCCATCATTTTTAACAAATTTTATCACAAAAATACTGGATAGAGGATGTCTCGGTCGGGCGGAACCAAAAAAATTGATAATTATCAATGATCAATGATCAATGATCAATGGTTTTACCACGGACTGCTGATCAGACTGAAACCCGCCCAATAAAAGGGGTGGTCGAGACTGCCGGGGGTCAAATTCTTCAGATCTTCGGGGAGGGGGACGGCACGATCGCCCAACAGCAGGCGATCGCCCTCAAACCGCACGTCGCCCCGGAGGAGGTGGATTTGGGCCTGTCGCAGGGCCTCGGCCTTCGTGGGGGCGGTCGCCAACTGCCGGTAAAACTCCGCCATCAAGGCCAACGTCCCCAAATCGCTCACATTCCACAGACTCGCCACAGCCGATTTCACCCCCGCCTGCAAAGCCAAACCCGCGAATCCCAACTCCGCCTCCGGGTCCCCCAAAGCGGTCTGGCAGGCACTCAAAACCAACAATTCCGGCGGCGAATTATTCCAGGGAATGTTGTGGATTTCGTCGAGGGTAATTTGGGCATCCCAAAACTGAATGTAGGAATTTTTCGGACTGCCCGAATTAAATTCGGCGTGGGTCGCCAAATGGACGATATCGAAGGATCGTTCGGCTAAATTATCCTTCAGATTTTGGGTGGTAAATTCCCGGTTGAGAAACAATGGCCCGGACTCGCCGGTTCTGATTTTACTTTCCTCGGCGATCGCGGAGAGTTCGACGGGGACGGCGGGCAAAGGTTCCAGGGTTTCAAACTCCGAAGCGCCCATCGCCAAAATGCGATCGAGTCGGAGGGGTTTGTAGTCGGTATCGATCAGGTTAAAAGCCGGAATGCGGGTCAGAGAATACTTTTCAATTAAAAATTGTTCGCCGTCGTGGAGGGCGACCATCGGAGTCGTTCGCAGGCCACTTCCCAGGCAAAATAACAGGGTATCGACACCGGCGGGTTGCAAATATTCCGCCTCGAACGGTGCGACGATCCACTGATAAAGTTGTCGGGCGGCTGCGAGTTCCAAGGGGGGGCGTAGGCGGGTGACATTTTGGCGGAAAATCCGCGCCGTACTCTCAATTAATTCTTCGGGTACGTCGAACAAGTCGCGGACGATGGGTTCTGCATCGGGGGTAATTAAAACCAGGTGCAAATAATCGGTGCGGGGGATCGCCCAGAGGACGGCGGGGGTGGTTCCGGTTTGTTCCCCCAGGCGGGCGAGGATTTTGGCGATCGCTTCGGGGGGTTCTTCCGCCGAGGCGATATCCCGGCCGAAATAGTCTTCGTATTCCCGTTCGATGCCCCGTTCCATTTCCAAGATTTTCTCACTCAAAGATTGGGCGGGGGTTTCGAGGGATCCGAGGGCGACGGACAGGGCGACGAGCAACAGGCAAACGCCGAGGCTGAGGGCGAAAAAACGAGTTCTGAGATGCTTGAGTCGAAGGGTGAAGGCGCGATCGATCCCATTCCAAAATTTCATGAAATCTACCTCTGAGAGCTAAAAATTGGGCGACGAACGGGCAATTTTTACAAATGCTTTTATAGCACTGCGCGAGCCGCGTAGTTACACAGTTGACGGGTGAGGATTGTCAATCCCCCGACTCCCGACTCCCGAATCTGTAAACACACTCTTCGCGCATTGCTATAGCGCTGCGCGCGGTCCTCGGCACGGTATTAGGGAGTCGGAAACTGAAACGGCTTTTCTATAAGGGTTTGAAAATTTCTGACCCCATTTCAACTGTAACCACGTGAGCGCTCGTTGCTATATTTGTCAACGGGTGCTTGCTGCAATCGGCGGAAAAAAAAGAGGGTCGATAACCCTCTTGTCGGTCAATTCTACAGTCGCGAGTCTGCCCGATCCTGACGGCGGGGGCAAAATGTCAGCGCAGGGTGACAAACTCTTCCCCGCTGGTGGGGTGGATGCCCATCGTGTTGTCGAAATCGCGCTTGGTGGCGCCCATCGTGACCGCGATCGCGACGCCCTGGATCAGTTCTGCCGCGTCTTTCCCCACCATGTGGGCGCCCAGGACGCGATCGGTGTTGCTTTCGACGATCAACTTCATCGTCACCTTTTCCTCGGCGCCGGTGAGGCTGTGGAACATGGGCCGGAACCGGGCGCGGTAGCAGCGGACGGCGTCGCCGAATTTTTCCCGAGCCTGTCCTTCCGTCATGCCCACGGTGCAGGCTTCGGGTTGGGAGAAAACCGCCGTGGCGATATTTTCGTGGCTGATAGCCCGGGGCGTGTGGCCGAATTCCGTGTCCGCGAAAGCCCGCCCCTCGGCGATCGCGACGGGGGTGAGGTTGACGCGATCGGTGCAGTCGCCCACGGCGAAGATGTTGGACTGGGTGGTGCGGCTGTCCTGGGTGACGGCGATCGCGCCCCCGATGGTTTCCACCCCGGCATTCTCCAACATCAGCCCGTCGAGTTTGGGTTTGCGGCCCGTGGCGCACAGCAGGGCGTCCACCAGCAGCGGCTCGGCATTTTCCCCGCTCAGGTTAATTTTCAACCCGTCGTCCACCTTTTCGATACTTTCGATAGTGGTGTTGACGCGGAAATTGACGCCGTGGTTGGCCATGCCCTCCTGGATGCTGGCGCGGATATCTTCGTCGAACCCGCGCAGGATCAGATCACGGCGGATAATTTCCGTGACTTCGCTCCCCAACCCGTTGAGGATGCTGGCGAATTCCACGGCAATGTAGCCCCCGCCCCAGACGGCGAACCGTTTCGGCTGTTCGGGGAGCAGAAACATATCGTCGGAGATGACGCTGTGTTCGATGCCGGGAATATCCGGGCGGACGGCTTTGCCCCCGACGGCGATCAAAATCTTGTCGGCGGTGATCTTGCGATCCGCGCCAGCGCACCCATCGCCCACTTCCACCGTGTGGGCATCGACGAATTTGGCGTATCCTTGAATCAGTTCGACGCCGGCTTTTTCCAAAAAGCTGATGTGCAGTTGGCTCAACCGCTTCACTTCTGTATCGACGGCCGTCACCAACTTCGACCAGTCGAACTGGGGTTCGACTTCGCTCCAACCGTAGCCCACCGCATCTTTGTAGAGGTGGGAGAAGTGGGAGGCGTAGACCATCAATTTTTTGGGGACGCAACCCCGGATCACGCAGGTTCCCCCCACCAGGTCATTTTCCGCGATCGCCACCCGGGCGCCGTAGGATGCAGCCCGCTTCGAGGATGCCAATCCCCCGGAACCCGCGCCAATCACAAACAAATCATAATCGTATGCCATGAAACAATAGCCTCTCGCCTAAATCTTCTCTATTTGCCAAGGTTAGCTGTTTTACGTTAACTATCAATTTTGACATTCTCTCTACCCGATCGCTAGGCGACCCCGGTGAAGATTCCCGTCGCCCGCCGTTTCGGAGGTGGCGGAACTCGAACCCCGGCGCGGCAGTCTAGACGGGACAGGGCGATCGGCGATCGCACCCGATAGGGAACAATAACATTAAAGTTCGTGAGGAAGTCGGTGGGATTGACACCGCCGGGGGGGCGTCTCAACCGTTCTGCACCGCCAAAATCGATAAAAAGGGCGATTTTGCTAGGCAGTTATCAGTTTTTCGTCAATTTTTATGGAGTCAAAGCCATGCAAACGCGACAATTTCCCTTGCCGAAATGGTGCCTGTTGGCGCTCATTTTGTCGGTTTCGGGGGGGGGCGATGCCACTGGGGGCGTCTCCAACTTTGACTCCGCAACAGCGGGAAGAATTTCGCGCCGATTATCTGGAAGGATGTCTGGCTGGGGTGGCGGCGCAGAATATTGACCGGCGACGCGGACAGGCGTTTTGTCAGTGTACCGTGAACCGCCTGAGCCAGTTGCCCGCCTCGAAACTGCTGGCCCTCTCTGAGATGAGCGAACAAGAAATCATGGCTAACGGGGATTTTAAAATGGCGATGGCTCAATGTTCCTTCGCCCTGGTGAGCCATTCTCCGAGTCCGAGTTGGTACGAAGTCCGGACGACGGAACGTCCCCGGAGCTAGAGGGGGCAGGGGGGTGGAGGAGGCGGAGGAGGCAAATTTATAGTCAGATCCGTACAAATTCCCCAATCATCGACCGATGATTTTTGCTTGTCGGGGCCCCTGGCTTGCGCCCTAGGGAATTGATTCCCAAGCGGTTTAGGCGTTCAACCCGTTTCCGCTGCTTCCTCCGCTTCCAAAGAAAGCCGGAGCCGGACAACTCACCAGAAATTCGGCTCGATTTGGGTCAGTTTTTGAGAATGTCTTTCAATCTCTCCGTCTTCTCTGTACAATCGCCATAGTGGGAATCCAACGGAGACATAGCATCAAAATCATGAGTTCAACTCTCGCACCCTATGGCTCCTGGCAATCCCCCATCACCACCGACTTAATTGTTGCAGGAGCGGTCGGCTTGGGAAGTCCTACCTGGGATGGGGATGATGTTTATTGGGTCGAGGGGCGACCGTCGGAAGGGGGACGCAACGTCATCGTCCGCTTGAGTTCTGCGGGAGAACTCCGAGATGTCACCCCGGCTCCTTTCAATGCCCGCACCCGCGTCCACGAATATGGCGGGGGGGCTTACACTGTTGACCGCGGCATCGTCTATTTTTCTAATTTTGCCGACGGGCGCCTCTACCGGCAGGCGATCGCGGGTATTGCCGACCCGCAGCAGGTGTCACCGGAACCCGTCACCCCCGAGGGCGCGTTTCGCTACGCCGATTTGAAGATCGATCGCCGGCGGGGGCGGCTGATCTGCGTCCGAGAAGACCACAGCGGGGAGGGCGAACCGGTCAATACTTTGGTGAGCGTCAATCTCGACGATCCCCAGGATATCAGAATTCTCGCCGAGGGCGCGGATTTTTATGCGTCCCCCGACCTGAGTCCGGACGGGTTGCGGCTGTGTTGGATTTGCTGGAACCACCCCAATATGCCCTGGGACGGGACGGAATTATATGTCGCCGACGTCGGAGATGATGGGACGTTGGGGAAACCCCGGCGGGTGGCGGGGGGGCCGGAAGAGTCGATTTTTGAGCCCCAGTGGTCGCCCGGTGGTACGCTCTATTTTGTCAGCGATCGCGCCAACTGGTGGAACCTCTACCGCATCCGCAACAACATCATCGAACCGCTGTTCCCCCTGCCGGCGGAGTTCGGAGTCCCCCAGTGGGTGTTCGGGATGTCCACCTACGGCTTCGTTTCGGACCGGCAGATTTGCTGCTGCTACACCCAGTCGGGGATTTGGTCTTTGGCGACGTTGAATGTGGAAGCCAAACAGTTGCGATCGTTCGATTTGTCTTATACTTATTTTTCGTCGGTGCGGGTGAGGGGAGATGGCGTGCTGTTGCTGGCGGCCTCGGCGACGGAGGCTCCGGCTCTGATGCGGTTGGATCTCGATCGCGCCGAAATTGACCTGATCCGGCGATCGAGCGACATCGACCTCGACCCGGGCTATCTGTCCGTCCCCGAACCGGTGGAATTTCCCACGGAAAACGGCAAGACGGCCTACGGCTTTTTTTACCCGCCCCAAAATAAGGATTACACCGCCCCCCCCGGGGAAAAACCCCCCTTGGTGGTGAAAAGTCACGGCGGGCCGACGGCGGCGACCAACGGCAGTCTCAGTTTGAAGGTGCAGTATTGGACGAGTCGCGGTTTCGCGGTGTTGGATGTCAACTACGGCGGATCGACGGGTTACGGACGGGACTACCGCCAGCGCCTTCAGGGAAACTGGGGAATCGTGGATGTGGAAGACTGCGTGAATGGGGCGAAGTTCCTGGCTAAACGGGGATTGGCGGACGGCGATCGCATGGCGATCGCGGGGGGAAGTGCCGGGGGTTATACGACCCTGTGCGCCCTCACCTTCCACGATGTCTTCAAAGCCGGGGCGAGTTACTACGGCGTCAGCGATTTGGAGGCGTTGGCGACGGATACCCACAAGTTTGAATCCCGCTATCTGGACGGGCTCATCGGTCCCTATCCGGAGCGCCGGGATTTATATGTGGAGCGATCGCCCATCCACCACAGCGATCGCCTCTCCTGTCCGATGATCTTTTTCCAGGGGTTGGAAGATAAGGTCGTCCCCCCCGCCCAGGCGGAGAAAATGGTGGAGGCCCTCAGTGCCAAAGGATTGACGGTGGAATACGTCACCTTCGCCGAGGAACAGCACGGCTTCCGCCGCGCTGAAAATATCAAACGGGCCCTGGAGGATGAGTTCCGCTTTTACACCCGCGTTTTCGGCATCGCCGACGCCTGATGTCGGACCTCCAAATGATTCGGAAATCCAAACAACCCGGTTTCTTGTCGGCGACAGTTGAGGAGTAGAAACCGGGTTTCTTTGAGATGATTGGGTGAGGAAATAACAACTCGGGTAGAAACCCGGTTTCTTTGTCGAGTCCGGGTTCTCTATCCCCATTCCCTTTCTACAAGAGGAATGTCCGAACCATTCTGTTTGTTGTGCCTCCCAATTCACCAACGGACTGGCTTTGGAGGCCCTGGGGTTGCTGTTTAAATACCTGCCCTCGGCCTATCAAAATGGGGCAAAAGATCCGAAAGCGCGGGAACAGGTGCATTATGCAGCCACCATTGCCGGCATGGCGTTCGCCAATGCGTTCCTGGGGATTTGTCACTCCCTGGCACACAAACTGGGCTCGAATTTCCACCTGCCCCACGGGTTGGCAAATGCGCTGATGATTTCCCAGGTCATCCGCTACAATTCTACGGACGCCCCGTTCAAACAGGCGATTTTCCCGCAGTACGAATATCCCCAAGCCAAACAACGCTACGCCGAAATCGCCGATTATCTCAAATTGGGCGGCAATACCCTGGATGAAAAGGTCGAAAAGCTGATCGAAGCGGTGGAAGATCTCAAGCAAAAACTCGACATTCCCCCCACCATTCGGGAAGCGTGGCAGGGAGACGAAGCGGAATTTATGGGCCGGGTCGCAGATTTGGCAGGTCAAGCCTTTGACGACCAGTGCACGGCCGCCAACCCCCGTTATCCGTTGATTTGCGACTTGCAGGAGTTGTACGTCACGGCTTACCGGCAACCGGCGATTCCAACTGCACCCCCTCACCCGGAATGCGAACCATCTGAGAAATTGGTTTCTCAAAAAAATGCCAAAAATCTTCACCCGGAATGGCGGGAAACGCTGGACAGCTACTGTCAAGGTGGTAATTCAAAAATTCCCGTTAACGACCTCAACAGTAAAGCTTTGGTGGCTGTGATGGACTCTTGGTGGCAAACTGAGGGGATGTAATTGAATGAGCAAACCAGTTCAGGAGACATGAGAATCGGTTCTCCGTCGCACATTGTTCCCCGTCGCAACTGAGATGGCGGTAGGGGCGAGACAATGAATCGCCCCTGCTTTTCTTCTCGATTCCTATTTTCTCTATTATATCGGATTTTTCCTGGGCGAGTGAGATGGGGAGTGGGTCGATATCCGAGGAAACGGGAGATAGAAGAGGAAATATCGGGTATTTTACCGAAATTGATAATATTTCTTGATTAAGAAAATTTTGAGCCAAATGTCATTCCCAAAATGAAGGGGAAAAATAAATATCCGGTATCCTCACGAACTCAAAAATTGTCCTATAATAGGAGTGGAGAGCTTGGATGTTACATCTGCCAGAACAGGCGAAAGGTGAAAGAAAATATAAATTTTACCTCGCCCCCTGAAAAATTCGGCTATCATCAGAGATGAAGTCAAATTTCAATTTCGATCCGGCGATCGCCCATCACCAGCCCCACATCTGGGGTACATGAGAGCAGATCGACAGTTGGCAGAGTCAGAATCGATTGTCCTACCCATAATCCTTGAAAAAATCTTAAAATTCTGTCTTCTGCTTTCTGGCGTGTCAAAATAAATACCAACCACAGAAAAAGCCGTTTTCTTAAACGACTGTCAGCTCCAGATCTGTCGCGCATAATCGATGGTGTAGGCGGGTAAATATGCCGCCCTTGATTGGCATGACAACCCAAGTCATAAAGTCTTGCAACAACAGAGGAAATATATATGGTTTCAAGCCTCGAAAGACCCACACAATCCACATTGACGACACAAAACAGCGACCCATCCCCGGAATGGCAAGGATTTCAAAGGGGAAAATGGACGAAAGAAATAAATGTCCGGGATTTCATCCAAAAAAACTACAGTCCCTATGAGGGAGACGAAACATTTTTATCGGGGGCGACGGAACGCACGAAACAGCTCTGGAATCGGGTTCTGGAGTTGATGGCGGAAGAGCGCAAAAATGGGATTTTAGACACGGAAACCAAAATTCCCTCCACCATCGACGCCTACGGCCCCGGATACATCGATCGCGACTCGGAACAGATCGTCGGCTTGCAAACCGACAAGCCTCTGAAACGGGCTATCATGCCCTACGGGGGCATCCGGGTAGTGAAAAAATCCCTGGAGGCCTACGGCTACGAACTCGACCCGGAAACCGAAAAAATCTTCACCAAATACCGCAAAACCCACAACGACGGCGTTTTCGACGCCTACACCCCGGACATCATGCGGGCGCGGCATTCGGGACTGATTACCGGGTTGCCGGATGCCTACGGACGGGGGCGGATCATCGGCGACTACCGCCGCATCGCCCTCTACGGCATCGATCGCCTAATTTTGGATAAAAAAGAGCAGCAAGCCTCCCTGGAACCCGACGCGATGGACGCCGACACCATCCGGCGGCGGGAAGAAATTGCCGAAGAAATCCGGTCCCTGCGGGAGCTCAAAGACATGGCTGCGTCCTACGGGTGCGACGTGGGGCGACCGGCGGCGACGGCGAAAGAAGCGACGCAGTGGACCTATTTCGGCTATCTGGCGGCGGTCAAAGAACAAAACGGCGCGGCGATGTCCCTCGGACGGGTTTCGACGTTCCTGGATATCTACTTCGATCGCGAACTGAAAAACGGCACCCTCACCGAAGCCGAAGCCCAGGAAATTATCGACCATTTTGTAATGAAATTGCGGATGGTGCGGTTCCTGCGGACGCCGGAATACAACCAACTGTTTTCGGGCGACCCCACCTGGGTGACGGAGTGCATCGGCGGCATGGGCGAAGACGGGCGATCGCTGGTGACGAAAAACAGTTTCCGCTTCCTCAACACTTTATATACCCTCGGCTCGGCGCCGGAACCCAACCTGACGATTTTGTGGTCGCCACGCCTGCCAGAAAACTTCAAACGCTTCTGCGCCAAAGTCTCCATCGACACCTGTTCCACCCAGTACGAAAACGACGACCTGATGCGATCGGAATACGGCGACGACTACGGGATCGCCTGCTGCGTCAGCGCCATGAAAATCGGCAAGCAGATGCAGTTTTTCGGCGCCCGGGCGAACTTGGCGAAGGCGCTGCTGTACGCGATCAACGGCGGTAAAGACGAGAAAAGCGGCGAACAAATCGGCCCCGAATGGGTTCCGGTTCAAGGCGATTATCTGGAATACGAAGACGTGGTGGCGAAATTTGATCGCTGCCTGGAGTGGTTGTCGCGGCTGTACGTCAACACCCTGAATATCATCCACTTCATGCATGATAAATACGCCTACGAGCGCATCGAATTGGCGCTGCACGATCGCGACGTTTACCGGACGATGGCCTGCGGCATCGCGGGGCTGTCCGTGGTGTCCGACGCCCTGTCCGCCATCAAATACGGCCGGGTGAAAGTCGTCCGCAACGAACAGGGTTTGGTGGTGGATTACGAAGTCGAGGGCGACTATCCGAAATACGGAAATAACGACGATCGCGCCGACGAAATCACCGCCGATCTGGTGAAGCAGTTTATGAACAAAATTCGCCAGCACAAAACCTACCGCGATTCGGTGCCCACCCAGTCGATTTTGACGATCACTTCCAACGTCGTCTACGGTAAAAAGACGGGCAGCACCCCCGACGGACGCAAGGCGGGGGAACCCTTCGCACCGGGGGCGAATCCCATGCACGGACGGGACACGAAGGGGGCGATCGCGGCTTTGGCTTCCGTGGCGAAACTCCCCTACGAACACTCCCAGGACGGGATTTCCTACACCTTCTCCATCGTGCCGCAGGCGTTGGGTAAAGAAGGGGGCGATCGCATCACCAACCTGGTGGGAATGTTGGACGCTTACTTCCACGAAGAAGGCCACCATATCAACGTCAACGTCCTCAACCGCGAGACGCTGATGGAAGCGATGGATCATCCCGAAAAATACCCCCAACTGACGATTCGGGTATCCGGTTACGCGGTCAACTTCATCAAGCTGACCCGCGAACAACAATTGGATGTGATTAACCGCACGTTCCACCACCGCATCTAGGATTAAAAAAACCGGGTTTTTAACTGCGGTTTCTAAAACCCGGTTCCGACGAATTGGCGGGGGCATCTGCTCTCGCCAATTTTTGAACTAATTTAGATTGCAAAAAATGTCCGACTCAAACCATAAAATTTTTGGAAGAATCCACTCCTTTGAAAGTTGCGGGACGGTAGACGGGCCGGGAATCAGATTTGTCGTCTTCACCCAAGGCTGCCCCCTCCGCTGCCTGTACTGCCATAACCCGGACTGCCAAGAAATAGCCGGAGGAACGGAAATAACGGCGACAGAAATCGTCGAGGAAGTGAAAAAATACCGCTCCTATATGCGCTTTTCCAACGGTGGCGTCACCGTCACCGGCGGCGAACCGCTGATGCAGCCGGAATTCGTGGCGGAAATCTTCCGGCGGTGCAAGGAATTGGGCATCCACACCGCTTTAGATACGTCCGGTTACGTCCCCATCAACGCCGCCAAACCCGTTTTAGATTACGTCGATTTGGTGCTTTTGGATATCAAATCATACAAGCCCGAAACTTACCGCAAAGTGACGAGCGTTTCGGTGGAACCTACCCTCAAATTTGCCGAGTATTTGCAACAGATAGAAAAACCCACCTGGGTGCGCTTCGTGTTGGTTCCAAATCTGACGAACGAGCAGAGCAACGTGGAGGAACTGGCTCGATTCGTTTCCGGTTTGAGCAATGTGGAAAAAATCGAAGTTCTACCCTTTCATAAAATGGGGGAATACAAGTGGGAACAACTCGGCTACGAATACCAACTCAAAAACACCCCCGAACCGACTCTGGAAGAAGTGGCGACGGCGATGGATACGTTTAGAAAGTACGGATTAAAAGTTGCATAGAAAAAGATATAGCAACCGACAGAACGGTTAGGACTGATCTGCCAATTTGAAGCCCGCCTTGAAATCAATTTCAAGGCGAATCGCAAAAGTCCACTTAAGTGGACTCGTTCGGAGTAATCGTGTCCTAACCTAAATGCGTACTGCTATAGCAACCGACAGAACGGTTGGGACTGATCTGCCAATTTGAAGCCCGCCTTGAAATCAATTTCAAGGCGAATCGCAAAAGTCCACTTAAGTGGACTCGGGACCGGCGATCGCGTCCTAACCGCCTTGGCGGTTGCTATAATACCTCAGTAAAGACAAACAAATCCTCCGTGTCCTCTGTGCCTGGAGTGGTAAAATTTTCCGCTCAGTCTCAAACTGTCATATTGCCATTTTTATGGATTCGGAATTGATGACGGTTGAGTTTTCGCCGACAACTTGCCCATCGCGTCGATAATTCCCAATGAAAAAGCGTAACCTTCCGGACAGGGCAATTCGTGGGTGGACAGGGGAAGCGATCGCCCGATTTCCGACAATGGCGGCGGTTCCGTCGTCGATTCCAAACTCTCGCAGTAGGTGACTCGGGTGGCGTACTCGGAAGGGGTAGGGCGAAAACTGGGGAGGGAAAAGGTTCCGAAATCCGTGGGATCTTGGGGTTTCCAATTCTGCTGACGATCGCGATCGCTATCCGATATTTTTCCCCCCCACAACACGGCGACGTAACCGTAGGTGTCGGGTTGGCGGGGAATGGCGGCAAGCTGAATCCCATTGTCGCCCGGTTGGACGGTAAAATAATGGGACGCGATGGGGATCATCTGCGAGGGATTTTCCAAAAATTGTCCTGTTTCCAAATAGTGGTCATTTTGGATTTTAATATAAGTCGATAATGCCTCGATCGCATCCAAATTCGTTTCGCGGATAATGGGTTGATTGGGATTGACAGTTTCGCGATTCTGAGTTATTTTTATAATGGCTACAATTGCCAACGCCGCCACGGCCGCGCCCCCGTATTTCCACCAATTTTGCTTCGATTTCGGAATCGGTTTGTCGAGGGATTGTAAAGCCGCCCTCGCGGATGGGTGACGGCTGCTGACGGCCGGAGAAATCAGGCGATCGAGGACGGCCGCAAGTTGGGGACTGACGGCATTATCGCCCAGCCAGTCCCGCCACACCCAATGGTTATCGCCATCGACGAGATCGAAGGGGGATGTATTGGTTAATAAATGAATGCAGGTAACGCCAAGACTGTAGAGATCGCTGGCAAAAACGGCCTTTCCCCGCAGTTGTTCGGGGGCGACAAATTCGGCGGTTCCGATGCGGGTTCCCGTCTTGGCGAGGGCGGTTCCGGTGGCGAGTTTCGCGGCGCCGAAATCCACCAAAAAGAGACGCCGATCGCCCCCTCTTCGGATCAGATTTTCCGGTTTGATATCCCGGTAGATGAGGTTGCGATCGTGCAAATATTGCAAAATGGGGAACATTTGACGGAGCAGATCCCGAATTTTTGTTTCGGAAAAAACCCCCGATTCCGCCAGTTCTTCGGCTAGATTTTGTCCGGGGATGAACTCCTGGACGATGTATTGTTGATTTTCGATTTCAAAGTATGCCAAAAACTTAGGAATTTGGGGATGGGAAAGCGATCGCAACCGTTCAGCTTCCTTGCGGAACAGGCGGGAGGCGATCGCTTTGTCGTTGGCGGAGGCGGGCAAAAATTGCTTGATGGCACAGGGGGGGCGATCGGGTTCCGCGTCATCTACCCCCAGGTAGGTGCGGCCGAATCCCCCGGAGCCGATTTCTTGTAGAGCCCGATAGCGATCGCCGAGCAGCAAGGGTTCGCCACACTGTTGGCAAGATGAGAGGCGATCGGGGTTGGAATGGCGACAGGCGGGATTAAAACAAAGGCTCATGGATGCTCACCCGACGTAAAAGGACAATATACCCGGCCATCCATAATATAACTCGAAATTCGGCCGGTGTCAGAAAGCGATCGCCCCCGCTTTCAGCTATCGGAAATAAGCCCGGTATGGAGTGCGATCGCCCACTTTCAATTTTGAAACCGGCGATCGCGACTCTTATCTTTCGTCAAATAAGCCGGATAGTTTTTGGAAGGTGATTTTTAGCGTTTCCGTCGAAGCGATACCGAGATTCCCTTCTAAAATCCCCCGAATCCCTTCTCTTGTATGTCCCTGTTTGAGCAGTTTCACGTTCCACAAATAAGCGTCGATCGCCAAAATTTTTTCCCTCTGTTTGATCGGATCGGGTGCGGCTTTTGACGGTTCCCTGCGGCTGGATTTTTCCGCCCAAACCCGCTCGTACATTTCCTCAATTCCGGACAGGGTTTTATCCCAGGTGAGATGATTTGCGACAGTTTCCAAGCCATTTTTGGCGATATTGTTCCTCAGTTCCGGATTCTCCAACAGTCGGGCGATCGCCTTTGCCGTGGCTTCCGCATCTTCCTTGGGAACGACCATTCCGTTCGCCCCATCTCGGATATAATCGATGACGATTCCCACGGGTGTCGTCACCACCGGAACCCCGCAAGCCAGACAGTTGATGACGGGAACCGGGCCCCCTTCCACTTGGGACGTGACGACATATAAATCGAGGGCATTGTAGCAAACCGGCATCATGCGATCGGGCAGAAAGGGATAGTAATACACCTCCGAAATGCCGTAACTTTTAATTTCTTTGACGACCTCATCCCATCCGGGGCTGGTAATGACAATTCCAAATTTTAGATCAGTTTCTGACAGGCGTTTTAACGCTTTGAGTAAAATGGGAATTCCCTTGCGGCCGTCGGTATTGCTGGTGAATTTTGCACTGTACCCGATCAGGGGCATCGGGGAGGATATGCCGAGTTTTCGTCGAGCTTCCATTTTGTCGGGTAAGGGGTAAAAAACCGAGGTATCTACGCCATTATGAAATAAACTGATGCGATCGCCCGGAATCCCTTTTTCGAGGAGAAAATCTCTCCACTCGCCGGCGACGGTCATGATGCGATCGCATTTTTGCGTGATGGGAATCAATGGTTCCCAGTCCGTGACGTGGTGAATAGAACCGACGGCGGGAAGGCTGTCCGGAAATTTCGTTTTCTCGAACGCAAAGTCGTTGAGAACGTGGATGACATCGACCCTCTCAATCAACGAGTCCCATTCTTTTTGATAATGGGGAAACATTTGTTGGGGAAAAAAGTAATAGTCGTGTCGGGTTCCCACCCGGACAATTTGTTTCGCCCAAGTCCCCAAAATCCAGTCGAGGTAATCCGGTACGAGTAAAACTTTCAACTTGGTCATGAAATTCCAGATAATGACGACTTTTTGCCATGCTTAAAAATCCGAAGTTCCGACAATTTGAAGATAAAAAAGTCGAATTTGCGGTCATTTGATTGAATTTGGCGGAGTCGGAGGGTTCGGGTCGCCAGTTATTTTCTCCTGGATCGCCGTCCCATTCTCCGCATAATATCCCCCTTAAACCACCTGATTGCACCCAAATTTTATGTCTTGTTTTCCGTTATTTCCTACGGAAATATTTCCCGCTACAATTTCCGGCTACGATGGGGTCAATTTTTCGCCCCTCGGACGAACACGGGTGTTGGTCTAGCTTTCTGTTTGGAGCCGCTTTGATCTTATCAAATCCAATCCGTTCGGGCAATATCAATTTTTCGAGCGGCGGACCGGTCAAAATGGCAGTAATTGAGATCCTTCGGAAAATCGATCGCCCGCCCCGGCAAAATGCATGATTATTTAGAATGAAAACTCGACCCAACCGGACTCGGAGATGAAAACATCGATTTTGCTCCCCTAAAAAGCCCGCTCTTGCGCTACCCTATCTGTGATGTTGAAATTCACTCCTTACCATGACTTCCACCGCCGTGAATCCGTTTCTAGAGGGGAACTTTGCCCCCATTCGAGAAGAGGTCGTCGCCGATAACTTAACTGTAATTGGCGAACTCCCCCCCGACCTGTCCGGGATGTTCGTCCGCAACGGCCCGAACCCCCAATTTCCCCCCCTCGGCAACTACCACTGGTTCGACGGGGACGGGATGTTGCACGGCGTCCGCATCAAAGACGGAAAAGCCTCCTACCGCAACCGCTACGTCCGCACCCGGGGCTTTCTGAAAGAACGGGAGGCGGGAAAAGCCATCTGGACCGGACTCATGGAACCGCCCCAAATGGACAACCCCGAAGGTCCGTTCAAAAACGCCGCCAACACCGCTTTAATCTGGCACGCCGGACAGTTTTTAGCCCTGTGGGAAGGGGGGGAACCCCACGCCATCCGACTCCCCCAGTTGGAAACCGTCGGGCCCCACACCTTCAACGGGAAACTCACCTCCGCCTTTACCGCCCACCCCAAAATTGATCCGGTGACGGGAGAAATGCTATTTTTCGGCTATTCTCTCGGCCCAGATCCCCACATAGACTACAGCATCGCCACCCCCGGCGGGGAACTGTCCCGCACCGTCCGCATCGAGTTGCCGGTGGGCAGTATGCACCACGATTTCGCCGTCACGGAAAATTACACGATTTTCATGGACCTGCCCCTGAAATTCTATCCCGAAAAGATGCAGCGGGGGGAACCGGCCTGGAATTTCGAGTCGGAATTGCCCGCCCAATTTGGCATTCTTCCCCGCCACGCCGATAACAATGATATCCGCTGGTTTGAGTGTCCGTCCTGCTTTATTTTTCATACCCTCAACGCCTACGAGGAGGGGGATGAAATTGTGCTGACGGCCTGTCGGATGAAATCGACGACGGTTCTTTCATTGCAACAAACCGACGATCGCGATGCGGAAATTCCCCGGTTACATCAGTGGCGATTCAACTTGAAAACGGGGGAAGCCAAGGAGGAACAAATCGACGATCGCGCCTCCGATTTTCCCCGCATCAATGAGGCGCGGACGGGCCGAAAAAATCGCTACGGCTACACCGCGAAAATGGCGCCGGTTCCGATGCCCCTGTTCGACGGACTGATCAAGTACGATCGCGATCGCGGCACCTCCGAAATTCACGAGTTCGGTCCGGAACGCTTCGGCGGCGAGGCCGTGTTCGTGCCCCGTCCGGGGGGGACGGCGGAGGATGAGGGCTGGCTGGTCACGTTTGTCTACAATCAGGAGTCAAACCAATCGGAATTTGTGGTCATCGACGCCCAAAATGTGGCCGACGGAGCGATCGCCCGGGTGATCATGCCCCACCGGGTCCCCTACGGTTTTCACGGGACCTGGGTTTCCGAGGAAGAGTTGGCGCGTTCCTAAATCTCGCAATTTTGTTGGATAATAAGCCTTGGCGCAACTCGCCGAGGCGAGAATCGGAAACTGAGATGAGCGAGTTAATTGATGCTGTTAAAGCGGGCGATCGGGCCCGGGTAGAATCCGCGATCGCGGCTGGCCAGGATGTCAACGCGGCGGGGGAAGAGGGGACGACCCCGGCCATCGTCGCGGTGACGGCGGGGGATGAAGCGATCGTCGGATGCCTGTTGGAGGCGGGGGCGGACGTGAACCGGGGGGACAATGACGGTTGGACTCCCCTGATGGAAGCCGCCGCCGGGGGAAAGGTGGCGATTCTCGAACGCCTGCTGGCGGCGGGGGCCGATATCGACGCGAAAACGAATTTTGGCCTGACGGCGTTGATGGCAGCGGCGGGGGCGGGCCACCGGGCGGCGGTGGAACTGTTGCTCGATCGCGGCGCGAATTTTCGGGCGAAAGATAATAACAATTGGACGGCGTTGATTTGGGCGTCTTCCGAGGGCCATTCGCAGGTGGTGGAGGCGATCAAAACGTTCCGCGATCGGTCGAGTTAGAACGGTTTTCTATTTTCTCCGGCGATCGCCAAAAAAAATGGCACCAAACGCCAAAAAATGTGCTAAGATCCGCTCTGAGAACTAGCCACAAACTCCCATTATTCTCTGGCAAGGTTCAAACCGTCGGATGAGTAAAAAGACTGACCCCATTCCATTCGAGAAACGCCTGCATTGGTTCGGGGCGATCATCTCAGGACGCCCTCAAATTGAAATGGCGGGTCGGATGAGTCCGGCTTCGATATCGCCAACGCGATATAAAAAGTGGCAGTTATGGGGCGATCGACGGCCCTTTTACAGCCACTTGGAAGAGTGCGATCGCGGAAGACGGCGGGCGCAAAGACATTTTACGACGGGTGAGAAAGTGTTCTTAAACTGGCATTTTCAGTGTTGATAAAATCAAGAATTTAATCTAATATCAGAGCCGGTTACAGCGATTTTCGCTCGAATAATAACCGCACGATCCCCCTAAATCCCCCTTGAAAAGGGGGACTTTGAATTGGAAAGTGTACCTCATTGACTTGAAAATTGCTGTATTGAGTCGCACAAACTCCCCAATCATCGACCGATGATTTGAGCTATTAGCTTGGGAATTGATTCCCAAGCGGTGCGGATATCCAACCCGGTTCGTTCCGAGCATTCGACCGGATTTGATATAAAAACTCATCATTTTTGTCGCTTCTACCCGACCCAACTAGGAGCGATTTTTTAGATCTGTAAATTATCCACCTTTCCAATCTCTTTTTGGAGGATCTATGATCGGACTCAACCGCGTCAAACAATATTGCCGGCAATCCTGGCAGAGTCTCGCCCAGGATTGGCTGATTATGGGAGAAGACCCCATTCCCGGCAGCGAATTAAATCAGACATTTTTGCAGGCTTCACTGCCCGATTTTAAATTCTATTTGTTATTGTCATTGGCGACCGCGATCGCCACCTTCGGCTTGCTGACAAACAGTGCCGCCACCATCATCGGCGCGATGATTATCGCCCCGTTGATGAACCCGATCGTCGCCCTGGCTTACGCCCTTATCGTCCTCAATCCGCGATTGATAGAACGGTCGATCTTCACCCTGCTGACGGGCCTTTTGTCGGTCATTCTCATCGCCTATTTGACCACGGATTTACTCGGGTTGAAAGTCGTCGGATCGGAAATTTTGGGCCGCATCCAGCCCAACTCTTTAGATCTGGGTGTCGCCCTGGCGGCGGGGGCCGCCGCGGCCTTTGCGAATACCCGCCGCAGCATCGCCAACGCCCTGCCGGGAGTGGCGATCGCCGTCGCTTTGGTGCCGCCGTTGAGCGTCGTCGGGATCGGGTTGTGCCTGGGTAAATTGGGGACGGAAATCGCCGTCTCCTACGGCATCGATTCGAGCATCGCCGCCGGTTCATTTCTACTATTTATAACCAACTTGGCGGGAATTATCTTCAGCGCCAGCTTGGTGTTTGTATCGCAAAAATACGGCCGTCCAAAACGGGCAATTTTTGGCTTGACCGTCTCTTTATTATGTCTGTCACTCTTGCTTCAACCCCTGGGATTTTCGCTCCGGAAGCTGTATCTAGAATCCGTCGCCTATGACACCCTCTTTCAAATGAGAAAAAATCAACCCGATCTGTTTCCGGGAACGTCAAGGTTTCGCACTTTAAACGGCCGCTACGGAAACGATGATGTCTTGTATTTCGATGTGGCAATTGAAATTCCGGCGAACGAAATGACCGCCATTCAGGAACGGCTCGATATCGCGTCTCGGGAGATGACAAAACGGCTCAACAAACCTGTTAAAATCAAGGTGGACGTGATTCCGTTCCAAGAGTTTGAAAGTCAGCCTTGAGCCGCACTTCCTAAACCGACAGCAGACGATCGCGAGTCCGTTGATTTTCCTCCGGCGTCCCGACGGTAATTCTCAACCCGCCGCCCGTGTGGCGGATCAACGTCCCCTGGGATTTGAGCTGTTTGACAATTTCATTTAACGCCGCGTCGGAATTGTCCGATTTGAGGCGGGCGTGGATAAAATTGGCGTCGCTCGGCCACACTTTTAAACGGGGATGATCGGATAAATCTGCCAATAAGCGATCGCGTTCGGCGAGAATTTCCGGAATCACGTTTTGCAACTCTTCCCGGTGCGTCAACGCCATCAACGCCGCCGCCTGGGTGAAGCTGGGGAGGTTGTAGGGGAGGCGGACTTTCTCCAAAATTGCCGTCAGTTCCGGGGAGGCGATCGCATATCCCACCCGCAGGGAAGCGAGGCGAAACGCCTTAGAAAACGTCCGCAAAATCACCCAGTTGGGATGCCGTTGCAATTCCCCCGCCACGGTGGTTTGGCTGAACTCGAAATAAGCCTCGTCGATAACAACTAAAATATCGTCCGGGAGACTCCGCAGCCAGTCCAATTCCGCATCCGTCAAAGCGTTCGCCGTCGGGGAATTGGGGTGGACGACGAACACCACCCGGACGGGGGGATTTTGGGTTTGGGAAATCGCAGTTTGGGCGGCGGCGAGATCGATTTCAAAATTCGCCTCGGAACGGTTCACCGCCGCCACCGGAATTCCCAAAGTTTGGGCGAGGATGGCGTACATGGAGAAAGTGGGATTAGCCACCAAAATCGACCCCCCGCCGTTCAAGCAGGTGGCGATCAACAGCGATCGGATCAACTCGTCGGAACCGTTCCCCACCGACACAGAATCGGCCGTGAAGGGGGTTGTAACGTCGGACAGGGCAGAATTGACGTAATCCGCGATCGCCCGCTTCAGGGGGGCGTGGCTGCCGTCTGGATAGCGGTTGGTTTCGATTTCCTGCTGGTAGGTCCAGGCCAACTTTTGCTTCAACTCCTCCGGCAAGTCGTAGGGACACTCATTGGTATCGAGGCGATCGATAATGATTTCCGATTGGACCGGACTGCCGGAATCTCCGCCAGGGTGGGGTGTGTAGGCTCGAAATGGGTTGAGGTCGTCGCGGATGAATGGAAGCATGGACTGGGTGTGAAGATAGTTTGAAACGGGGAATGGAGCCATCTCAAGCTCGTGAGGTACGGTTGAGGAATTAAAGTCCCCCTTGTGAAGGGGGATTTAGGGGGATCGTCCGGATCTGATTCGGTCAAAAACCGCTAGATCGGCACTCAGCGATCGGGGATTCCGACCAATTTGATACGGTGCGATCGCCGAATTGTTAAAACTTAAAGATAAACAATTCGGTGAGGTTTCAACAATGGCTGCAAAACAGATTTTAATGCTGGTGGGCGACTTTGTGGAAGACTACGAAGTGATGGTCCCGTTCCAAGCGTTGCAGATGGTGGGCCACCCGGTTCACGCCGTCTGCCCGGGGAAAAAGGCCGGAGATACGGTCAGGACGGCGATCCACGACTTCGAGGGCGACCAGACCTACAGCGAGAAACCGGGCCACAATTTTACCCTCAACGCCACCTTCGAGGAAATTCGCCCGGAAGATTACGACGCCTTGGTGATTCCCGGCGGGCGGGCGCCCGAATATATCCGCCTCAATCCGGATGTCATCGAGGCGGTGAAACATTTCGCCGGGGCGAATAAACCCATCGCCGCCATCTGTCACGGTGCCCAACTGCTGGCGGCGGCGGACGTCTTGCGGGGGAAACGCTGTTCGGCCTATCCCGCCTGCGGACCCGACGTCACCCGGGCGGGGGGGCAGTACGCCGATATTTCCGTCGATGACGCGATCGCGGACGGGAACTTGGTGACGGCGCCCGCGTGGCCGGCCCATCCCCGCTGGCTGGCCGAGTTTTTGAAGGTGTTGGGAACGAAAATCGAACATCCGGAAGCGGCGGCGGTGTGATCGGTCGGGTTTTTCGCCCCCGTCCCCTCCCGTTTCTCCCGTCGTGGGGAAGGGTTGGGGACGGGGATTTTAACGTTTTTATGAACCAGTAAAAATCCGCTCCAATGACAATGATAAATTCTATTGTAATCCGTAATTTTACGATTGCAGAAGGACGACTGATAGCGGCGAAAAAAAAATCGGCAACTCCCGTCTGAAAGGGGTGTCGGTGTGGGTTTCCGTATTCGATCTGGCGAAAGTTACCGAAGAGAGCTAGAGTAAACTACAAGAGAACTGAGCGATGGAATTTTTAAATTTTTACCGTTATAATGATTGTTTTTGCCGTCGATGGCGATCGCCCTTTACCATGCTTGCGGTCGAGTGGACTGTCGATCGCGATCGGATGTCGCCATGGGGTCGGACGATTCCGAAGGCGATGGACAATGGGTGGCAGTCGGTTGGTTTTTCGAGTGGAAGAACTGTTGTCAGCCCCATCGATTCGCAAATTCTCACCTTCCGTGTCTCAACTCTCACAATGAACTTAAAACTGGCTAAAATTTTCAATCGATTGTCACTGAAAGGGACGCTGATCGTTCCTTTTGTTCTACAAATATTTGTGACAGTTGGAGTGGTGGGTTATTTGTCTTTTAAAAACGGTCAAATGGCGGTCAATGACCTCGCAGATCAACTGCGAAAATCCATCGCACTGCACATTGTCAATCAATTGCAAAACACGATTGATCGACCCCACGTCATCAACTCCATCAACGCGAATGCCATCCAGCAGGGCGACCTGGATATCGTCACCGGAAAGGGCGTCCATTCACTCTGGCAACAGGCTAAATTATTTCCATCGACCAATTTTATTTATTGCGGGACGGAGGAAGAAGGCGCATTTTTGGGGGTCGGTTACTCGGAAGGTGGGCAGGGCGATCGCCTGGAAATTCACGTCGCCAATCCGAGCACCGATCGCTATCACTATACCTACAAAGCCGACACGACGGGCAACCGATCGCATTTGATCGGCAAAGGAAATCGACAGTACGACCCCCGAAAACGACCCTGGTACATGATCGCAAAAAGTAAAGATCAACCGATTTGGAGCGAGATCTATCTCGGCTTTAAATACGCCCTCCCCACCATTACGGCGAGCACGCCAGTTTACGATGATGTCAGCGGTGAACTCCGGGTAATCTGTGCGACGGATATCGTCTTATCTTTGGAATTAAATCAATTTTTGAGAAATTTAGATATCGGCGAATCGGGACTGGCGTTTATCATGGAACCCTCCGGTTTGCTGGTCGCCACATCCACAGCCGAACCGATCACCGTGGGCACCGAAGAAAACATCCAACTGATCGATGCCCGGGACAGCCTCAACCCCTTAATTCGGGAGTCCAGCAAATTTCTCGACGTTTATTTTAAAGGTCTTGACAGAATCGAATCATCGCAGTTAATCTTTTCCGCCGACGGAAACCGCCAATATTTGGAAGTCGTCCGCATCAACGATCCCTACGGCTTGGATTGGGTGGTGGTTGTCCTCCTTCCGGAAGCGGATTTTATGGAAAAAATAAACCAGAATAAGCGAATCACTTTAATTTTGTGCGCGATCGCGTTAGTTGTCAGTATATTAATCGGTTTACTCGTCGCCCACTGGCTGACGCAACCCATCCAAAAACTCAGTTATGTGGCCAAATCGATCGCCCGAGGTTATTGGGATGAACCGGTCATTTTCGACCGCCAAGACGCGATCGGGGATTTGTCGCGATCGCTCTCGGACATGGCAAAACAATTGCAATCTTCCTTTGAAACCCTGGAACACCGCATCGAAGACCGGACGAAAGAGCTGGCCCGAGCCAATCAAGAATTGCAACGATTGGCGAGTATCGACGGCCTGACCCAGACCGCAAACCGCCGCTATTTCAACGAATTCATCGAGGGCGAGTGGGAGTATTTGAGCCTGATCAAAAAACCTTTGACGGTCATTTTTTGCGACGTGGACTATTTCAAAAAATACAACGACACCTACGGACACCAGCAGGGCGATCGCTGCTTGAAAGAGGTGGCAAGGGTCCTCGAACAGGCCCAAAAACCTTTCGGCGGATTGGTCGCCCGCTACGGCGGCGAGGAGTTCGTGATCGTCGGCTCTAAGATGACGACCTCGACCGCGATCGCCCTGGTTAAAACGATCAAAAAAACGCTGGGGGAGCTGAAAATTCCCCACCGCAAATCCGAGAAACAATACGTCACCCTCAGCGTCGGTATCGCCACCGCCATCCCGACTCCGAGCCTAGATTTACACGCCTTGGTCGCCGCCGCCGATCGCGCCCTCTACGCGGCAAAATCGGCCGGACGCGATCGGTATCGGGTGGCCGAGGGGTTTTTTATTGATTGATGGAGGCCCTCACCCCATTCTGGGCGAGGGGAGTTAAGATGGGATGCTAAAGTGTGAATTAGCCACAATTTGGGATAGTCAATGATTCAGACTGCCGATCTTCGCCAAAAAGCGATCGCCCTCATCGGGCAACTCTCTCCCGAAAAATTAAGTGCCGTCGTCCAACTGTTAGAATGTTTGGCGGAACCGCCCCGGCAAAATCCGACGAGTGCCGAAGAAGTACAGTTGTTTGAGGTGATTCGCGATCGCCTTCCGGAAGATGAGCAAGTTCGTTTAAATACGTTGCGCGATCGTTGCGAATTCGGCGAACTGAGCGACGCCGAACAGCGGGAATTGATTCGTTATGAAGACTTATTAGAACAGCAGCGAGTCAAGCGGCTGGAAGCATTAATGGAGTTGGCGAAGATTAAGAATATCGACCTGATGCAGTTAAACCAGCAAGTTGGAGTCTGAGTCTTCCCATGTCGCCTGAAAGTGAACGAGTCCCAGCCACACTCCGACAAGAGGTTGCTCGACGGGCAAAAAATCAATGCGAATACTGCCGTTGTCCCGATGCGTTCTCTCCTGACAGCTTTACAGTCGATCATATTCGACCTCGAAAACTCGGTGGAGCTACGATCGCCGAAAATCTAGCTTGGGCCTGTTGTGGCTGCAATGCTCGTAAATATACCCGGACTGTTTACCCCGATCCTCAAACGGGAGAGGAAGTTGCCCTATTTAATCCTCGTCGGCAGAGTTGGACAGAACACTTTCACTGGAGTGAGGATTTGACCCAAGCGATCGGTCACACCCCTTGTGGTCGTGCAACGATTGCAGCACTTGCACTCAACCGTCCGGGGGTCGTGAATCTCCGACGCTTGCTGATTTTGGCTGGGTTGCATCCACCTGACGAATAATCGAAACGAGGATCATTTTCATCAGAAGCGGAGATCCTGTAGAATAGATTGAAAGTGCATCAATACCAATATTAAGTAGAATGTTGTCCACAGTGCTTTCATTTGTCGTTTACTGTGAATTCCACGTCGTCGATGGGGGAAAGGTAAAGTTCAAAAATCTCCATATCGTTACTCAGAAGGACTCGCGATCGCTCTTAAGACAGACTCATTTAGGTTA
The DNA here is from genome assembly GCA_050045915.1 of Limnospira sp. Taxonomy (GTDB): domain Bacteria; phylum Cyanobacteriota; class Cyanobacteriia; order Cyanobacteriales; family Microcoleaceae; genus Limnospira. Next base: position 27,766 of record JBNGCR010000026.1, read on the forward strand.
AAATTGATCGCTCAAATTGCCTTCAATTTCGGAATCGCACTGCCATCCCTACAGATATTTCCCCTTCGCGATCGGCATCCGCCACCCCGTCCCGAAGGCGCGATCGCTACTCATGTTTGTTTATCCCCCGATTTGGGTTGGACTGTGGAAAATCTCAGGGGAGCGATCGCTGTGGTATTTTAGTAGGTAGAACAATCTGGAAGCTACCAGTTGAAGCAATGAGCGAAGCAGTTGTAACACTGTAGCTATGTTGACACTAAGGCAAGACCGGCGAGTTATGGAAAGGGGTTTCCAACGTAGTTAGGGAGGTTGGGTATGCAACTTGAAGATTATTTCAACTTTTTAGCCGATGATGACATTCGGCTAAAAGGTACACGCATTGGGATTGAGACAGTTCTGTTTGACTACCTCTTTCGTGCTCGCACACCAGAGGAAATTGCCAGCACCTATCCGTCTCTAAACCTAGAGCAAGTCTACGCCACGATCTTGTATTATCTGCATCACAAAGAAGCCGTTGATGCGTATATGACCGATTGGCTGGAGTGGGCGGAACGAATGCGGGAAGAGCAGCAACGCAATCCACCCCCAGTGGCAGAAAAAATACGTCGATTAAGGGCCCAAAGAGATGCGATGAGGCAGGCGGATGACCCTCAAGTATCTTATGGATGAAAATATCGATTTTCTACCACTCCCTTGAGATGTGAAGGATAAAATGTTAGTGCGATACTCTCGCCCTCACCCCCAGCCCCTCTCCCAATCCTGGGCGAGG
>JBNGCR010000026.1:28634-40597 GCA_050045915.1 Limnospira sp.
GGAGCAACTTTCTTGTTCCCCCCAAAATTGGGGGGTTAGGGGGGCTTCCGAGACTCTGTCGCCCTCACCCCCAGCCCCTCTCCCAATCCTGGGCGAGGGGAGCAACTTTCTTGTTCCCCCCAAAATTGGGGGGTTAGGGGGGCTTCCGAGACTGCCATCCCTACAGATATTTCCCCTTCGCGATCGGCATCCGCCACCCCGTCCCGAAGGCGCGATCGCTGATTTTCAGTCCCGGCGGCGCCTGACGACGCTTAAATTCCGCCCGCATTACCAACTGAATAATTCGCTTAACGGTTTCTTCGTCGTGTCCCGCCTCGACCATCGTTTTTAAGGATTCGTGCCGCTCGATCAGGCGATACAAAATATCGTCTAAAATTTCGTAAGGCGGGAGAGAATCGCTGTCAACCTGATCCGGTTTCAACTCGGCGCTGGCGGGTTTTGTTATCACATTTTCGGGGATAATTTCTCGCCCTTTGTCGCGGTTCAACCACTTGCAAATCGAGTAAACTCGGGTTTTGGGTACGTCGGCGATGACCGCCAAACCGCCGTTCATATCCCCGTATAAAGTACAGTATCCCACCGACAATTCCGATTTGTTCCCCGTCGATAATAATAAATTGCCGAACTTGTTGGAAATTGCCATCAGCAACGTCCCCCGAATTCGGGATTGGATGTTTTCCTCGGCGATGCCGAATTCCGTCCCGGCGAACAGGTCGGCGAGGGTGCGATCGAAGGCACCCATCGCGTCTTGAATGGGGAGGGTTTGGGTTTCGATTTCCAAATTTTTCGCCAGTTCCAAAGCATCTTTAATCGAGTGGTCGGAACTGTAGGGGGAGGGCATCAACACCCCCAAAACCCGATCGCGCCCCAGGGCCTCCGATGCGATCGCCGCCACCAAAGACGAATCGACCCCGCCACTCAACCCAATGACAACTTTAGAAAAACCGCATTTCCGCGTATAATCCCGGACACCCAAAACCAAGGCCCGCCAAACCTCTTCATCGATATTATCTGTCGGTTTGGCGGGGGATTCGGGGGCTTCGACGACGATGGGAGTATCTGCAGAAGTGCGATCGAAACTCAACACTTGAAAGTCGGTTTCAAAGGCTGCCAGCGCCCTCACCACCTCGCCCTTTCCGTCCAGGATGAGGCTGCACCCGTCGAAGATCAAATCGTCGTTGGCGCCGACCTGGTTGGCGTATAAAATGGGGATTCCGTAGCGGCGGGCCCCGTGGCCGAGCATGGATTTCCGCAATTGTTGTTTGGCGGCGCGGTAGGGGGAGGCGGACAGGTTGACGACCAAATCCACGTTGCGATCGCCGAGATCTTTCATCGGGTCGCAGGTGTAGTTCCGCCGCCCCCAAAATTCTTCGTCATTCCAAAGATCTTCGCAAATCGTGACGCCAATTTGCAGCGGCGCGTCGGCGTCCGGGTCGGGGAGGGCGACAACGTTGCAACTTTTCCCCGGTTCAAAATACCGATCTTCGTCGAAAACGTCGTAGTTGGGGAGCAACCGCTTGTAAAAAATCTGCCGAATTTCGCCCCCCGCCACCCAGGCGGCACCGTTGAAGAGGGGTTTGCCGCCGTGACGGCCCGATTCGGGGTTAGGAAAGACGGTTCCCACCAAAACCGCCAATTCCGGGGGCAGTTGTGTGGCGAGTTGTCGAAGTTGGGTGTCCGCCGCCTCGATAAAACTGGGGCGGATGAGCAGATCTCGGGGGGGGTAGCCGACGAGGGCGAGTTCCGTGGTCACGAGGAGGTGAGCGCCGGCCTCGATGGCCCGGTGAGCGGCGTCCAAAATCTGTCCGGCATTTCCGCCCAAATCGCCGACGGTGGGGTTGAGTTGTGCGATCGCAATTTTCATGGATGAATGCGGGTGTGGGGTGTCGGGTGTGGGGTGTGGGGAACAATTAATAATTGTCAATTATCAACTGATTTGTCTCGCACGACTCCCGATTTCCAATTTAATCCCAAGTTTCCAGGGAGCGATCGGATTCCTTTTCTTCCATGGGCACGGATTCGGTGGAGAGTTGTTTGAGGTCGGGCAGTTGGATCACTTCTTTTTCGGGCTGTTTGATATTGATGGGCAACTGCAGCGGCTCGTCTTTTTCGATCCAACAACTGGCCAGTGGCAGGGTTTGTTCCAGGTCGTCGAGGGGTCTGGGGATGACCATGACGGCGTTCAATTCTCCGATCCGTTCGGCTTCGTACATCCCCGCTTCCACGGCGACGGCGACATCGGCAACGGGCCCTCGGATGATGGCGGTACACAGTCCGGCCCCGATGGTTTCGTAGGAAGCCAGGTAGACATCGGCGGCTTTGAGCATGGCGTCGGCGGCGCCGACCATGGCGGGAAATCCCCGGGTTTCCAGCAGGCCCACGGCTTGGTTGCTGAGGCGGGAGTGGCTGCCGTTGGCGAGTTGGGAGAGGCGGGAGCCGATGGGGAGGACGTATTCCAAGTTGGGGAGGGGTCGGGCGATGACCAGGGAGGACACGAACTGATCGAATTGTTTGGCGGTGTCCACTCCGGTTTGAATCGCCAGACGGATGTCGGCGATGCGGCCCCGCACGATCGCGGTACAGTGGCCGCTGCCGATTTTTTCGTAGCCGACGAGGTGAACACCTGCAGATTTGAGCATCATATCGGCCGTGCCGACGATCGCGGGAAAGCTGCGGGTCGAGACTAGACCCAGAGCGGCGTCTTTGAATTCGGGCTCGATGTTCCTTTTTTGGGGAACGGATATTTGCAAGTGTTCGTCCATGTTTCGTCTCTTCTCCAACAAGCGCGTGCGACTGACCGACTCGGTGTTTCGGGAGAAGGGTGGGGGTCGGGGGGTTCGACGGGTGATGTTTGGCGATCGCACTTCCAAAGCTCGGGGCGATATCACGTTCGCTAAAATAGTTTTTTTTCAAACTATTTCTGTGATTCGATAATCAAAAATCTATACAATAACTGATTATCGGAACTTGATATTACGACAGTCCCGAAGGAGGCGATCCGGAATTGGGGGGGATTATGGGGTTCCGGCGGTGGGGGAGCAAGGTTTTCAACAACTCGTTAATTTGAGTGTGTCCGTAAACCTGCGGTCCCATCCGTGTCTGGGGTTCCGGTTCGGGTTCCGGTTCGGGTTCGGGTTCCGGTTCGGGTTCGGGTTCCGGTTCCGGTTCCGGTTCGGGTTCGGGTTCCGGTTCCGGTTCCGGTTCTGCCGCCATATCGGGGGAGGGTTCCCCCACCTGACGCGAGCGATCGCCAATTAAGGAACCCGAAGCGACCACATACTGGGCTTCGACGGTCGGATCGATCGCGGTCGAGTCGGAACCGATGCAGGCATTGACCCCAATTTTTCCAGTTCCCACCACTAGCACGCCCGCACCGATGCAGGCGCCCTTCTCCACTTCTAGGATACCGTGATGAGCATGAAGAATTGTCCCCATGCCAATGCAGACCCCAGCGGCGATCGCGATCTGAGAATCCGGATCGGCTCGGAGAACCACTCCGGGGGCGATGGCAGCACTGGGGTCAACGGTCACATCGCCACTCACGTAGTAAGACGGGTCTGGGTGATGCGGTGGCGACATACACATTCGGTTTGAACCTCTGGAAATGTGGACGGCGTTTCTACGTCATTCGGGACGCTGGATAATTTCCTCCAGAACCCGGCGCTTGGCTTTCGGATCGATACCGATCAAGCGGACATATTCGCCCTCATGTTCCTTCATACAGGCTTCCAGACCCGCGATCACCTCCCGCTGGTTGTTGGAGTCGATGGGGGTGCAACTGCGCCAGGAACCGGTGCGGAAGCGACGCTTGTCGGCGTGTTCGGTACCGATCTTGTAGCCCTGGGACAGGAGGCCCTGCACTTGGGCGATCGTCTCGGAACTCAAGTTCCCCTGAGACGGGGAGACGGAGGCGGCGCCGCTGCGGGCGGGGGTCGGGGCGGCGGGGGCCGTCACCGAGGTGGTTTGGGATACCTTGCCGTCGGGGCGCTGAATGATTTCTTCCACAACCCGGCGCTTGGCTTTCGGGTCGATGCCGATCAGGCGCACATATTCCCCGGTATGCTCGTTCATGAACGCATCCAACTGGGCCATGACAGCGGAGGCTTGGGTGCTGTCAATTTTCGGGCCGCTGCGCCAGGAACCGGTGCGGAAGCGGCGCCCATCGGCGTATTCCGTGCCGATTTTCAAGCCCTGGGCCAGCAGTTGGCTCACCTGCTGCCCGAAGTCCGAACCGCCGCCGGACGCGGATGCCCGAGGAGCCTGACGGGAGGCGGATTGGGAGGCCACCTGGCCGTTGGAGGACTTCCCGCCTACCGGACCGTCGGGGCGCTGGATGATTTCTTCGAGGACTCGGCGCTTGGCCTTGGCATCGATCCCCAGCAGGCGGACGTATTCGCCCTGGTGTTCTTGCAGGCAGGCTTCCAGGGCCGATACCACTTCTCCGGTTTTGTGGGAGTCGATGGGGGCGCAACTGCGCCAGGAACCCGTGCGGAAGCGGCGCGGGTCGGCGTGTTCGGTGCCGACTTTGTAGCCCTGGGCCAGGAGTTGGCTGACGGTTTCCACCGTATCGGCCGGCAGGCTCGAGTTGCCGTAGGTGCGGGAGCGATCGCGCCCCCCGCCGTTGCTGCTGCCTTGCCGGGTTTCGTTGCGGAGAGGGGCGATGCAGGCCACGTTTTCCGAACACTGGTAGCCGGCGGCCAGGGCTTGGTTGACACCGATGACGTGGGTGGAAAACTTAATGTCGGTATCCGTCACGTCGGGCAGGCGATCGGCCTGTTGTTGGTTAGTGATAATGGCTCCCGAAGGAATATATTTTCCGGCGGGAATTTCCACATCTTGAATCAGGGCGTGCATCATCACGATACAGCCGTTTCCGACCCTGGCGTTGAAGACCGTGGATCGGAAACCGATGAAGCAATTGTCGCCGACGTAGGCCGGTCCGTGAATTAGAGCCATATGGGTGATGGAGGAATTTTTTCCCACCCACACGGAGTAGGATTGTCCGTCATCTCCTTTGACTCGTCCTTCATCTAAACCGTGGATGACGACACCATCTTGGATGTTGGAGTTGTCGCCGATGTAGAAGGGGAATCCTTCGTCGGCTCGGATAGAGGTTCCGGGGGCCACGAGGACATGGGCGCCAATGCGGACATCCCCGATGGTATTCGAGAATGAGTGGACGTAAGCTGAGGGGTCGATTTTGGGCTCCGCCAGGTTTTTAGACCAGGGTGTTGGAGGAGCCGCGTGGCTGCGAACTGCCATAACTCGATTTCTCCTAACCGACTTTCTGTAAGGTTGACTTGTTGTTGATGGACTCAGACACGACAGACGGAGGACAGAGGTATTTTTTGGGGGACATCCGCTCGGGATGCGGTCCGGAACCTCAGCCCTAGCGGCCGTGATCTCTTTGGTTGTAAACCTGCCGATTTCCAGCAGTCACCGTGTCGATAATGCCGACGACGGCGGCATCCGTCGGACGGTTTTCACTTCCGGACGCCTGGCGGGCCGCACTTCCCCGGCTCAACAGAACCCATTCATCAAAACCCGCACCCACATAGTCGATCGCAACTTCATATTCGGAGGTGGGCTCTCCCTGTTCATCTAGGAGTTGCAATAGCAAAAATTTGGAGCCTCTGAGACTGGGTTCCTTTTGGGTACTGACGACGGTGCCAAGAACTCTGGCAATTTGCATGGGTTTGGCGGGGAATGGGTGACAGGATTCGGATAACTGACGATTGAGAGTCGCTCCGAAAGCGCGAAGACGATGCCCCGACACGGTTCGGGGGACGCAAGTCGCTCATGGTTTCGCGCCGGGGTCTGGCCGCTTCGGGGCGATGGTTCGGAAGCCATGTTTTGAGGTGGTCGTGGGGACGGGCGATGATATGGGTGGAGAAAACTCACCCCCCATTTACCCGCCTCACGGACGTCCCGGCGACGGACGGTTCAGCGGACGCAGGCCGCTGACGCTTTCGCGGAATTGTTCGACCTCTTCGGTGTAACGGATCGGAAGCACATATTCTAAGTTTTCGTGGGGACGGGCGATGATGTGGGTGGAGAGTACCAACCCGCCATTGACCCGCCGCACGGACTCCGTTCCGGCGCTCACAGAGGCTTGCACTTCCGAAACATCGCCTCGCACGATGACGGTCACACGGGCGCTACCGATTTTTTCATAGCCGACTAGGGTGACGCGGGCTGCCTTCACCATAGAATCGGCCGCCTCAACTACCGCTGGGAACCCCAGGGTTTCTATCATGCCAACTGCAATGGCCATAGTCTGTTTTGACTCCTGAATCTCAAGATTGAAAACCTGCTCAGATCTCGTACTCGACGGCGGTCGGGTTCCCCGATGCGGCGATGCCATCTCGGACACCGCGCCAGCCCCCCGAGACTCGATCTCGGGGCGGGACTTTCGCAACTCACGTAAAACTCCTGGGAGGGTTGCCAGCCCCGTCTCTTCGGAGCGGGGTGCTGACTCCTGTACGACCTTTCCGGCGATCGGGTCGGGGTTGCCTGACCTGCGATGATTTAGTAGGTCCGGAACTGTTCCACCGCGTCGGTGTAACGGATGGGGAGAACGTACTCCAGGTTTTCGTGGGGACGGGCGATGATGTGAGTGGACGAGAGCTCACCACCATTGACTCGTTTAATTGCTTCCATGCCCGCCGCGACTGAGGCTTGTACCTCGGAGACATCTCCTCGGACGATAACCGTTACGCGACCGCTTCCGATCTTTTCATATCCCACCAAGGTGACGCGGGCGGCTTTCACCATCGAGTCCGCTGCTTCGACAACGGCCGGAAAGCCTATGGTTTCAATCATTCCAACAGCGATTGACATCGTATTACAACTCCTAATGACGGACAGACAGAATTTCCAAGCGTCAATGCCTTACGCACTGAATCTAGTGACTGCAGAGACTGCGGATTCTTTCTGCTTTTGCGAAAAAGTTTTCAACCTCCCTCAAATTTAAGAATAGGAGAATTGTGCCTTCTTTGACAATATTAATCTGCATTATAATTTCTCATATTCGTTATTATTTTTATTGATTGTTAATAGAAATTAAGATTTTTTTAAAAAAGTTAATAATCCCGACCCGATCTCCGCCATTTTCCTTGACTTTTGTGCCAAACTGTGGTTAAAAATTCCCCGATCGCCCGTCGCGTCGCCGGTGAGGGGGGCGATCGCCGAGGGATTTTCCATGTCGCCCGCCTCAGAGACGGACGCAAATGCTGATATATTAACTTCAGGGTTAATATTTCTTTATCTAACTTAAATGATTGAGTTCCTCCTACAAGCCAGTTGGTGGATACCGATATATGGTCTGGTCGGGGCGGTCTTGACCCTGCCGTGGTCAATGGGGCTGATCCGCCGCACCGGGCCGAGGCCAGCCGCCTACTTTAATCTGTTGATGACCGTGGCGGCATTCGTGCACGGTGCCATCATCTACCGGGCCACCTGGGACCTGCCGAGACAGCAGATTCTCATTCAATGGCTCGACGCCGCCGGCCTGAACTTATCATTCTTATTGGAAATTTCCCCCGTCAGCCTGGGGGCGGTGGAACTGGTGACGGGCATCAGTCTAGTCGCCCAGCTTTACGCCCTGGGATATATGGAAAAAGACTGGGCGACGGCCCGATTTTTCGGCCTGATGGGGTTTTTTGAAGCGGCCGTCAGCGGGTTAGCCCTGAGCGACTCCCTGCTGCTGAGTTACATTTTGCTGGAACTGCTGACCCTCTCCACCTATCTGCTGGTCGGGTTCTGGTACGCCCAACCCCTGGTGGTGACGGCGGCGCGGGATGCGTTTCTCACCAAGCGGGTAGGGGACGTGCTGTTGCTGATGGGGGTGGTGTACCTCTCGACGGTGGCGGGGAGTCTGAACTTCTCCGATTTGGAACTGTGGTCGGAAAGCCACAACTTGCCCCCCCTGACGGCGGCTCTGCTGGGGTTGGCCCTGATCGCCGGACCCGTCGGCAAGTGCGCCCAATTTCCGCTGCACCTGTGGCTGGATGAGGCGATGGAGGGGCCTAACCCGGCCTCCCTGCTGCGGAATTCCGTGGTGGTGGCGGGGGGCGCCTACGTTTTGATCAAACTGCAGCCGCTCCTGGCTTTGTCCCCGGTGGTCTCCGATACGCTGATGGTGTTGGGGACGGTGACGGCGGTGGGGGCGTCCCTGGTGGCGATCGCACAAATTGACATCAAACGGGCGCTCTCCCACTCCACCAGCGCCTATCTGGGGCTAGTCTTCGTGGCGGTGGGTCAAAATCACGTCGATATTGCCCTGCTGCTACTGCTCACCCATGCGATCGCCAAGTGCCTCCTGTTCATGAGCGCCGGTTCCGTTATCCTCACCACCAACACCCAGGACATGACGGAAATGGGGGGACTCTGGTCGCGGATGCCCGCCACCACCACCGCCTTTATTGTCGGTGCCGCCGGGATGGTCGCCCTGATGCCGTTGGGAATGTTCTGGACGCTGCGGCGGTGGGTGAGCGGATTTTGGAGCCTGCCGCCGTGGCTGGCGGTGCTGCTGGTGCTGGTGAATTTTCTGACGGCTTTGGGTTTGACCCGGGTGTTCGGTTTGGTGTTCGCCGGAGAAACCCAGCCCAAAACCAGGCGGGCGCCGGAAGTCCTGTGGCCGATGGCCCTGCCGATGGTCGCCATGACCGTCGTGACGCTGTTGGTGCCGCTGATGCTCCAACAGTGGCAACTGTTGCTGAGTTGGTCCGCGCCGCTGGTGGAAGTCCCCGCCTCCGGCCTGGAAGCCCGGATCGAAGACTTCACCTTCCCCCTGGCGATCGCATCTGGGGGACTGGGGGTGGCGATCGGTTCGTTCATCTACCTGTACGGTCCGGACAAGCAACCCTACAAACTGCCCTGGAAGTCCGTACAGGATTTACTGGCCTACGATTTTTATATCGATCGCCTCTACGATGTCACTGTCGTCTTTCTCGTCAACCGCATTTCCGCCGCCAGTGCTTGGGTCGATCGCTATGTCATCGACGGCGTGGTGAACGGATTCGGGTTGGCGACCCTGTTGGGCGGGGAAGGACTCAAATACAGTATTTCGGGACAGTCCCAATTCTACCTCCTGACCATCGCCACCGGCATCGGTTTGTTGCTGCTGTTGATGCTGTGGCAATTCTAGAGCCGATGCGGAAACCCGGAGAACGGACCACCTCAAACGTCAAATATCCAAAATGCTAAGTGTTTTAATTTGGATTCCCCTGATCGGAGCCCTCGCCATCGGACTCTGGCCTCAACTGAGCGCCCGACTCGCCCGCCAAATGGCCCTGCTCGTGGCGGGGGGATTGTTGATTTGGTCAACAATCATCGTCCGTCTGTTCGATCCCGCACGGGCCGACTTGCAGATGGTGGAGCGGATTCGGTGGATCGAATCCCTGGGGTTGAACTACACCCTCGGCATCGACGGCTTATCCCTGCCGTTGATCGTCATGACCAGTTTGTTGGTGGCGATCGCGATCGGGTGCACCGACCTGGAAATTCCCCGCCACCGCCTCTATTACGCCCTGCTGCTGGTTATCTTTTCCGGCATTGCCGGGACGTTCCTGGCTCAAAACCTGCTCCTGTTTTTGCTGTTTTACGAAATCGAACTGATCCCCCTCTACCTGCTGATCGCCATCTGGGGCGGCCAACGCAAGGGGTACGCGGCGACCAAATTCCTCCTCTACACCGCCGTTTCCGGGTTCCTGATCCTGGCCGCATTTTTGGGGGTGGTGTGGCTCACCCAGGCGCCCAACTTCGATTTGGACACCCTAGCCACCGCCCCGACGGGCATCGCGGCCCTGGCCCCGACCACTCAATTCATTCTCCTCGGGGGAATTATCGTCGGATTCGGGATTAAAATTCCCCTCGTCCCCTTCCACACCTGGCTCCCCGATGCCCACGTCGAAGCCTCCACGCCGATTTCTGTCCTGCTGGCGGGGGTATTGCTGAAATTGGGAACCTACGGGTTGCTGCGGTTCGGCGTGGGGTTATTTCCGGACGCCTGGAGTGCGATCGCGCCCTATGTCGCCAGTTGGGCGGTCGTTAGCGTCCTCTACGGGGCCTCCTGCGCCATTTCCCAGAAAGATATCAAAAAAATGGTCGCCTACAGTTCCATCGCCCACATGGGCTATATTCTGTTGGCTTTTGCGGCCGCAACCCCCCTCAGCTTGCTGGGTTCGGTGATGCAAATGGTCAGCCACGGCCTGATCTCGGCCCTGCTGTTCCTCTCCGTGGGGGTCGTTTACAAAAAATCGGGAAGCCGGGATATCGACGTACTTCGGGGATTACTCAACCCGGAACGGGGTCTGCCCCTGATCGGCAGTATTATGATCGTCGCGGTGATGGCCAGCGCCGGCATCCCCGGTTTGGTGGGTTTTATCGCCGAATTTATCGTGTTTCGTGGCAGTATGGAAGTGTTCCCGGTGCAGACGTTGCTGTGCATGGCGGGGACGGGTCTGACCTCGGTTTACTTCCTGATTATGGTCAACCGCGCCTTTTTCGGGCGCCTGTCCGAGACGGTGGTGAATTTGCCCCCGGTCCAGTGGCGCGATCGCATCCCTGCCATCGCCCTGGCCGTCATCATCACCTTCCTCGGCATCCAACCCACCGGGTTGGTGAAGTGGACCGAAACCACCACCTCGGCGTTAATGCCTGTTCCTGCGATCGTCGCACAAATGGGAGGGAGTCGGGAGTCGGGAGTCGAGAGTCGGGAGTAGGTCATTTTTCACTTTTCATTTTTCACTTTTCACTTTTCACTTTTCCCCACCCCATCCATGACATCTCAAACCCATCCACTCAGCAACTACATCCATCGCCTGGAATCGGGCGACTCCCTGCTGCCGGACTATCCCGAAAACTTGGTCGAAGTCGTCGGCATCCTCAAAAGCTACGGCGTAGTATTGGACGCCTACTCCGTCAACCTGATCTATATCGCCGACCATCAATTCTTGGTCTTATTTCCCTTTTTCAAATACTTCAACGGGGAAATCAACCTGCAAAAACTACTCAAATTTTGGTGGCACGATCGCATCAATTACGAATACGCCGAATACTGCATGAAAACCATGCTCTGGCACGGCGGAGGCGGATTGGATACTTACCTCGATTCTCAGGAATTTAAAACCCTCGCCGAAACCGCAATTCAAGCCAAAATTAAAAACAATCCGGTGATGTTAGGCCTGCACAAACTCTTCCCCGAATTCCTACCCGAACAAGTCCGCCAACTCGCCTACTACAGCGGCTTGGGACAATTTTGGCGGGTGATGAGTGATATGTTTTTAGACCTGTCCGATCGCTATGATCGCGGCGAAATCAAATCCATCCCCGCCGTCGTCGATCACATCCTCAACGGCTTGGTCGCCGCCGCCAACCAACCCATCACTTACTCCGTCGAAATCAAGGGCAAAACCTACGACATCATCCCCAAATCGGCGGGACTGACCTTTTTGATGGATACGGCGGTGCCCTATGTCGAGGCCGTTTTCTTCCGGGGGGCGCCCTTCCCCGGCACGGTGTCCTACAACGCCCAGGCCCACCAGATCCCCGACGAACAAAAAGATTTCGCCTACGGTGCCCTCTACGCCGACCCGCTGCCCATCGGCGGTTCCGGCATCCCCCCCACCCAGTTGATGCAGGATATGCGCCACTTTTTGCCGGACTACCTGCACGAAATCTACCGCAATAGCTGCCGGGGGGAAAATGACCTGCGGGTGCAGATCTGCCAAAGTTTCCAAAAGTCGATGTACTGCGTCACCACCGCCGCCATCCGGGGACTCGCCCCCCACCCCCTCGACACCGACGACCCCGCCCAAAAACAAGCCAACCGCGCCTATCTGGAAAACTGGATGAATCGCTTCGTCCACTCCCGCCTTGCCGACGTGAACGAACCCACCTCCCGCGAGTGCCGCCCCTTTACGCGATCGGAAGACTGAATCGGCGTTAAAATTTGGGGAGGC
>JBNGCR010000027.1:0-15309 GCA_050045915.1 Limnospira sp.
AATAAGTCCACTCCTCGCCAACATCGCACTGGATGGAATGGTGAGGCACATAGAAAAATTATTCCCAAAACACATTATAAATGGGAAAACAATCAACACAACGGTCGTTAGATATGCCGATGACTTTGTGGTTATATCCCAAAGCCTCAAAGTTATTGAACAGTGCAAGATTGCTATCTCCGAATGGTTAAAACCTATTGGACTCCAACTCAAACCAGAAAAGACAAGAATCTGTCACACACTTCAAGAAATCGAAGTAAATGGAAAAATGGTCTCACCTGGTTTCGACTTTCTAGGATTCAATATTAGGCAATATCTTGCCGGAAAACACGTCTCGGGGAAAAGTGGAAGAAAGGTCAGTAAACTACTAGGCTTCAAAACCCACATAAAACCAAGCAAAAAGGCAATCAAAGCCCATACTGAAAAGGTGAAAGAGGTGATTAAGAAATACAAAACAGCACCTCAAGCCGCCCTGATTAAACATCTCAATCCCATCATAACAGGATGGTCAAGATACTATTCAGGGGTAGTCTCAAAGGAGATTTTCAGCAAGCTAGATAACATACTCTGGCAACAACTGCGGGCATGGGTAGTATCACGATGCGGAAACGCCAAAGATAAAACGCTCAGGAAATACTTCCGAACTGGAAAAGTGATACTGAGTAATGGGAAAGAAAGGAACGAGAAGTGGATATTCCAAACCAAGGATGGTCTACGACTCCAAAAACACGCCTGGACTCCCATTGTCTACCACACACTGGTCAAACCAGACGCATCGACGTATGACGGAAACTGGGTCTATTGGGCAACAAGGAGAGGGAAATCACCAGAAATCTCAAACCGAGAAGCCCGACTACTAAAAGACCAGAAAGGTAAATGCAAATGGTGCGGACAGCACTTCACCATTGAAGACAAATTGGAGACCGACCATATCATTCCTAAACGCCTCGGCGGAAAGGATGATTATAAAAACCTCCAACTGCTGCACCGCCACTGTCACGATGCCAAGACTGCCATAGATGGTAGTCAAAGCAAGAGTCGTACTCATGACAACGAGACGGCTGAACTAGGAGCCGTGTGAGGTGAAAGTCTCATGCACGGTTTTGAATGGGAGGGGGAGATGGTAACATCTCTCTCGACCCCTAATAATGCCATCAAAACGCGCCGTCAAAAGGGATCGCCATCTGCCGACCGACCCTTGAAACCCCACCACCCACAGTCCATGATTGACCAACACCGCGACACGATTTTAATCGTCGAGGACGACCGCACCAATTTGAGTTTCATGGCCGACGCCCTCGACAGCTCGGGCTGCAAAATTGATATCGCCACGAACGGAATGGAAGCCATCGCCCGGGCCAAATCAAGCCGGCCCGACCTGATCCTCCTGGATATCGTCATGCCGGGGATGGACGGCTTTGAAACCTGCCGCCGCCTGAAACAATCCCCCGCCACCTCAGACATCCCGATCATTTTAATGACCGCCCTTGACGATACCGCCGATAAAGTCAAGGGGTTGTCCCTCGGCGCCGTCGATTACATCACCAAACCCTTTCAGGCCGAAGAAGTCCTCGCCCGCATCCACGTCCACCTGCAGATGCGATCGCTCACCCAGGAACTCGAGAACCGCAACTCCGAACTCGAACGGCGAGTCGCCGAGCGCACCGCCGAACTCACCCGCGCCCTGAATGACCTGCGAAAATTTCAACTGCAACTGGTGCAGAGCGAAAAGATGTCCACCCTCGGCCAGTTGGTGGCCGGAGTCGCCCACGAAATCAACAATCCCATCGGTTTCATCGAGGCGAATTTGAGCCACGCGAGTCTGTACGTCTTCGACTTGCTCGAACATCTGCAACTGTACCGAGAGGCTCTCCCCGCCCCGCCCGAAAAGATTCTCGACCACGCGGAGGCCATCGACCTGGACTATTTGATGGAGGACCTGCCGAAAATGATCGCCTCCATGCGGGTGGGGACCGAGCGCATCCGCAATATCAGCCTCAGTTTGCGGACCTTCTCCCGCGCCGACGCCAACGAGGCGGTTCCCTTTGACCTGCACCAGGGCATCGACAGTACGCTGTTGATTTTGCAACACCGCCTGAAGGCTAACAGTTCACGCCCCGCCATTAAAGTGATCAAACAATACGGCAACCTGCCCCCGGTCAAGTGCTACCCCAGCCAACTCAACCAGGTGTTCATGAACTTGATCGGCAACGGCATCGACGCGATCGACTGCGCCAGTGCGGGGATGAGTTACGAGGAACTGGAGAAAACCCCCCACTGGATCAAAATTACCACCCAACTTGGGGAGGACGGAGACTCGGCGGTGATTTCCATCCAGGATAACGGGGTGGGGATGGGCTCCGAAATCCAAGATAAGATTTTCGACTACCTGTTTACCACCAAACCCCTCGGAAAAGGCACGGGCATCGGCCTGGCCATCTCCCGCCACATCGTCGAAGAAAAACACCGGGGCCAATTGAGTTGTTCCTCCCAACCCAACTGCGGCGCCAGCTTCCGCATCGCCATCCCCCTGTGAAGGTCGGGAGTCGGGAGTCGGGAGTCGGGAGTCGGGAACATGAATCGATAATTATCAATTATCAATTATCAATTATCAATTAAACTGTCCATTCCGACGCCCGGCCTCCCAGGTCGATGGGGATGCTGACCGCTTTGCCCAGGCGGGGTTTCTCCCGGGTGTTGAGGATGTGGGTTCTCACCTGTTCCCCGCAGCCCAGACCGTTGAGATAGTCCGCGATCGCCTCGAGGCGATCCAAGTATTCCGCTTCCGTCATCGGAAAAGATGCCTGTTCCAGATACTTCCACATGATCTGGACGAAAATTTTTCCCCGCGTCCGCCGCAGTTGCATATCGTAGGACACGCCCCACTTGTCCAACAGAAGCTCGTGTAACTCCCGGCCCGTCATGACCCCCCTCCCGTGAAAACTGCATTTACAAAACTTAACAATAAAAGACCAAGTTAAAAAAATGTAATAATACTCTGATGAATGGACGTAAGTCCTACAGTCAAGGTGCTGTGCGGATTTTAGCTGTCCTAGCAGACCCAGTGCAATTTTTCAAGCGATCTGCAGATAAAAATTGACCGCGCCTTTGGAAAGAAACGTAACATAACCACAGAACAAGAGCGTCAATCATGACTCAAATTTCTGGAAGCTCCGATGTCCCCAACATGGGACGTCGCCAATTCATGAACTTGCTGACCTTCGGATCGGCAACGGGGGTGGCGTTGGGTGCCCTGTATCCCTTCGTCAAATACTTCATTCCCCCCTCCAGTGGCGGAGCCGGGGGCGGTGTCATCGCCAAAGATGCCCTGGGTAATGATGTCGTCGCCAGCAAATTTCTGGAGACTCACAACGTCGGCGATCGCGTCCTGGCCCAAGGACTCAAGGGCGATCCCACCTATCTGGTGGTGGAAACCGACGGCAACCTCGCCGACTACGGCCTCAACGCCGTGTGTACCCACCTGGGTTGCGTCGTCCCCTGGAACAGCAGCGAGAACAAGTTCATCTGTCCCTGCCACGGATCTCAATACGATGTCACGGGTAAAGTGGTGCGCGGCCCCGCCCCGCTGTCCTTGGCTCTGGTTCACGCCGACGTGGTGGACGACAAGGTGAGCTTTACCCAGTGGACGGAAACCGACTTCCGCACCGAAAAAGAACCCTGGTGGACTTAACCGCGATCGGAGTTCGGATGGAAACCCTCCATCCGCCCGTTCCCGCAACGTCACCCTTGACGTTGAAGTTGCCAGAAGACTTCTGCTAGACCCAAACGGGTCGGCGGTGAGAGAATATCCATTTGAGAGAGCTAGAACATTCCGATGTCAAATACTGACCGATTCGCGATTCTGCGTCGTGGCATTGGGGCAACCGCGAAGGTGTTGTTGGTTGCCGTCGCAACCCTAACCCTTTTCCTGGCCGGCGATCTGGTACAGCCCCAGAGTGCCGCCGCCTATCCTTTCTGGGCCCAGGAAACCGCCCCCGAAACCCCCCGGGAAGCCACGGGCCGCATCGTCTGCGCGAACTGCCACCTGGCCGCCAAACCGACCGAAGTGGAAGTTCCCCAGTCCGTCCTACCGGACACCGTTTTTAAAGCCGTGGTGAAAGTTCCCTACGACACAGACGTGCAGCAGGTGTTGGGAGACGGCAGCAAAGGTCCCCTGAACGTGGGCGCCGTCCTGATGCTGCCCGAAGGGTTCAAAATTGCCCCCCCCGATCGCATCTCCGAAGAACTGGCCGAGGAAGTGGGCGGACTCTACTTCCAGCCCTACCGGGCAGACCAAGAAAATGTGGTGATCGTCGGCCCCATTCCCGGCGACCAGTACCAGGAAATCGTTTTCCCCGTGTTGTCTCCCGATCCGAAAACGGATAAGTCCGTCAACTTCGGTAAATTTGCCATCTACGCCGGCGGAAACCGGGGCCGGGGTCAATTGTATCCAGCCGGGAACGCCAGCAACAACACCGTCTACAAGGCTTCTGTAGCTGGAACCATCACCGAAATTACCCAGGAAGAGTATGTTGGCTACCAGGTCAGCATCGAAACCGCCGACGGGGAAAGCGTGGTGGATACCGTACCGCCCGGACCCCAGTTGATCGTGTCCGAAGGTCAAGAAGTGGCGGCGGGCGAAGCCCTGACGGGCGACCCCAATGTGGGCGGCTTCGGCCAGGACGATACGGAAATCGTCCTCCAGAGTTCCGGCCGCATCACGGGTCTGCTGGCATTTTTTGCCCTGGTGATGCTGACCCAGATCTTGCTGGTTCTGAAGAAGAAACAGGTGGAGAAGGTTCAGGCTGCCGAAATGAATTTCTAGTCGGGGTCGAACTGACCTAAATTCCCGTGAGGGGTGAGATGTGAACTGGGGGGCGATCGCTTCCGAGTCCGCATCTTGCCCCTCACACGCTTTGGGGGAGTAGGGAATCGGCAATCGGTAACATTTCACTTTTTGACATCCTCAAGGTAGTTCGGATATCGAATAACTCTGAAACTCAGACAGTGGGCGCTTTTTTTCCCGATTGCCTGTTGCTGATTGCCTGTTGCCTGCTATAGAATTGGGGCGAATGGTATTTATTTTCTCCCCGTTCCTGTTATTATTATCTGAATGTTAAGATTTCAAGTTTAAAACGTGGCGATCGCGAAACAGACAATTCAAGTTGGAAATTTGGAGTGGTTTTATCGGGAAGCCGAACCCGAAACCTCTACGGATAAACTGCCCATCTTATTTTTACACGGGTTGGTTTCCCAAAGTTACAGTTGGTCTGTCATTTTAGAAGAGGTGGCGGCGAAGGGATACCGCGCGATCGCGCCCGACTGGATCGGCTCCGGGTTTTCCACCAAACCGGACAAGCGGGATTTTGCCTACACTCCCGACTCCTTTATCAAGGCTTTGGAAGCGTTTTTGGCGACTCTGGAACTGCCGAAATTTCATCTGGTGGTGCAGGGATTTTTGGGGTCGGTGGGATTGCAATATGCCCTGCGTCACCCCGAGCAAATCGAGCGGCTGTTCGTGTTGAATGCGCCCCTGTCTCCGGATGCGAAATTGCCCTGGAAAATCAAACAGATGGGATTGCCGTTCGTGGGGGACATGATGACCCAAGATCCCCTGCTGGTCGATCGCACCTTGGAGGGGGGGAGCGGTTACGTTTTGGAAGATAAAGATCTTGATGTCTATCGCCGCCCCTTTTTGCAGGCATCCGCGACGGGGCGATCGCTGATGGCAACGATCAAAAACCTGCAGTTGAAAGAGGCAACGGCCGAAATTGTGTCCGGCTTTCAAACCTGGGAACATCCCACCGAAATTTTGTGGGGAACGGCCGACCCGTGGCTCGACGTTTCCCAAGCCGAGAATTTTGCCAAGTCCGTTTCCGGATCGGTGTTGGTGAAGCTGGAGAAAGCCGGACACTATCCCCAGGATCACTGGCCCCAGGAAATCAGCGAATCGTTATTGCTGTTCCTGCGAAAACAGGCGGTTTGACTCAGTTTCCGTAGGGCTGACGGCAGAACAGATAGACGGACTCAAAATCCGCGCCCATGTTGTCGGCGATGTCTTCCTGTCGGTCGAGAATCTGGCTGCGATTTTGTTTGGCGGCCATGCGAGTCGTGCCACCGACCGTTCCCCGCTCCCACTGATGATCTCCAATTTTGTACTTGTAATGACAGGCAAAATTTGTTATTTCCGCCCGGGCGGGGCCTGGCACCAGGGGAATTATAGATAAAGCGGCGATCGCCGTCAAACTTAATACCCGTTTCATAAGTACCTCCTGTCAATGTAGCTTTTGTTTCTATCTCTAGGGTTGACAAGAAGTCTTAAAATAAACTTAATCAGACCTTAACCTGTGCTGAAAATTAGCCGAATTTTTCCTGAGTCGATTTCAGGTCGAATTTATCTTCCGAATTACGGTCTAATTTTAACTCTTTGGGGGGATGATCCGCAACGCGATCGGCGGTATGGTGGCGATCGAATTTGACAAACTGCGGCGCGATCGCCCTGTCAATTCATCAATATGGGCGGTCGGAAGTCGGGAGGGGATTCGCCCCGTCGATGCCCGCGGCCCCCTCCAACCCCGCCGGAATTGTGATGAAATATTGACGCCGCCCCCAAATGACGGAGCCGTTGACCGCCGTGGGGAGGGGTGGCGGCCCCGAAACCGCCACCGGGTCGATGTCCGGACTGGCCCGGGCCGCCGGGGTGCGATGGGCGAAGGCGAGCCGAAAATTGCCCCGCTCCCCGGTATCACCGTCAGCCTCCTGAAAAGAAACGTCGAGTCTACAAATTTTTGCATAAGTCAAGACTCCAGTTATCGCCCCTAATAATTAAGAGAAACTTATCGAAAAGCCGATGGGCAATGGATTCGAGGATAGATCTCGATAGGGAATCCCATAAAATTGGTCAATTCTTCGATTAAATAGGTAAAGTAAACTATAAGCTCAGTGAACTTGCCGACTCCCGGATACGAAATGTTTCCGGAGACAGCCAGTTCGACCCTCCGATTCTCCCGGACAGCCCATGTCCGGGCGGGGGAGGCGACTCCCCGTCGCCCCCCGTCGGTTCGATCCACCTTTCACGTCCCCGGCTCCGGCTAGATGGGGTGGAAATGGATGTCAGTCCGGATTTGCAGCCCGGGCCTCCCCGGTTTCCAGGACAAGCAGGAGAAATTTACCGAAAAACTGGGTTCAAAGCCTCGCCCTTCGAGGGCGACTTTAATGGTAAACTACTCGGAGCGGTAAAGCGCACACAATTAGGTCAGTCGGTAGAGTCGCGACTACACGGCGCGAGAACCCAGGGGACTATCCCAAACCACAGCAGACAGTGTAGAAAAAAATCCAAAAAAACATCGCGGTCGGGCAGACCGTGAAAGCTTGTGGAGGGCTAGGCTCCAACCTGGACGTTGTCAAACTCCGGCTCCCTGAGAAGCAAGAATCTCCGTCCCTTTAGGGCGGAGAGTGTCAAGATCAGCTCATTTGTGATGAGGAGATAGCAAACCTATGCCACAGCTCGAAACGATTGCCGAACTCGATTTTCAAAACGAAACCTATAAAGATGCCTATAGCCGGATCAACGCGATCGTAATCGAAGGGGAACAGGAAGCCCACGACAATTACATTCAACTCGGCGAAATGCTGCCCGACGAACGCGAAGAACTGATCCGCCTCTCCAAAATGGAGAAGCGTCACATGAAAGGATTCCAAGCCTGCGGCCGGAATCTGGAGGTCACGCCCAACATGGAGTTCGGCCGTCAATTCTTCGCCCGACTGCACGGAAATTTCCAGACAGCCGCTTCCGAAGGCAAGATCGTGACTTGTTTGCTGATCCAATCCCTGATTATCGAAAGTTTCGCGATCGCCGCTTACAACATCTACATCCCCGTCGCTGACCCCTTCGCCCGCAAGATCACCGAAGGCGTCGTCAAAGACGAGTATCTGCACCTCAACTTCGGCGAGGAGTGGCTCAAAGCCCACTTTGAGGAGTCCAAAGCCGAACTCGAGGAAGCCAACCGCCAAAACCTCCCCCTCGTCTGGAAAATGCTCAACCAGGTCGAAAAGGATGCTGCCATCCTGGGGATGGAAAAAGAAGCCCTGATCGAGGACTTCATGATCGCCTACGGGGAAGCCCTGAGCAATATCGGCTTCACCACCCGCGACATCATGCGGATGTCGGCTTACGGTTTAGCTGCAGTTTAACGTCAGGTTGAGATTTTGAATCTGAATCTCTGGCAAAATGGGCAGGTCGGGAAGGACGAAATCTTCGTCGCGCACCCGCCTGCTCCTTCTACAGCGAACGTCTATCTTGAAATCTCGCCCCGGGTTGCGGAGGACTCCCGTGCAAGTGCCAGGGAGAGGGGGAAAATCGGCCGGCGTCACCAGAGGATGTCAATTCAAATCAATTTAATTTCAAATCATGTTTGGTCTCATCGGTCATCTTACGAGTTTGGAACACGCCCAGGCTGTCGCTCGGGATTTCGGTTATCCGGAATACGCCGATCAAGGGCTGGATTTTTGGTGCAGCGCCCCGCCACAAATTGTTGATGATATCAAGGTCACGAGTATCACGGGCCAGGTGATAGAGGGCAAGTATGTGGAGTCCTGCTTTTTGCCGGAAATGTTGGCAACCCACCGGATCAAAGCCGCCACCCGTAAAATCGTCAACGCAATGGCTCACGCCCAAAAAAATGGCATCAATATCACGGCTTTGGGGGGATTTTCCTCGATTATTTTTGAGAGATTTAGCTTGGATCAAATCGGACGCATTCGCAACATCAAGCTGGAGTTCGATCGCTTCACCACCGGAAACACCCACACCGCCTACATCATCTGCCGCCAGGTGGAACAGGCCGCGCCGCAGTTGGGGATCGATTTGTCGAAGGCGACGGTGGCTGTGTGCGGGGCGACGGGAGACATCGGCAGCGCGGTCTGCCGCTGGCTGAATGCGCGGATGGACGTGGGAGAATTGCTATTAATTGCCCGCGATCGCGATCGCCTCAACAACCTGCAAGCCGAACTGGGGCGGGGCAAAATCATGGCCCTCGACGAGGCCCTCCCCCAAGCCGACGTGGTGGTTTGGGTCGCCAGTATGCCCAAAGGCGTGGAGATCGACTCCGAGACGTTGAAAAAACCCTGCCTGCTCATCGATGGCGGCTACCCCAAAAATATGGGCACCAAAATCCAGAGTCCCGGCGTGTACGTCCTCCAAGGCGGCATCGTCGAACACGCCCTGGACATCGACTGGAGAATCATGAGTATTGTCAACATGAACGTCCCGGCTCGCCAGTTGTTTGCCTGCTTCGCCGAGTCGATGCTGTTGGAATTTGAGACGATCTACACCAATTTTTCCTGGGGACGCAATCAAATCACTCTGGACAAAATGGACTTGATCGGCAAGATCTCGATTAAACACGGCTTCAAACCGCTGATGCTGTCCACTTGATCGGAAGCGGAGGAAGCGGAGGAAGCGGAGGAAGCGGAGGAAGCGGAGGAAGCGGAGGAAGCGGAGGGAAGAAGGATCGCTTGGGAATCAATTCCCAAGCTGATAACAAAAATCATCTTCAGATGATTGGGGAGTTTGCACGGATTCTGATATCAATCAACTTGCCCCCCGCCTCCCCCGCCTCCTCTGCCTCCTCTGCCTCCTCTACCTCCTCTACCCAGGGAGATTAATCTCTCAGTTTTTCCGACCAAACGCGAGTCGGCAGGCCCCAAACGTAGATAAATCCCTCGGCGGCTTTGTGGTCGAAGACATCTTCGGCGCCGTAGGTCGCCAGGTCGAGGCTGTACAGGGAGTTTTCCGATTGGCGTCCGACGATGGAACAGGTGCCTTTGAACAATTTCACCCGCACGGTACCCGTCACCCGTTCCTGGGTTTGGGCGATGAAGGCGTCGATCGCACCTTTTAGAGGACTGAACCACAGGCCGTTATAGACGATTTGGCTGTAGGTTTCCTCGATACCCCGCTTGTAGCGGGTGACATCCGCCGTCAACACCAAACTTTCCAGATCCCGGTGGGCCTGAATCAACGCCACCATCGCGGGAGATTCGTAAATTTCCCGGGACTTGATCCCCACCAGGCGGTTTTCGATCATGTCGATGCGCCCGACCCCGTGGTTTCCGGCGATTTCGTTCAATTTTCCGATCAAGGCGACTCCCGGCATCGCTTCGCCGTTCAGACTGACGGGGACACCCTTTTCAAAGCCGATTTCTACATATTCCGCTTCGTCGGGGGTATCCGCGATCGCTTTCGTCATCCCGAAAACCTCCTCCGGCGGTTCCGTCCAGGGATCTTCGAGGCATCCGGCCTCGATTGCCATCCCCAACAAATTGCGATCGATGCTGTAGGGGGAGGACTTTTTCACCGGGAAGCTGATCCCGCATTTTTCCCCGTAGGCGATGGTTTCTTCCCGACTCATCCCCCACTCCCGAGCCGGAGCCAGGATTTTGATTTTCGGGTTCAGGGCGCCGATGGAGACGTCGAACCGCACCTGATCGTTGCCCTTGCCGGTGCACCCGTGGGCGATCGCATCCGCCCCGTATTTTTCCGCCACCTCCACCAAAATTTGGGCGATCAGAGGCCGTGCGAGGGCCGTGGCGAGGGGATAGCGGTTTTCGTAAAGAGCGTTCGCCTGGATGGCGGGAAACGCGAATTCTTCGACAAATCGTTCCTGGACGTCGATGACCAGAGACTCGGCGGCGCCCGAATCCAGGGCCTTCTGTTTCACCGGCCCGAGTTCGTCTCCCTGCCCCAAGTCGGCGGCGACGGTGATGACTTCTTCCACCCCAAACTCATTTTTGAGGTAGGGGATGCAAACAGAGGTATCCACGCCCCCAGAATAGGCGAGTACGGCTTTTGTAGCGCGACCCATGATGTACCAAACCTCCTAAATCAACAGAATTTCCATTATCGCTCCAATTGCGATCGTTCGGCGTCAGGGTTTTTTAATTGGGGAGTCGGGAGTCGGGAGTCGGGAGTCGGGGAGGGAGTAGGGAATAGGGAATAGGGAATAGGGAATAGGGAGTCGGGAGTCGGGATGATTTAGAAACCGGGTTTCTGTGGGACGGTTGGCATGGAAACCCGAGATCTTCGGAGAAACCCGGTTTCTTCGTAACGGCTTCCCAGAAATTGGGTTTCTGTGGGACAGTTGGGATGGGAACCTGAGATCTTCCCTCCCAACTCGGTTTCTTCGTTAGGGTATTACTCTCACACCATGTTTTTCAGCGTTGTCATTCCCACTTACAACCGTCTGCCGATTTTACAGAAATGTCTGCGATCGCTCGAAAATCAGTCCTGTGGCGAACCCGTGGCGGGTTACGAAGTGGTTTTGGTGGACGACGGTTCGACGGACGGGACTCTGGACTGGTTGGACACCCACCGGGGGGAATTTCCCCACCTCCGCACGTTTCGCCAGGACCACGGCGGGCCGGCTTTGGCGCGAAATTTTGGCGTCGAACGGGCGATCGGCGATACGATTATTTTTATCGACAGCGATCTGGTGGTGACGGAGACATTTTTGCAGTCCCACGCGATCGGGTTGATGGCGGGGAAGAAATACGGCGATCGCACCTTCACCTACGGCCGCGTCGTCAATACTTGCAATTTTGACAATCCCACCGCCGAACCCTACAAAATCACCGACTTTTCCGCCGCCTATTTTGCCACGGGAAATGTCGCGATCGCCCGCCGCTGGTTAATCGAAGCCGGACTCTTTGACCCCCAATTTCAACTCTACGGTTGGGAAGATCTGGAATTGGGCGTGCGGCTGAAACAATTGGGATTAAAACTCATCAAATGCCCCGCCGCGATCGGCTACCACTGGCATCCGCCCTTCGACCTCTCCCAAATTCCCCAACTGATCGAAAAGGAAATCCAGCGGGGCAGAATGGGGGTGGTTTTCTACCAAAAACACCCGACCTTTGACGTGCGGATGATGATTCAGATGACGATTTTACACCGCATTCTCTGGGGGATTTTATCTCTGGGGGGGCAGTTGAACGAGCGGACAATGGCGAAGTTTTTGCAGTGGCTCATCAATCGTGGCAAGCCCCAATTGGCGTTGGAAATTGCCCGCATTTTCTTGAATTGGTACAATGTCCAGGCGGTTTATGCGGCTTGGGGCGAGGCGAAAGTCAAAGTTTAGGTGGGTTAATTTGATGAAAGTTAAGGGCCGTTGTTTGTGCGGAGACATCGAATTTCGGGTCGAGTTAATTCCCGGACAGGTGTATAGCTGCCACTGTTCCATCTGTCAGCGATCGCACGGCGCCGCGCCACCCCAGCCCTGAACTAAAAGCAACTTCCACGATCAGTCCTCGATCAATTCTTTCAATTCGTCAACTGTGTCATAGAACTTGAGTTTACCTTGTCGTTCTTCCTCCTTTGGCGATCGCAAATTATCATAAATTTTGTCGCGACTTTATTCCCGGATATATTGCTGCAATAACAGTTGAATTTATTGTTTTTAATCCGTAAATAGACTTTGGACGGCTTCAACCACATCATTGAATTTCATTATCAACTCAATCCCAACAGATAAACTTGATGTTAATCATGATATCCGATTCGTCATAAAATGCCCGGAAGTTCGCCAGACACGGGGGAAGAAACCCGGTTTCTAAGCCACTGGTGAGGGAAGAAACCGGGTTTCTAAGCAGGTGTAAATTGAGAAACAGAGATATTGATAGAAACCCGGTTTCTAGACCCAACCCTTACAGACTCGACATCACTTCCTTCGCCGCCGCCAAGGTTTTGTCGATATCTTCATCGGTGTGGGCAAAAGAGGTGAAACCGGCTTCAAACTGGGAGGGCGCCAGATAAATGCCCTGTTCCAACATTCCCCGGTGGAAGCGGCCGAATTTCGCCAAATCGGACTTCTTCGCGCCGTCATAATTGTGAACCGGACCGTCCGTAAAGAACAGGCCGAACATGGCGCTAATTTGACCGCCGCAGGCCGCGTGACCCGTTTCTTTGGCAATTTCCACGAGTCCCTGACTGAGCTTTTTGGTGATTGTGTCCAAATATTCGTAGGTGCCCGGTTTTTGCAGCAATTCCAAGGTCTTGATTCCCGCCGTCATCGCCAGGGGATTTCCGGACAGGGTGCCGGCTTGGTACATCGGGCCGGCGGGGGCGACCATCGCCATGATATCCTGGCGCCCACCGTAGGCGCCGACGGGCAGGCCACCGCCGATAATTTTACCCAAAGTGGTCAGGTCGGGGGTGACGCCGAATTTCTCCTGGGCGCCGCCGTAGGCGATGCGGAAACCGGTCATCACTTCGTCGAACACCAGCAGGGCGCCATTTTCCTGGGTCAGCACCCGCAGCCCTTCCAGGAAACCGGCGTCGGGGGGGATGAAGCCGGAGTTGCCCACGACGGGTTCCAGGATGATACCGGCGATTTCGCCTGGATTTTCAGAAAATAGCTTTTTGACCGCTTCCAGGTCGTTGTAGGGGGCGGTGAGGGTGTTTCCGGTGACGGTCTTGGGAACGCCGGGGGAGTCCGGCAGGCCGAGGGTGGCGACGCCAGACCCGGCTTTGACCAGGAACATATCGGCGTGGCCGTGGTAGCAGCCCTCGAATTTGATGATTTTTTCTCTGCCCGTGAAGGCCCGCATCAGGCGCAGGACGGACATACAGGCTTCGGTGCCGGAGTTGACGAACCGCACCATTTCGATGCTGGGGACGGCTTCGATGACCATTTCGGCTAGGACGTTTTCCAGGCTGCAGGGGGCGCCGAAACTGGTTCCGTTTTCTAGGGCGTCGTGGAGGGCGCCGATGACTTCGGGGTGGGCGTGGCCGCAGATAGCCGGTCCCCAGGTGCCGACATAATCGATGTACTGGTTGCCGTCAACGTCCCAGACGTAGGCGCCTTTGACGCGATCGAAAACGATGGGCTGTCCGCCGACGGATTTGAACGCCCGCACCGGGGAGCTGACCCCTCCGGGCATCAATTTCTGGGCTGCGGTGAAAATTTCTTCGGATTTTGTTGTTTTTAATGGGGTGGTTACCACTGTGATCTCCTTGTTTTCTGGTGTTCGGATGCCGTTGATGCTGGAATGGCAGCTTTGCAGAATAGGTCGGAATGGGGGATGGCGGGGATGACAGAATGATATTTTAAACAGGTTAGGCGTTTTGATTGCATTTGGTGAAGTTATGACAGCCCCGAAATCCCCTCAGTTGGGTCAATCCATCGATATTGATAAAATTCGTTACGATGTTCGCGGCGTGATCCCGATCGCGATCCAGGATATCTTAAATGGGGCGATCTTGGAACTGGCCCAGATGGACCGGGAGGCGGTGGCGAAAACCCTGGAAACGGGCAAAATTTGGCTTCGCGGGGAGTCCGGCTTGGAAATCTGGCATCCGGATATCGCGGTGAGGGAGATCGGATGCGATCGCCGCGGGGAGTCCCTGGTCTTTGGGGTCGATCCGACGGGGGCAAAATTGGCCGCGACGTCCGGACATACCCTGGCGGGACTATTCGAGGTGATCTGCGATCGCCGCGATCGCCCCAATGAAAAATCCTACACCTGCCAGCTATTCGCCGGGGGAGATAACAAAATTTTGAAGAAAATCGGCGAGGAGTCGGCGGAGGTGGTGATGGCTTGCAAGGATGACGACCCGGATGCGATCGCTTCTGAGGTGGCAGACCTGTTCTATCATACCCTCGTCGCCCTCGCCCACCACCGGGTCGATCTGCGACGGGTCTATCAGAAATTGGAAGAACGGCGGCGGTAGGTTCAATTTTGAGGTGCAGTTGAGGGGCGAAAATGAACCGGGAAAAAACCGTCTATTTGACCGTTCACTATATCAACGGGGAGTCCTACGAATTTGAATGGACTCCCCAACCCGGACAGCAGGGGAGTCTCACTCAATTTTTACAAGGGAATGAAATCATTCTGGAATTGGAAGACCGGGTGGTGGTGATTCCGATGGAAAATGTCCAGGCGATGGAAATTTCGCCGCCGCCCGAAAACCTGCCGGATACCACCATCCGCAACGTCCGGCAGGTGGATTGAAGCACTCCGGCTACATACCCGAATCGCTTGGGAATTGATTCCCAAGCTAACGTTAAAAAACCGAATCAAATATCATTTTTCACTTTTCACTTTTCATTTTCCACTCCCGACTCCCTCATTCCAGGGGGAGCGATCGCTATTTCGACCGGAACCGCGATCGCCCACTCCCATTTTTTCTGAAGATAGGCGGACGAAACTGGGGTTATTCATCACCGGTTTGCGAAATTCTTCCAACAGTTCCAATAATGCCGAAAGGGGAGTGTTGGGGTTTTGTGCCACCAGATTGCGGGTGGCGATATC
>JBNGCR010000027.1:15409-40185 GCA_050045915.1 Limnospira sp.
ATGCCGAAAGGGGAGTGTTGGGGTTTTGTGCCACCAGATTGCGGGTGGCGATATCCTCGCTGCGGCCGAGTTTTTTCAGCAGTTCGCCGGGGGCGTTGGGGTTGTTGGCGACGAGCCGCCCCAAGTCCGTACTTTTGTGGGCGATCGCTTCCAGGCGGGCGGGGGGGGTTCTGGGATTTGCCGCTTCTTTTTGTAAGGTCAATCGGTCGGAAATACTCATGTTCGCCGAAACATAAAATAATAGATGCTTGTTCTGTTTAAAAAAGTCTCCTCACCGGCGATCGCCTCGCCCCCGTCCGTCAGATTTTTACCGACGCTTCGGCGGGAAGTTTCGCTTTGATCTGTTCGACAAAGGCTTTGTGATCGGTGATGGGTTTGGGGATGTAACCGTCCGCACCACTTTGGGCGAGAAAATACTCGCGATCGCGATCGCCGCCCTGGGCCGTCACCAAAATAATGGGCAGATCGGCCGTTTTGGGATTTGCTTTCAACATTTGCGTGATTTTGAGGCCATCGATCGCCTTTCCCTCGTAATAGCTGTTGGCGAGGTAGATATCCATCAAAATCAGGTCGGCCTCTTTCGCTGTCGCCATTTGCAGCACCGTTTCCACGTCTTCGGTGTGATGAGCCGCCATTCCACCTTTTCGGGTCAAAATTCGTTCAAATACCTTCCAATTGATGGGATTATCTTCGACGACGAGAACGGTTTTCATGATCCCTGCCCTCCTTTGGGAAATTCCAGTGACTCCATCTCCACTGATACTATCTAGTGTCCCCAATTTATGCAGATTCGTCGATGGGAATAAGTTCAGGAGTTGGGGAGTTCGCCGGCGAAATGCGATCGCCCCCAAGGGCAAAAGGGTGAAAAAGTTCAGGTCGAGAATAAGGGTGTGGGGATTCAATGCCTCACGATGGGTTAGAATGGAAAGATATCGACAAATCAGGCGGAGTTTCACCTTATATGCAGAAGCGTTCCAATATCGACTCCACGGAAATGACTCGGCGGGCGGCAGATTTGGTCAGTGCCGCGTCCAACCGTTACAAAATTACCGTTCAGGTCGCCAACCGAGCCAAGCGGTGCCGCTACGAAGACTTCGACAACATGGATGAAAACATCATGAAACCGGTGCTGCGGGCGATCGTGGAGATGTCCGACGAGTTGACCCAGCCGGAAATTATTGTCGATCGCTAAATGATTTCGTTGCCATGAGACGGCCAAATTTTCGACGACAATGGCGACAAAATCGACTCGTTATCCTGGGGATGGCGAGTCTGTTGGTATGGGGGGCGATCGCGGGGACGGCTCCAACTCCGGGGCGGGCCGAATTGTTTCCCGAGTCCTCCCAAACCCGGGTCGCACAACAGATTCCCCTGCGGGTGAGAGATGTCTGGAAACAGGTTTACGAGCGTTTACCAGACCTCCCCGAGGAAAATAATTACGTTTCCGCAGATACCGGGGAGGTCGCCGCAGACAACACCCTGATCGATCGCCTGATCCGCTATCATCTCTACGTCCAAAGCCGTCCCCCCCAGTTTCGGTTCGACTGGAAATTGACCCTGGCGGACTATCTGGGGGCGAATGAATTAATGAGAGAAGCACAGTACCCCAGCGCAACCTCGCTGCGGGAAAATCCGATGCAGGGCGACCGGGAGGCGATCGCGACCCTGAGCCGGGAGGAACGGAACGCCCTGGTTGACGTTCTGGTGAGTATTTTTAACCCCGAAGCGGCCCGGGCCCAATCCGACCCGGAACCGCCTCGCTCCGAACCTCCCCCGCCGGACTCTTCGGACGATTCGGACGCCCCCTTTCCCCCCCTTCCCGAGGCGGGGGACGCAGAATTGTTGCTGCCTTAATTGGAACATGGAGAAAATTCTCAAAACCGGAGTGGGTTGGCGGTTGGGGTGGAATCCCCAGGCGCCCGAGTACCGGGGATTGGTGGGCGGCGACGGGTGGGCGATCGAATTGACGGAAGCCGAGTTGGAGGATTTTTGTCGCCTGTCCGGACAGCTCGCGGATGCCGTGGCGTCCATGGCGGCGGAGTTGATGGACGAGGAACGCATCACCTGCGAAGCCGAAAGCGATCGCCTGTGGATGCAGGTGGAGGGCTACCCCCACGCCTACAGCCTGCAATTGATCCTCAACGGCGGGCGCCGCTGCGAGGGAAGCTGGCCCCCAGAGGCGGTTCCGGAACTTTTGGCAGCAATTCAAATTTTGGGGGTTTACTAATTTTGAATTTTGGTGTTATACTAGCAAAGCACGTCGGGGCGTAGCGCAGCTTGGTAGCGCACCACTTTGGGGTAGTGGGGGTCGTGGGTTCAAATCCCGCCGCTCCGATTCTAATTTGATCTGAATACAGAAAGCAGGGGAGCTTTAAAACCCCGCGTCTTGAGTCGCCCTCACCTCGTCGGATGCCAGCCTGCAAAAAGTTAACACTCAAATTGCACTCATGATTCCCCTGGCAAAAACTGGGTAGAGTGCAGTTTGAGTGCGGTCGTTGAGTCTTGGGTCTGACGAATTGGCTGCAATGCCAATCCAGCCTTGAAAAAATGGTAAATGGAGCATATGGGAATCGAACCCATGTCCAGAACGAGTATTGACGCCTTGATCGTTCACAAGCTTAGTCCATCTAATCCTCTGGACGGGAACCGCCACTTATCCCGGACGGCGGGATTCTCTGGTAAAGTCTTTTCCGATCTGGTGACCAGAGGCACTCAATCGGAGCATCCGTTGGGGTTTAACCCACAGTCCTTAACGGAGTCGAACTGCGAGTGCTCGAACCTAAAGGAGGTGTTTGTTAGGCAACAGCGGCCTTAACACGAGCGAAGGGAACAATGTTGTTCGCACTTACAATTTGTTTGAGCCTTTGATTTTCGAGAGGAGACTCACTCTCGGCTTGAATCACAAGGTCGATTTCGTCGTCCTGTCGAAACCAGTAATGCCCCTTGCGTATCTACTATGTTATACGGCGGTTCAGCGATCGTCAAGGGGGGCGGAGATTTTGTCGCCCTTTTTGCGATCGCCCACCGCCGTCAACTCCTCAAGAGCGCCGGTTCCGCCTCCGGTGGCAACTCAATCCCAACCCGGCCGCGGCGAGAATCGCCCCCAGACTGCCCGGTTCCGGTACGGCCTTCGCCTGGAGTCGCAGGGTGAAGGTTCCGGTTTCGGAGAAGGAGTCGTAGGTTTGCCAGGTGGAGATATCGCCGATCAGTAGGGAGTAGTTGAGGTTGAGGTTGGCCAGATCTTCGATCGGCCCTTCAAAATAGCAGGGGGTTCCGGGGGCAACGTCCGAACATAAGGGGGCGTCGGCAAATTCGAGGCTCGGGTCGGCGATCGCGACATCTCCCTGACGGAACCACTGTCCCTCCGCCCAGTTCGCCACCAGAACGGCATCGGTGGCTGGGTCGCCGTCGTCGTCTAAAAAGTAACCCGTCGCCACCGAGTCGAGATTCAACCAGGCATCAAACCGCTCCAAGTAGTCGCCAAACAGGCCGTTGCTGACGATCGCATCTTCGGTAGCATTCAGGTGAAAGCCGGAGCGATCGTCGTCAAAATAACCGATGCCGCTGCCGGGGGGTTGGCCGGCGGGACTGAACAACCCGGCGGCAAACAGGGCGGCGAGTTCGGAGTTGCGGGGATCGTCGGGGACGAAAAAGCCGAGTCCGTCGCCGCCGGAAGACGCTGTAAATTCATCTCCCACCCCGAAGCCGAGGCGGATGGTGAAGTCCCGGAGAGAAGAGTGGCTGAGGTTGCCAATTTTTTGGAAGACCCGGAACAGGTTTTCTTCGCCATCAGCCTCCACGTCAAATAACAGGTCGATCGGTTCAAAGCTGGTGGCTTGCATTTTAAATCGTTTGCCGCTCTGGCGATCGCTGTCGCAGGTCACGTCCCCGGCAGCCAGGATGCACCCGGCGGAGGTGTTGCCGGAAAAGTTAAACAGCGTGTTATCGATATCGATCCCCGGACTGGCTCCCTCGTCGAGATCCCAAACAATTTGACCGGAAGAAGAACCGCCCCCGGACGAGTCAGGAAACAGGAGCGTCGTGGTGTTCAAATTGTCGATGAAAGCGTTGGAACTGTTCCATCCCGTCAGGGTTCCGGCGATCGCGCTCTCGGGCAATCCGAGCCATATCGCACCCAGAACAAAACCGGTTTGAATCGGAAATACCTTCTTTACAGAATTAAAAAAAACGTTCATATTCACAAAAAAACTTTTGGGTAATATCTGGGTCTAGTTTATGGGCGATGCCAATTGAATACAATCTGCTTCTGTAAAATTCACGGCAGGTTTGTAAAGGTTTGATGAAGGGATGGGAGTGTGAAATGATGAGTGAAAATTCTCTCGGATCAAAGACCCCAGGATTGGGGGCGGGGGGGCTAGAAGATTTTCCAATGACTCCCCGTGCCAATGACCCCGGGCTCGGAGTGTAACCAAATGAGTTTTAAATGTCCGTAATATTACTGATCGACCGTTAATCGACCGACACTTGATCGGAAAAAATACGCAGGTCAAGCCGACATTTGAAGTCAAAAATAGACCCCGTTGGGAATCAATTCAAGTTTTATTAGTGATAACTTTAAATATCGACAGTATCCATGGCGGAAAATACGGATAAATACTGAGTCATCTTTATCAAAATAACAACAATTTGAAACGGAAGTAAAAAAAAACGATTGCTATGGACAAATTGACGACACTTCTATCAAAATAGAGTTAGCCATTTAACCGCCTAACCCATCCAAAATTTATCAATCGGTGTATTTTACTTCACACAAACCACACTTTCGGAGGTCCAAAGCTCATGAAATCTCAACTGATCGCAGCATTAACCGCTATCGCAGCCACCACCGCTCTCGCCAGTTCTGCCACGGCTGGCACGATTAAAGGTGCGGACACGGAATTCAAAGGACTGATTGACGAAGGCGTTTTTCACCCCTACATCCACACGGAATATCAAGGCCTCGACCCCGAATTTGTCGCGGCTCACCAGCTCGACATCAGCAAGCTAGACCTCAAATTCGATCACGAAGTCAAAGTTCATTTTCTCAGCGAAGGCGCATGGTATCGGAACCAACTGGGGGTTCGCTCCACGGGTACCACGGCTATGTCTGATACAATTCTGTTTGATGACATCGTTTGCCTGACGGCCAGTTGCTCGACCTACACGGGCTATCGAAATTCCGGCAACGATCCGACCGATCGCCCCCTCGAAGCCGGCGACTTTGCGAGCTTGGGGGTGGTTGAAGCGGGGACGACGTTGGATTTCTTCCTCAACCAAGACGGTTACGGACGCAGCAATCCGAATCGGTGGCATCTCGACGCGGCAGACAACAGCGACGGGTTGCAACACATTATGGCTTACGAGCAGTCCGGCTACCTGGTGATGGCGTTTGAGGATCTGACGAACGGTGGCGATAAGGACTATAACGATGTCGTATTCGCGATCGATATCGGCGAAGGAAATATGAACCACTTGAAAGGGGTTTCCGTTCCCGAACCCACCACGACATTGGGACTCTTGGGGATCGGTGCGGCTCTCACCTTTTCACGTCGCAAGCGGGAGCAACAGTCCAAATAGATAAAGAAGAGAAGAGAAGAGAGGCGATCGCCGAATTGAAACAGCAAAAAAAGGCACGGGTAACTCAGAACCCGTGTCTTTTAAAATGAAATTTCTATTCTTCGCTGAGAATTTTGGGAACCCGGAAGAAATCCCCGTCCGGTTGGGGGGCTTCCCTCAACAAGGCGTCCCGATTGGGATAGGGTTCGAGTTGGTCGGGGCGGGTGATGTTGCTGACATCGATCGCCCGGGTTGTGGGTTCGACGGTTTCGGTGTCGAGTTGCTTGAGCTGTTCAAAGTATTCTAAAATACTGTTCAATTCTTGGGTAAATTTTTCTTCTTCTTCGACCTGTAGCTCCAGGCGGGCTAAATGGGCGACTTTGCGGACTTGTTCGCGATCGATCATGGGTTTTTTTTAACAGAATTCCACTTTAGAAGTATACGTCGATTTCGCTGCGACCCGTGGTTTTGAGCCAGTTTTGGGCTTCGATGTAGTTGTTGGGGGCGAGGCGGATGGCGCGTTTCCAATATTCCGCCGCCTGACGGTAGTTATTTTCCGCCGCGTCCCCATCTCCGGCTTCTTTCGCCTTTTCTCCCCGGTAGTGGAAGATGACGGCGATATTATTGAGGGCTTGGGGAAGGCGGGGGTTGAGGTCGAGGGCTTGGTAATAATACTCCAGGGCTTTGTCCTGTTCCCCGTTGCTGGTGTGAATCAAGCCGATGTTGTAGAGGATATAGCTGCGATCGTTGGGATCTTGCTCGAGTTTGAGGGCCTCATAATAGTTGTCAAGGGCTTCGGCATATTCGCCATCTGCCTGGGCTGACATTCCGTCGCGGTAGTAGGCGAAGGCTTCCTTCGCTTCCTGATTGGTCGGCAGGATCTTGAGGATGATGTCGGCGACGACGGTAAAGGTCTTGTCGATGAAATTATCGTTGCGTTGAGTTCTGGGCATACTCTCTATTTATCTCCACAATTGGGGGCGATCGCTTCAGGGCGAGTCCACCGGCGGCCCAACCAAAGGTCAAAACGATGAGACTCACATCAATCTCTTGGACCGTTGGAAGCCCTGTCTGTTTAGAGCCGGGTGCTGACGGGACTCATTTGGCATCCCCGAAGATTCGATCTTTCCAAGAAATATCCGAGAACTTCCGGGTTGAGTCCCCGTTCTTCGGTGGTCAGATCGGCGATGGGGGGCGAATTAGCGCTACTCCTGATGGCTCCGTATTGTACACCAATTCCCGGCCCGGTTGCCAAGATCGCGATCGCCAATTTCCTGGGTCGGCCCGAATTGCCAAGCCGGTCGATGTGATTTTGGAAACCGGAAAAATCTAGACTGAGGATAGTCGCCCAATAACTGACCCCCAAATTGGGTCTAAAGCCTCGCCCTTCGAGGGCGACTTTGTGATACACTCAACACAGCAGAAAATACCGGGTTGGCTTCACCTAAGTTGAATCTGTATCGGGAGAAAAAAATGGCTCCAAATCCCTCGATTGTCAAAGCTGTCGAACAGTTGGGCTACCGTGTCACCGGGGGAGATGTGGCGGCCCAGGCCGGACTCGAGGTGGATCTGGCCCGACAGCAACTTTTGGCCCTGGCATCGGAAGCCGGAGGACACCTGCAGGTTTCCGAGTCTGGGGAAATTGCTTTTCTCTTCCCTCAAAACTTTCGGGCGATCCTGCGGAATCGATACTGGCGATTGCGGGTCCGAGAGTGGTGGGAAAAGGTCTGGCGGGTTCTGTTTTATCTGATCCGAATTTCCTTCGGAATTTTGTTGCTGGTGTCGATCGCCATCATTTTTATCACGATCGCCGCCATCTTGATTTTTGTCAATTCCAGCCGAGACGGCGACGATTCCGGCGGCGGGGACTCCGGCGGCGGGGGCATCATGTTTATCCCCTATTTCTGGTTTAGCCCCAATTGGTTTTGGTTTTTCCACTGGGATGACGGCAACTATCACCGCCAGCGACAGCGAACCGCCGAGGGTCCCAAAGATAAAATGAATTTCTTCGAGGCGGTGTTCTCGTTCCTATTTGGAGATGGCAACCCGAACCCCGACTTGGAAGAGCGACGCTGGCGGACGATCGCCACGGTGATCCGCAACAACCAAGGGGCGGTAATCGCCGAGCAAATTGCCCCGTACATCGACGATCTCGGAAATGCTTATTCTGAGGAATTCGAGGATTATATGCTCCCCGTTTTGACTCGATTTGATGGGCGTCCGGAAGTTAGCCCCGAGGGTCAATTGGTGTATCATTTCCCGGAATTGCAAACCAGCGCCACCCAATATCGGACGCAACCGGTTCCGGCCTATCTGAAGGAAAATCCGTGGCGGTTCAGTTCGGCTGGTTCCAACCAAATCCTGCTGGCGGCGGGGTTGGGCGCGGTCAATATTGTCGGGGCGTTGATGTTGGGAAGTTTGCTCGAAGATGGCGCGATCGCGGCTCAAATTGGCGGCTTTGTGGCATGGGTCGAGGTAATTTATCCCCTGCTGTTTGCCTACGGCGCGAGTTTCTTAATTGTCCCGCTGATCCGATATTTTTGGATTCAGTGGCGCAACGGCAAAATCGAGGGGCGAAATCAGGAGCGACAGCAACGGGCGATCGCATTCAATCAAGGGGATGAAAACCTGAAACAAAAACTCAATTATGCCCATCAATTTGCGGCGAAAACAGTCATCGCCGGGGACGATCTGGCTTACACGACGGAGACGGATATGCTGGAACAGGAAACCGCGAACGCCGACCGCATCGATGCGGAATGGCAGCGGCGACTGAATGAATCAAACGAATGAAATCAACCTCGCGATCGATGTCCAATGATGCGCGTCTTGTGGTCGGTTCATTGACTTCCAATTAAGATGATTTTGGGTGGGGTGGGCGACTGCCGATTTGGGTTTCGGAAAATAACTGCTGAAACACCTGGCGCCTTTGCTCTGGGGCGTCCGGTGTCAGGTAGCTCCAGAGGGTTTCCCAGTAGAAGAATGAGACGCCATCGAAATCGCGATCGCGCACTTCTTTCACCTGAGATTTAATCTGTTCGATGGGGACGGGATGGGTGAGGGTGCCGCTCAAAATCCCGATGCCGACGGGTACTTTTTCCCGGGCGGTTTTTAAGGAGGGGTGTTCGAGTTCGTCGATAAATCCGTCGAGGCGATCGCGGTACACTTGCAACACCAATTCGTCCATCCAGCCGCGATTCACCCAGGTCAGCCAATCTTGCAAATAGACGTTGTAGGTGAATTCGTAAGGGTTGGGAGAAAGGGAGATGATGCAGTCGGGTTTTGCGGTTTTAATTGCCTTCACCAAATGCTCGATAAAGTCGGTGATTTTGTTGGATCGCCACCGCCGCCACTCCGGATTTTGGGGGTCGTCCGGCGGGGATTTTCCGCCGTGTTCCCGCTTGTACAGTTCGATTGTATAGCGATCGTAACCGAACTCCACCGGGATGCCAAAATGGTCGTCGAGTTGGATGCCGTCTACGTCGTATTTCATGACGACTTCTAGGATCAAATCCTCCATAAATCGTTGTACGCCGGGATGGAGGGGATTGAGCCAAATATTGTGGATGCGATTGAAAAGCCAAAAGCGGCGACGACTGGGGGGAGGGGTGGAACTGGGGGAATCTTCTGCGTCGGGGTAGTCGGCGAGCATCAGATTGCTATCCCGGGTTTGCGTCACCCAGTCGGGGTGATTTTTGACGAGTTGGGAATTGATGGGAGCCATGAAGCCGTATTCCAGCCAGGGTATCACGCGCAGTCCGCGATCGTGCCCTTCCCGCACGATTTCCGAGAGGATATCTCGCCCGAGTCGGGTAAAATGCAATAGGGTATCTTGCGATCGCCCCGTCACCCGCCGCGCCACTGCACTGCGAAAAAAGGTGGTTCCCCGATTCCAAACGACCGGATAAACGGTGTTGAAATTGAGGGCGGAAAGTCGATCTAAAGCGCGATTAATTTCCCAGGGGAAAAATAGCACGCTGCTGCTGACGTTGGTGATCCAAACGCCCCGGATTTCTTCGGTGGCACTCACGGCGGTTCGGGGGATGACGGAACTGGGAAAAGGTGCGATCGCCAGTCCGCAAGCGATGAGGAGAATTAACAAAATGTGGGTGATACGGTTGTGTTTTCGCCGTCGTCGCATATTGATTCCTCAGCCGCATCGGGCGATCGCATTCGGTTCCATCCGGTCGGGGTGGGAAAATGTCAGAGTCCGGGTCACATTTTCGAGAGAACCGACCGAAAATTGGGGATATATGTCGCCACAGTTTCCCATGATATAAAAATAGCTCGAAACCGATTTTGTGTCAAGACAAAAAGAGGATAAAATTTGGGATGCCTCGTCTTTTTTATAAGCCGGTGATGAATCGACAATTTCCCACATCAGAAACATCTTAAAATTGACAAAAATTATCCCGCTGACCGAGAAACGCCGGATTCCCGCTACAATAATTTGAGTAATATCAGGAAAGTAAACGCAAGATGACGCAGGCAAAAATTGGCATCATTGGTGGCAGCGGCCTCTACAAGATGGAAGCCCTCACCGACGTGGAAGAAGTGCAGGTCGAGACACCCTTCGGCCCCCCCTCCGATCGCATCATTTTGGGAACCCTGGAAGGGCTGCGGGTGGCATTTCTGGCCCGCCACGGCCGGGATCATAAACTCATCCCCAGCGAGTTGCCCTACCGGGCGAATATCTACGCCCTCAAGAGTTTGGGGGTCGAATATATCGTCTCTGCTTCGGCGGTGGGTTCCTTGAAAGCGGAGGTGAAACCTCTCGACATGGTAATTCCCGACCAATTTATCGATCGCACGAAAGCGCGAATTTCGACCTTTTTCGGACAGGGAATTGTCGCCCACATTGGTTTCGGACATCCCGTTTGCAATCAGTTAGCGGGGGTGCTCGCAGATGCGATCGCAGACTTGAATTTTCCCGAAGTCACCCTGCACCGGGGCGGGACTTACGTCTGTATGGAAGGGCCTGCTTTTTCCACCCAAGCCGAATCGAATTTGTACCGAAGTTGGGGCGGAACCGTCATCGGCATGACCAATTTACCGGAGGCAAAATTGGCGAGGGAAGCGGAAATTGCCTACGCGACTTTGGCTTTAGTTACCGACTACGATTGTTGGCATCTCGACCACGATCACGTTACAGTTGATATGGTGATCGAAAACCTCAAACACAATGCGGTCAACGCTCAAAAAGTGATTCAGGAAACCGTCAAACGACTCTCCCAAAATCTGCCGGAATCCGATGCCCACTCCGCTTTAAAATATGCGATTTTAACCCCGTTAGATAAGGTGTCACCGGAACGGATGAAAGAGTTGGAGTTGCTGTTGAAAAAGTATATTTAGGGAGCGATCGCCCCATATAGCAATGTGCAACCATTTGTAAAATTGTCTAGCCCCCAAACCCCCAATCCTGGGGGCTTTGACTGGATCGAATTTTCACTCATCATTTCACACTGCTATAGTCCTCCCCTGGCAAAGGGGAGGGGCTAAAGCCCAACAACGAGAAGAGTCTTCTTGTCTCTCAATTAAAAACTTCGGAAACTTTTAAATTGAGTTCTCTAAAATTGGGAGATACTACCCAGTCATCGCCGGAAAAATTTCCAACTTCTGTATAATTGCCTTCGATTAGTTCTAAGACTAAAATCGTTCGGGTTTGGGGATCGACAATCCAGTATTCGGGAATGCCACAATCTTGATATTGGATGCGTTTGGCAATGTAATCGCGATCGCGCTGCAATTCTCCGGGGCTGACAACTTCGATCGCCAACAGTGGCGGCGACATCGACAGGCGGATCGTGTTGCGTTTTAACAGTTGTTGAATGTGCTCTTCTCGGATAATCGTCAAGTCGGGATAGCGGTTCCTGGGTTCGCCCCTCACTTCTAACTCCAAACCTTTTGGTCTGACTCTATTCGTTCCAATCTTCAATGCGAATTTTAGCAATAGAAAATTGGCGACTTCAACATTTAAACCCGGTTCCGGAGGAATTTCGACCAGTCCACCATTAAATAATTCATAAAAATTTTCTGAATCGTATTCATAATCCAAATATTCTTGAAAGCTTTGAAATATGGGCTTTACTTCTGGCATGGAATGACCTCCATTTTGAATCCCCCGGAGAGGAGGGTCGCGATCGCCTTCAAAACCGATTTCCAAATCGAACTGAAAATCGTACTATAATTATAGTCAATTCTCGCCATCTCTCTCAGGTATAATCCGCATTCTCCACAAATTCACACCGGGAGTATCGCCGGTTGTGGCACAATAAGGACAGACATTCTGCCGTTGGCTTTTCATCCCCATTTCATCTATGCTGTCATCCGGAACCGTCCTCGCCGATCGCTTCCAACTCGTCGAACCCCTGAACGCGAACCCCGTCCGCCAAACCTGGCTGGGGCGGGATCTCAAACGTCGCGATCGCATCGCGATCAAGCTGCTGGCGATGGGAACCGGGATGCAGTGGGATGACATCAAACTCCTGGAACGGGAAGCCCAAGTTTTGCAGCGACTCGATCGCCCCCGCCTCGTCCGCTACCGGGATTATTTCTCCCTGGATGAAGAGAATCTCTGGTTCGGACTCGTCACCGAATATATCCCCGGCATTTCCCTCAAACAAAAGTTGGAAGCCGGATATAACTTCACCCGCCCGGATCTGCTCTGGATTGCGACAGAAGTTTTAGAAATCCTGGATTATTTGCATCAGTTTTCTCCCCCAGTTTTGCACCGGGACATCAAACCGAGTAACCTGATTTGGGGGGAAGACAACCGCATTTATCTGATCGACTTCGGTTCCGTCCAAGTGCAGTTTCCCACCCCCGGGGCGACATTTACCGTCGTCGGCACATTGGGTTACACCCCCATCGAACAATTCGGGGGACAGTCCATCCCCGCCTCCGATCTGTACGCCCTGGGAATGACGTTAATTCACTTACTCACGGGTTGCACCCCTGCCGATTTTCCCCAAGATAATTTTCGCGTCCTCTTTCACGATCGCATCCCTCAAAACACCGATATTCGAGTGATTTCCTGGTTAGAAAACCTCACCGAACCGATGCCGGAAAATCGCTTTTCATCCGCCCGAGACGCATTGGAAGAGTTGAAAAATTTGAACCGGATCGGCACAATCGCACCCCCGCAAGAGCGATCAGTAAATTTATCCAAAACCGGCGATCGCCTGCAAATTCAAATCCCCTGTCGCTTTTCCCTCCAGTTTGTCCGCCCCGTCCGCCACACGGCGAAAACGCTAATTTCTACCGCCCAAGAACGGCTTAAAAATCTACCCATATTCATAAAAGGAGGTGCTTTATTTTCTCTTTTGCTGACAATTTATTTGTTGCAAAAACTGCCGATATCGACAGGAAAAATAGCCTTATTTTTATTGGAATCTCTCGCAGCAGTTCCGATTATTTTGTTGATATTGGGAATTCCGGGTGGACTCATCTTTTTGGCATCGATTTTGACATCGGGTGAAAATTACTTTGAACGCATCAGCCTCAATTTTTACGGGGAATATTACGAGATTTGCTGGCATTCTTCCACCTGGACGCGCCGCCATCGCGGGAAACTCTCCCACATCCAACAGATCGATCCGATTTGCCTGCAAGATCGGAAAGGAAATTTTCGCCACACTTTAGAAATTGTCACCCAAGAGCCCCTGCTGTTGCTCTTTTCACGCCGTCGCACCTACCGCCTCGGGCAGCAGTTGGAAGAGGCGGAATTGCAGCAGATTCGGCAAGAAATTTATCATTGGATTTCCGGTAAAAATGAAGCGGTTGAAGGCGTGATCGCCCTGCCGGGAGGGAAGGGAGAATCGACGGCTGGTTAACGGATTTTTATAAAAGGGATATGGAGAGCCGGTCATTCGCTTTAGCAATGATGAGATGAAGTGATGAAGAATTTTAAGGGGGTCTGTCAAGCGATCGAAGATTGTATACCCTTCTCAAAACTGGCATCTCACGATTAAGATGAAAAGGGCAAAAGCTCTCATCGGTTATCCTGTAAAATTGGCAGTGGTGCGATCGCACTTCCGGCGTCCAAATCGCCCGGTTTTGATGTTCCTTCAGACCCCGACCTCCGGCAACCAGATGTTTCGGAAACCGATCGCCGTTGGAGAGAGAGAAGTATAGCAACGAGCGCTGGCGTGGTTACACGCCGGGAATGATCAATCTCCCTACGACCGACTCCCGACTCCCTTTTATAGGTTTTGTAACTATACGAGCGCGCACTGCTATATTATCGATCGCGACAGCGTACCGAAAGCCCATCGCGATCGCCATCCTACCCCGAAATATGACCATTCAACCCCGTTCTGGATACACGCTACCCGTTTTCGCCTGTGCCGCCGCGATCGCGGCCCTCAACCACCTGCACAAGCAAACACCCGACCCCCAAAACGCCGTCGAGGTGAACTTGATCGACCCCCCGGAAACGGCCGAAATTCCCGTCGAACAAGTCGCCCACCTGAGTCCCAATTCCGCCCTCGGCATCACCCGTTCCGATCCCGGCGACAACTTAGATCTGACCCGCGACACCCCCATTTGGGCAGTGGTGGAACGGATCGAAGGCAACCCCAATCCCCTAGGAATGGCGATCGAAATTGTCGGGGGCGAAGGCATCGGCTTCCACGAAAAAGGGGGCGGCGCGGCAATTTATAAATACGCGCGATCGCTCATTTTAGACAACCTCAAACCCCTGCTACCCCCCGGCGATCGCATCCGAGTCACCGTGATTTTACCCGAAGGGCGACAACTGGCGAAACGCACCTCCAACGAAGCCTTCGGTATCGTCGAGGGGCTGTCCCTGCTGGGCACCACGGGCCTCTCCCGACCCCTCAGCGCCCCCGGACAGTTGGACGCCTACCGGGAAATTCTGGAACAAAAAGCCGCCGAATTCAAAACCCTAGTCTTTTGTCTGGGTGAAAACGGTTTGGATCTGGCCCTCAATTCCGGCATCCCCGCCGGACAGACGGTGAAAACCGCCAACTGGCTCGGTCCGATGCTGGTGGCCGCGGCCGGAGTCGGCATCGAGTCCATCTTGCTATTCGGCTACCACGGAAAACTGATCAAACTGGCGGGGGGAATCTTCCACACCCACCACCACCTCGCCGACGGACGCCTGGAAATCCTCACGGCCCACTGTGCCGACGTCGGACTCCCCGGCGACGACCTGCGGGCAATTTTGCGCTGTCCCACCGCCGAAGATGCCCTCGCCTATTTGCGACAACTCGATTCCGATTGGGTCGATCGCGTCTACGGTGCGATCGCGGCCACCATCGACCGCCGCGCCGCCGCCTACATCCAAACCCACGCCCAGCGGGAGGTTCGCGTCGGGTCCCTCCTCTTCGATCGCAAGCGCAGAATCATCCTCAAAAGTGCAATGGGTGATACAATTTGGCAACAAATTTGTTATTCTGGTCAGAATCATCCTTCGACAAATCACGGGTAAAACCGAGGGTTTACATGAATCAATCACCCCAGATCTGCGATCGGTTTCGGACAAAGTGCGATCGCAGATCCTCTAAATTTTAGGCAACTTGCACTGTAGAACTTCTAGACTTGCAATTCGATCATGACTTCCCAAACCTCAACCTCGGCGAAAACTGAACCGACACCGATCACCGAACCGGTGACTCCGGTGAATCGGGAGATGATCGTCATTTTAGATTTCGGGTCCCAATATTCGGAACTGATCGCCCGTCGC
This sequence comes from Limnospira sp., assembly GCA_050045915.1. Taxonomy (GTDB): domain Bacteria; phylum Cyanobacteriota; class Cyanobacteriia; order Cyanobacteriales; family Microcoleaceae; genus Limnospira. The sequence continues at coordinate 30,672 of JBNGCR010000027.1, forward strand.
ATCCGCGAAACCGAGGTCTATTCGGAGGTCATTTCCTACCGAACCAGCGCCCAAAAACTGGCCGACCTGAACTTGAAAGGGATCATCCTTTCCGGCGGTCCCAACTCCGTCTACGACGAGGGAGCCCCCCACTGCGACCCGGAAATTTGGAACCTGGGCATCCCCATTTTGGGCGTCTGTTACGGGATGCAGTTGATGGTCCAACAACTCGGCGGCGAGGTGGAACGAGCCAAGCTGGCGGAATACGGGAAAGCCTCCCTCACCATCGACGACCCCACCGACCTGCTGACGAATGTGGATGACGGGGCGACGATGTGGATGAGTCACGGGGACTCCTGCACCCGCCTGCCGGACGGCTTCGACATTCTCGCCCACACCGACAACACCCCCTGCGCCGCGATCGCCCACCACGAATGCAAACTCTACGGCGTCCAATTTCACCCGGAAGTCGTCCACTCCGTCGGCGGTCAGGCATTAATTCGGAATTTCGTCTACCACATCTGCCACTGCCAGCCCACCTGGACCACGGAAGCCTTCGTGGAAGAGGCGATCCGGGAGATCCGGGGCAAAGTGGGGGACAAGCGGGTATTGCTGGCCCTCTCCGGCGGGGTGGACTCTTCCACCTTGGCATTTTTGCTGCACCGGGCGATCGGCGACCAACTCACCTGTATGTTTATCGACCAGGGGTTCATGCGGAAATATGAACCCGAAAAGCTGGTCAAACTCTTTCAGGAACAATTCCACATCCCCGTCCAGTACGTCAACGCCCGCGATCGCTTCCTCGCCCAACTCGAAGGCGTCACCGACCCCGAAGAAAAGCGCAAGCGCATCGGCCGGGAATTTATCCACGTTTTTGAAGAAGAATCTGCCCGCCTTGGCCCCTTCGACTACCTCGCCCAGGGGACTCTGTATCCCGACGTCATCGAATCCGCCGATACCAACGTCGATCCCAAAACCGGCGAACGGGTAGCCGTGAAAATCAAAAGCCACCACAACGTCGGCGGCCTGCCCAAGGACCTGCGGTTCAAACTCGTCGAACCCCTGCGAAAGCTGTTCAAAGACGAAGTGCGGAAAGTCGGCCGGTCCATCGGCCTCCCCGAGGAGATCGTCCGCCGCCACCCCTTCCCCGGCCCTGGTCTGGCGATCCGCATCCTCGGCGAAGTCACCGCCGAAAAGTTGAATATCCTCCGCGACGCCGATTTTGTCGTCCGGGACGAAATCCACAAGCACGGCGTCTACCACGACTTCTGGCAGGCCTTCGCCGTGCTGCTGCCCGTCCGCAGCGTCGGCGTGATGGGGGATCAGCGCACCTACGCCTATCCGGTGGTGCTGCGGTGCGTCTCCAGCGAGGACGGCATGACGGCCGACTGGTCCCGGGTTTCCTACGATTTACTCGAAACCATTTCCAACCGCATCGTCAACGAGGTGCGCGGCGTCAACCGGGTGGTTTACGACATCACCTCCAAGCCGCCCGGAACCATCGAATGGGAATGACGGTCGAGAAATCGCGCGATCGTTTCTGATGCCATCATTCGATTAAGATTCGGGATCAATCGGATTAAGGGAAGGTTAGATCTTGTGGAAAACTCACGGATTTTTGTGGATAACTCCCGGTTTCTTGTGGAAAACCCGCCGTTCAGACCGACGACAACTCGGATAAATTAGGGGGTTGGGTGGGGGGAATTTTCGATCGTCGGGGCGCCAGGTTTGCGCCCTCCCCCATCTGCGTCTCCCCCGTCTCCAAGCTTTTTTAAATAATGGATTACAAAACAGCCCGCAATTTTTTGATCGAACAGGGAATGGCCTTGGAAGCTCAAAACAGTTCGGACGCCTTCCTGAGTCGCCTCCAACAGGGCCAGCCCCCCGTTCCCGGTCAGGTGACGTCGATTCTGTTGGCCCTGAAAATGGTATTTGAGGGGTCGAAGGAGACGGAAACCTTCGATCGCCCCCTGGTTTTGGCACTGTATCAACTGGCGATGGAGAGTCACCGGCAATTCGTCGCGGGTTCCCAGCGGGGCGTCGAATGGCCGCCGCTTTTGGAGGCAGATCTTGATCGCATTTCTCAGGCGGTGAAGGGTATTTTTTCCGGCCAGTGGAAGTGATTGTTGTTGGTGGGCTTGAATCATCTATGTGTCGATCTGTCCACAGATTTCGCAGATTTTCGCAGATTTTATATTTCGGTTAGTTTGTGATGATTGACCGATGATTTTGGTGTCGCTAAAGTTGTGCGATCGCACCGTACCGCGATCGGAACATTCATCGGAACCCCGGGCTACTGCGCCCTCGAACAAGCGATGGGACAACCGCAACCGAACAGCGATCTTTACAGTTTAGGTGTGACGTGTTTGCACTTTCCTTGGGGAATCAGAAGTACATTTATAATTCAAAGTCCCCCTTTTTAAGGGCCCGGCTGTTTCATTCTCGGTTCAAAATGGTCGAGGGTGACGATGAAAACCGTTAATGGGAGCCAGGAGCAAGGGTTTTTTCGGTCAAAAATACCTTTTCATGCCAAAAAAAACTCCCTCTTCCCCCTCCCCTTCCTCTGCTTCCTCTGCTTCCCTAGCCATTTTTCGGGGGAAAATGAAACGGCTCTGCTTTTTAAGGGGGATTTAGGGGGATCAAAGGATTTCAGCGACTTCAAAAATCAGCTCTGACCGCCTGTGGGTGCAGCACAGCAACGGACGCTTTGGTTTTAGTGTCCAGAAACAGATTTATAATCGGGTGGGACAGGATTATGGTAAATTTGCAGAGAAAAGAGCGAACAGGTAGCGTAGAGTCGCCCACTGAGGCCAGGCTTCAGGATCGTAATGTCCCCCAAACCGACTGATCTTTCACCCAAGCTGCCCATAGGAGGGATGACGATGCCCCAATTTCCGTTACGCTTCATCACTGGAGCATTGATGGCCGGATCGATGGTGATGAGCTGTGCCGCAAGTGATTCGGAGCCCGCCACCTCTGCACCCGATGACACGGCGGCGGCGGCTTCACAGGAAACAACGGTCGAAGATGCCGCGCCAACTGAGCCCGCGATCGCCCGATCCCCCAACGAACTGTCGCCCACCACTGTGACGGAAGGGCTGGAGCATCCCTGGGGCATGGCATGGCTACCGGACGGCACTATCATGATTACTGAGCGACCGGGGCGCGTGCGACTGCTGCGAGACGGCACCCTCGACCCCAACCCGATTCCAGGCGTCCCCGATGTATTCAATCAAAATCAGGGCGGCTTGATGGATGTCGCCCTACATCCGCAGTTTGGGGAAAATCAATGGATCTATTTCACCTATTCCGAAGGGACGGCATCAGCCAATCAGACGCAGGTGGCGCGAGCCCGCTTTGACGGCACTCAATTCTCTGACTGGACGGTCATTTTTAGTGTGAATCGTGCCAAGTCGGGGGGCCAGCATTTTGGCTCTCGCATCACTTGGCTACCCGACGACACGATGCTGGTTTCCATCGGCGATGGCGGCAATCCGCCCATTGAGCTAGAGGGTGAGTTGATTCGCAATCAGGCGCAGGAATTGGGGAGTCATCTGGGCAAGGTTGTCCGCCTCAATGCCGATGGTTCGGTGCCGGCAGATAATCCCTTTGTCGATACGGCGGGGGCGGAACCTGCCGTGTGGAGCTACGGTCATCGAAACATCCAGGGGCTCGCGGTCGATCCCGACACGGGGCAGGCGTGGGCAACAGAGCACGGATCGCGGGGGGGCGATGAGTTTAATCGCCTGCAACCGGGCGAAAATTATGGCTGGCCGGTCGTTACCCACAGTCGCGAATACTCGGGCGGGGAGATCTCGTCAGAGCGATCGCGCCCCGGCATGGTCGATCCCCTAGTGGTATGGACGCCCGCGATCGCCCCATCGGGATTGCTCGTCTATCGGGGCGATCGCTTTCCCCAATGGCAGGGCGACCTGTTTGCGGGCGGACTCGTCTCCCAGGATGTGCGCTATCTCGATGTGGATGAGTCGGGCGCAGTGGTCAACGAAATCCCCATTGCGATCGGGCAACGGGTGCGGGATGTGCGCGAAGGCCCCGACGGACTGATTTATGTGCTGACGGATGAGCCTAACGGGCGTCTGGTACGGCTAGAGCCGGGATGATGTGGCGACATCTGTAATTTAACTCTGCTTCGACGTGAAACATCAAAACGTTTATTTCATTCTTTCCCCTGGATAATAAAATGGGAATAAATTCCCGGTTTTGCGTCTATGCGTCAATGCCTGAACCCGGACTGCCTCCGATCCAACCCCGACAATTCCCAATATTGTCAGAAGTGCGGTGGCAAATTACTCCTGCGAGAGAGATATTGCGCCCAGTCAATTTTAGGTCAAGGCGGTTTCGGTCGCACCTTTCTGGCGATCGACGAAGATAAACCCTCGAAACCGCTTTGCGTCATCAAACAGTTTTTACCCCAGGCACAAGGGACGGACAATATTGAAAAAGCGTCCCAGCTATTTTACCAAGAAGCGGAATGTTTGGAGGACTTGGGAAAACATCCGCAAATCCCGGAGTTGTTCGCTTATTTTATTTCGGATAATCGGCAATATTTAGTCCAAGAATTTATTCCCGGAGAGACGCTAGAATCCGAATTAGATCGACATGGCGTTTTCTCCGAACGGCAGATTCGAGAATTATTGTCAGATTTATTAAAAATTTTGCAATTCGTCCACGCTAAAAATGTCATTCATCGGGATATCAAACCCGACAATATCATTCGTCGTAGCGCCGATCAAAAATTAGTTTTGGTCGATTTTGGTGTCGCCAAAGTTATGCGATCGCACCGTACAAAATTCGGAACATTGATCGGAACTCCGGGCTATTGCGCCCCCGAACAAGCGATGGGACAACCGCAATTGAACAGCGATCTTTATAGCTTGGGGGTGACGTGTTTGCACTTGCTAACTCGGGCGATTCCGTCGGATTTTCCCGATTCCGAAGAAGGATGGATTTGGCAAAATTTTTTACAAGGCAATTCGGTCGATCGCGAGTTGGAAAAGATTTTGGATCGGTTGGTAGAACGGGATTTCGGCAAACGCTACCAGTCCGCAACAGAAGTTTTGGACGATTTGGAACCCGTCACCCCCCGCCGCTATCAACGCTTGGAGAATCTGTTGGCGATCGCAAAATGGCGAGAAGCGGACGAAGAAACCACCCGGCTGATGCTGCAAGTGGCGGGACGAAAAAACGAAGGATGGTTGCGGGTAAAAGATATCGAAAATTTTCCCTGTCAGGATTTGCGAGTGATCGATCGCCTTTGGGTGAAATATAGCGGGGGACGCTTCGGCTTTTCGGTACAGAAGCAAATTTATGACCGCTTGGGAGGTACGAAGGAATACAATGCAAAAATTTGGAACGATTTTGGCAAGAAAGTCGGATGGAAAAAAGGAAAACAATGGTTGCATTACAATAATATGACTTTTGAAAAAAAAGCACCAGAAGGCCACCTACCATCAGGACGAGTACCCGGAGTCTTTGGCTGGATGGCGATCGCATTATGTGAATGGGGAGGAGAGTGGGGATGGTGGTGGCGAATCTGCACTTCTCTCGCGTCAAGACTTGCAGAATGTAATTGACTCCCTCCTTCTTCTCTCCGTGTCCTCAATAAACCGTTCCGCCACCGCCACAACTTCCGCATTCGGCAACTCCCACTCATCCCAAGGTAAACGCAATTGATTCCCAAGCGGTGTTGCATATCCTACCCCGGTCAGTTCCGAACATTCAAAAAAATTTGATATTTTGGTGTTGGGTTTCGTACCTCAACCCAACCTACGCGACTCTCAGCCTCCAGAATTGGGGGTTTGGGTGCGAAGGGCGATCGCGGCGATCGGTGAATAGAAGTGGATGATGATATGATTATCGATAAAATCATATTACCCCAGAACTGTTAGATTGTCAACTTTAAAGAGACTTTGAGGGAGAGGTTAAAAGGGTATGACGGTACAAGAAGAAAGCAAAATCAATTTAGATGGGATTTTGAGGGAACGTTTAAACGTATCGATTTCGGAAATTGCAGATTTTTGCCAACGTTGGAATATTGTTAAATTGGCTTTGTTTGGGTCGGTGTTGCGGGAGGATTTTCGGTCGGACAGCGATGTTGATGTTTTGGTGGTTTATGACGGGAAATTGCGGTTGAGGTTATCGGATGTGTTGGATATGCAGGAGGAGTTAGAGGGGAAGTTTGGACGGGTTGTTGATTTAGTAGAAAAGAATCAAATTCAAAATCCATATCGTTTGGCAAATATTTTGAAGACGCATCGGGTGATTTATGCAAAGCAATGAACGGGATAGTGTTATTGTCAGAGGAAGGTTTTTTAGAATAATATCAAATCCGGTTTAACCGCATAACCTCCCCAATCATCTTTAGATGATTTGAGCTATTAGCTTTGGAATTGATTTCAAAGCGGTGTTGCATATCCCACCCCGGTCAGTTCCGAGCATTCAACAAAAATTGAAATTTACTGTTGGGTTGAGGTACGAAACCCAACCTACAAACTGAGTGCCGGTCGTGGTTAATCATATAAAAAATTGGGGGCGCCAAACCCGGACGCCCCCAATTGCGATCGCCTATTCCGTCTTCTTCTTCCGCGTACTCGTCTTCCGAGTCGTGGACTTCTTCGTTGTCGAACTACTGCGAGATTTCGATTTCGTCGATTTCGATTTCGTCGATTTCGATTTCGATTTAGAACTCGCCTTCGCCGCCAACCATTCCAACGCCTCCTCCAACGTCACACTTTCCATCGGTTTATCCTTGGGAATAGACGCATTGGTGCGGCCGTGCTTCACATAAAGACCGTAGGGGCCGTTGTAGATATTGACGGGTTCCTTGTCCTCCGGATGTTCCCCCAATTCCCGCAGGGGTGTCGCCGACTTTTTGGAGCCCCGACGCCCCGGTTTCGGTTGGGAGAGGAGTTCCAGGGCGCGATCGCACGAAATCGTCAACACATCATCCGGCGCCTTAATCGACCGATAATCCTTGCCCTCCTTCGCCTCGTGGACCACATAGGGGCCATAACGACCGATCGCCGCCTTAATTTTCGCCCCCGTCTCCGGATGCAGTCCCAACACCCGCGGCAGGGACAGCAGCCTCACCGCCATGTCCATCGTCACCGCATCCTTCTCCACCCCTTTCGGCAAAGACACCCGCTTCGGCTTCTTGTTGGCTTCCGACTCTTCCCCCAACTGGACGTAGGGACCGTAGGGGCCGATGAGCACGTAGATGGCCTCCCCCGTCTCCGGGTGCAGTCCCAGCTTTTCCGGGCCCTCCGTCTTCTGTCCGATCAACTCCTGAATCAACTCCGGCGTTAGGTCGGCGGGGGTCAGGTCTTGGGGAATGGAAGCCGTGACGGTTTCCTCACCCTTCTGGGCCTCGACGTAGGGGCCGAACTTGCCGATACAGAGGCGGTAGGTCATGCCATCGGACCCTTCCCCCAAATTCTCCAACTCGACGGTCCGGGCTTCCCTGCTGTCGATCTGGCTTTCCTGTTCCTTGACCTGGTGTTCGAGTCCCGTATCGCCGGAGTAGAAATCCCGCAGGTAGGGCAGCCAGTCCGCCTGTCCGGCGGCGATCTCGTCGAGGGTATTTTCCATGCGGGCCGTGAACCGCAGGTCCACCAAATCCGGGAAATATTTTTCCAGCAGGGTGCTGACGGCGAAGGCAGTGAACGTCGGGACTAAGGCGTTGCCCTTCTGCTGGACGTAACCGCGATCGATGATCGTGCCGATGACGCTGGCGTAGGTACTCGGGCGCCCGATGCCCTCGCTTTCCAGGGTTTTCACCAGAGACGCCTCGGTAAACCGGGCGGGGGGTTGGGTTTCGTGTCCGATCGCCTCGATTTCCTTGCAATTCGGGCGATCGCCCACTTTCAACGGCGGCAGCGGCACCTCCTGATTTTCCAAAGCCGCATCGGGATCGTCGGACCCCTCGACGTAGGCCCGCAAAAAGCCGGGGAAGTCGATCCGCTTCCCGGACGCCCGGAACCCGGCCTCTTCCACCTGCAAATCCACGGAAATGTTGGTTTGGCGGGAGTCGGCCATCTGGCAGGCGACGGTCCGCTTCCAAATCAGATCGTAGAGTTTCAGGTCGTTGCCGCCGAGATTCGTCTCCCGGGGGGTGCGGAAATAATGTCCGGCGGGGCGGATGGCTTCGTGGGCTTCCTGGGCGCCCTTGCTTTTGGTGGTGTACTGGCGGGGTTTGGGGCTCAGGTACGCTTTGCCGTATTTGCTCTCAACGCAGGCTCTCGCCGCCGCGATCGCCTGTTCGGACAGGTGCACCGAGTCGGTCCTCATGTAGGTGATGAAACCGCGCTCGTAGAGCCCCTGAGCCACCTGCATGGTCTGGCGGGCGCTCAGTCGCAGTTTGCGGTTGGCTTCCTGTTGCAGAGTGGAGGTGGTGAACGGCGGCGCCGGTTTCCGGGTCGAGGATCGCTCTTCGATATTGGTGACGGACCAGGGTTTGCCCGCCAGTTTATCCTTCAGGGCCTCCGCCTGGGCTTCGTCGAGCAAAACGACATTGCGCCCCTCGGCGATGCGGCCCGTGGTTTCGTCGAAATCGCTGCCGGTGGCGACCCGCACGCCGTTGACGGTGATCAATTTGGCGTCGAAGTCGGTTTTCGCCTGTTCCAGCAGGGCTTTCAAATCCCAGTATCCCCCCTGGCGGAAGGCGCGGCGTTCCCGCTCCCGGTTCACCAGCAGGCGGACGGCGACGGACTGCACCCGGCCCGCCGACAGACCCCGGGAGATTTTTTTCCACAGCAGGGGCGAGAGGGTGTACCCGTAGAGGCGATCGAGGATGCGGCGGGTTTCCTGGGCGTGGACCAGTTGTTCGTCCACGTCCCGGCAGTCTCGGAGGGCTGCGAGGATGGCCTCTTCGGTGATTTCGTGGAAGACCATCCGCCGGGTGGGAATTTTGGGGTTGAGCACCTGCAACAGGTGCCAGCTAATGCTTTCCCCCTCCCGGTCTTCGTCGGTGGCTAGAATCAGCTCCTGAGCCTGTTTGAGGGCTTTTTTCAGTTCTTTGACGGTTTTTTGCTTGTCTTTGGGGACGACGTAGATCGGCTCGAAATCCCCTTCGACGTTGACACCGAGTTGCGCCCACTTTTGTCCTTTGAATTCTTCTGGGATTTCGTCGGCGGAGGGGGGCAAATCGCGCACGTGACCCATCGAGGCTTCCACCTGATAGTCATTGGGCAAGAAATTGCGGATGGTGCGGGCTTTCGTGGGAGATTCAACGATCACTAAGGTTGACATGGCAGCTTTCTGGGATAGCAGCGAATTGGGATCTGTGTTTGGAGGGTTTGGCGGGTTTAATCGATAGCCCGACCCCGATCCCTCCGGATGGGGGGACTAGCCATCGGTGAGGAGAGACGACGATTCCATGGCTCGGCTCCAAAACATCACTTAATTTCAAAACTATCTCACTTTTTCAATATCTGCCAAAGTTCACCTTATATTTGTGGGGAGTCGGGAGTCGGGAGTCGGGAGTCGGGAATGGGGAGATGGGGGGCAGGGGAGGCAG
>JBNGCR010000028.1:0-16648 GCA_050045915.1 Limnospira sp.
AATTGGGGGGTTAGGGGGGCCACATTACACGCATACAGCAGAATTTCCGCCACACGCCACCGCCGCAACTGGTGGCGATACCGTTCCACATTCTCCCCGCCGAGGCGAGTCGTCCCCAACTCCAACACGCCGGGGGCACCGTGACAGATGATGTGGAGACGGGTGATGGAGGCATCCGCCTCCAAAACCGCCGTAATCTGGGCGATCGCATCCCCGTCCAGTATCAGAACCTTCGCCCCCGGGAGCACCCCCGCCTCCAGCATTTGGTAATCTTCGACTTGGGGGGCGATCGCGACGAGCATTCCTTCGCCGGGAAGGGTTTGTAGGGGTGGGGTGGTCGGCTGGATCATGGTCAATTGTCCGTTATTCGGGGCTTGTTGAGGTTTAAATTCAAAAACTGTTCACAATTATCAAACAGTTTTAATATACATTGGAGACGATCAAAATATGCCGATAAAATTGATAGAAACGGAGACACCCCCATGAATTGCAGTATTTTTCGATTCTTCTGTCTGTTGTCCGGTGTTGCGATCGCCGCAGTGATTTGGGGAGAATCCCCCACCAATGCCCAACCAACCCGCCGCCTGCGTCCCGGTTTCTTTGAAGAAGAACAGGATGTCGAAATGATTGGCGGCTTCAGCAACACATTTTTGATCGACGCCTTGGGAGGCGTCGCCGATCCCCTAACCACCAGTAAAGGAGTGGCGACAACGGTAGACTCTCTCAAAAACGTAGAAGTTCAACGAGGAGTCCTCGGCGATCGCAATTTTTCCCCGAGTTTTCTGCGCGGCAATTTCTCCGAAGATGGAGTAACACCCCGCCCCTCTTTACCCCCCAGTTTCGATCGCACCAACGTCATCATTCCCGGAAGAATTGGGCGTTGAAAATATGAAATTATAACTTTCCCAAGCCAGTGAATCCCCCCTTTTAAGTCATAAAAAACAAATTCAAAGCCACCCATTTTAAGGAGTTAAAACCGAATTCAAAGCCCCCATTTTTAAGGGATTATAGCAGTACGCATTTAGGTTGGGACACGATTACTCCGAACGAGTCCACTTAAGTGGACTTTTGCTATCAGCCTTGAAATTCATTTCAAGGCGGGACTCAAATTAGCCGATCTGTCCTAACCGTGTTATCCCATTTTAAGGGATAAAAACCGAATTCAAAGTCCCCCTTGTTAAGGGGGATTTAGGGGGATCTCCTGCGTCCTTCCAAACTATAAAATACCCCGATCATTCATTTCTAATGCAAACCACAAAGACACAAAAAAATTCTCTCCGTGTCCTGGAGTGCCTCTGTGGTTCTCAATCAATTAAAATCTCATCCTCCCCGTTCTCAACAAATTCAAACCAATTAAAGTTGAGGCAAACGCCACGAAAAATGTCCATAAACTGGTGGGAAGCAGCAAAACGCGGCCGCTGACAAAAACCAACGCAATTCCCAACAAAACCATCACCCACCCGGCTTTCCCCGTTTCGTGGGGAAAGAAAATCAAGGTTGACAAACCGGAAAGCGTTAACAGCACGGAACCCGCCGCCGAAATATCCCGCCACCAGTAGCGTGAAACTTTGGTGGTGAAAACGATATTTTGACCTAAAAAATAAATGCCGATTAAAATCAGCGCCACACCAATTAAAGACTTGATAATTCTCATTGTTTGCGTGTAATATTAGATCCTGTTTTTGTGAAAAATTGATTGGAAATCCTCTCAATCGGATTGCCATTGGCTTGAGACTTCATTCCCGAAGGAACCCACAAAGACACAAAAAAATTCTCTCCGTGTCCTCTGTGCCTCTGTGGTTCTTCTTCCCCAAATCCCCAACTAAGCACCCACAGACTCTTTCGCCGCGTACATGACTTCCAGGGTAATTTCCTGCAAACCGCGATCGCGGGCAAATTTCTCCGTATTCCGCTTCACCTTACCCCGCACAAAACCGGGAACCTTGTTCAATTCTGCCTGGGCATCCTTCGCCCAACTCAAATCGGAATCAGCCGAAATTCCCCTCGTAATCACCTCTTTGGTGTCGTGTCCGCCGAAGATTTCCAGCAGGTGATCTTCCATCCCCAACGTAAAGGAATTGTACACCAAATCGGCAATCTGATTCGTCCCCTCGTAGCCCAAAAACGGCTTGTAACCGATGGGGAAATCCTGGATGTGGATGGGGGCCGCGATCACGCCGCAGGGGATACTCAACCGCTTTCCGACGTGGCGTTCCATCTGGGTTCCGAAGATTGCCGCCGGTTCAATGCGAGCGATCGCATCCCCGATCGCGCCATTATCATCACTGATCAAAACCTCGTCGCAATACTCGCCCACCTGTTCCTTGAACCAGTCCGCGTCATACTTGCAATAAGTCCCCGCCAAAACCACATGAATTCCCATTTCCCGCGCCAGAATTTTGGTCATGGCGGCGGCGTGGGTGTTGTCTCCAAATACCACCGCCTTTTTACCCGTCAAATTCTGACAGTCGATGGAACGGGAGAACCAAGCCGCCTGGGAAACGTGCAGGGTTTGATTGTCGATATAGTCTTCATAATCGACATCTGCCCCTTGGTTATTAATCACCGCTTGAATTTTGCGGATGCAGCGGGCCGTCTCCACCACCCCCATCGGCGTGATGTCGATATAAGGGGTTCCGAATTCAGCCTCCAAATACCGCGCCGCCATCAATCCCAATTCGCGATAGGGAACCAAGTTAAACCAAGCCCGGGGCAGGTTTTTCAAGTTGTGAACCGACGCCCCTTCGGGAATCACTTCGTTGACTTCGACGCCCAGATCGGCCATCAACCGCTTCAGTTCGGTGCAGTCATGTTGATTGTGGAAGCCGAGGGTTGACATCCCGATGATATTGACGGAGGGTTTTTCGGTTTTATCCTCCGGGAGTTCGCCTTTTTTCCGGGCTTTTTGGATGTAGAATTTGACGATTTGTTCCAGGGTGCGATCGGCTGCCTGCAGTTCGTTGACGCGGTAGTGGTTCACATCCGCCAGCATCACGTCTCCTCGGGCGTCCAACTGGGCGCGGCTGACGAAATTTTCCAGATCTTCTTGCAGGATGCTGGAGGTGCAGGTGGGGGTGAGGACGATCAGATCGGGGTTTTCTTCCTGATCTTTGCGGACGATATTATCGACGACTTTTTCCTGGGAACCCCGGGCCAGCACGTTGCGATCGACGATGCTGGCGGTGACTGGCGTGTAGTCCCGTTCCCGTTCCAACATCGATCGCATGACGTTGAAATAGTCGTCGCCGAGGGGGGCGTGCATGATGGCGTGGACGTTCTTAAAAGAACTGGCAATGCGGAGAGTGCCGATGTGGGCCGGACCTGCATACATCCAGTAAGCCAATTTCATACAATTTTCTCCGGTATTGATAATCAGTGCGGGTAGCTTTTCGCTATTGTCTCAAACCTTAAACGCGATCGCAGCAGGGGAGTAAAAACACCTATTTTCTGCCGCAAGGTCTGACGTTTCTTCGTTCTGAGGATTCAGTGTGCCACCAAAACAACGCCATGATTGTTTTATGCAATGATTCTTATATTTTTTGTGGAGATTTGTAAATTTTAGGATTCGCACCTTGACAACTAAAATTGAGTACAAAAACTTATCGTTTTGACCTTTTGGACTCGATATCAAATCTGTCCGGGAAGTTAATTCAATCTCAAATCTTCTCACCACAGAGGCTGACTATACGATTGCGCCCCCATTCTTTGGCCCGATAAAGGGCGGCATCGGCGGTGGCGATCAAGGTTTCAAATGAGGTGGAATAGGTGGGAATTTGACTGCTGATGCCGAGGCTTAAAGTGATGTAGGGGCAAACTTTAGATTTGACGTGGGGAAGTTGATGTTGTTCCACCGTCGCCCGAATTCTTTCGCCGATCGCCTCCGCAGTGTCCGGGGAGGTTTCCGGTAAAATGACGGCAAATTCTTCCCCGCCGTAGCGGGCGACGAGATCGGAAGATTGCCGGACGGCGCGATCGATGAGTTGGGCCACGGTTTTGAGGCAATCATCTCCGGCTTGGTGTCCGTAATAGTCATTATAAGCTTTAAAATAATCCACATCTGCGATAATAATTGACAGAGGAAACTGTAATCTAAAATGTCGCCTCCACTCAGCCTCAATAAACTCATCAAATTTGCGGCGGTTTGAGATTTGGGTCAGTTGGTCGATCCGCACCATTCGGTGCAGTTCCAAGTTAGCCTCTTTGAGGAGGTGTTCCGTATTTTCCAACAGTTGAATTGCCAGTTGGTGGACGAACAATTGGGCGACGAGGAGTTGTTGGGTGTCGAGGACTCGAAATTCGGAAGGGGAAAGGCGCACCACCAAGGGTTCGTACAGATGTTCCGGGGGGCGTTTCACGGCTTGGCGGGCCGCGTCGGAAATGGTCGTATGGGCGGGCAATACCAACGGCTGCACCCGCAAAAATCGATATAAGGATTGAATGGGGCGAGTCAAAAAGAGCTCCCGTCCGTAGGGGCGGCTGAGAAGTCGCCAAAATTGTCGCTGGGAAATCATCCCCACAAACTCACCGCGATCGCCGAGAATAACTCCCGGAATATTCCCGTCATTTTCAAAAATTTGGGCGAGTACCTTTCCCAGTTGACTCAATTCAGCCCGGGTATCATAAAGCTTCAAATCCACGAGGGTGGATTCTACGGTAAGATGATCCATCATTAAAATTCAAAGCAATAAAGAATGACTCACGGTCGGACGCTTAGATGGATATGACTTCAGATCAATCGCAGTGAATTTAACGGATAAATTTGGGTAAAATCAACTGTACGCCCAGGGCGACGGACAATATAATCGCGATAATTGCCCCGGAAGGAAGGGTAAACAGGGCGAACCAGTTCATCATTCCCATCGTGGTGAGCAACTGTCCCAGCCAGGGTTTTTCGAGACAATAAACCTCCATGCCTCCGCCGGACTCGCAGCCGAACAAACCGGCCAATGCCAAACCCATAAACGCGATCGCCAGGGGGGCGATCGTATAAACCAGGGTAATTCCGATCAAAACAACATTGATCTTGACCCACATTGTTATCAATCTCCTGTAAAAATCCTCGTCACATCCCACCATCGCAGATGCAGGCGAATCGATGAAAAACCGATTGAAACCCCTCCTGACAGGGGCTATATTCTCGATCTTAAATGCGATCGCGACTTTTGCCCACACCCCGGCCGATCGCAGCCCCCCGGTTCAGGTATCCGCCAAAGCGCGGCGTTGCAATTCGCACAATTCTAGGATGCCCTTTTGGGCGCAGTCCAATATCTTGTTCAACTCGGCGCGGCTGAAACTCTCCGCCTCCGCCGTCCCCTGCAACTCGATCATCCCCAGATCGTCCCGCATCACCACATTAAAATCGAGGTCCGCCGCCACGTCTTCCTCGTAGTTGAGATCGAGCAACGCCTCCCCCTCCATGAGTCCCACCGAAATCGCCGCGATCTGGTGGCGGATGGGCGATCGCTCCAATTCCCCCCGTTTCACCATCTTGTCAAACGCATGAGCGAGGGCGACAAACCCGCCAGTAATTGAAGTTGTCCGGGTTCCCGCGTCCGCCTGGAGAACATCCGCATCGACGATAACCGTCATTTCTCCCATCGCCTCCAGATCCACCGCCGCCCGCAAACTCCGCCCGATCAGGCGTTGAATTTCCTGGGTCCGCCCCGACAATTTCATCAACTCCCGGGACTGCCGTTGGGGAGTCGCCCCCGGCAGCATCCGATATTCCGCCGTCAGCCACCCCCGTCCCGAGTCCTGCAAAAACCGCGGCACTCCGGGCTGTATCGTCACCGTACACAGCACTTGGGTGTTGCCACACTTGGTCAGAACCGAAGCGGCGGCAAACTTCGTATAATCGAGTTCAAACGCAACCGGACGCAACTGTTGGGGCTCTCTGCCATCGGGACGTTGCCAGGACATGATCTTTTATCACCTCAAGGTGGGCCGCTACTGCCGGACGAGGACATCGAGGATATCTTGAGAAACCTGTTCCGGCGGGTGATCGCCGTTAATATCGAGCAGATGCCCCCGAGGCTCGTAATATTCTAGTATGGGGACGGTGCGCTGGTGAAACACTTCGATGCGGCGCCGGATAATTTGTGGGGTGTCGTCGGCCCGCGATCGCTTCAAAGAACGGGTCATCAAGACATCATCCGAGACATTCAGATAAATCGCCCACCGCAGTTTCTGCCCCAAATCTTCCAGCAGAAAATCCAACTCTTCCGCCTGAAATGCCGTGCGGGGATAGCCGTCGAGGAGCCATCCGTTGCTGACATCCGGAGCCAGGAGGCGATCGCGAACAAATTGAATCAGAATTTCATCCGGAACCAGTTCCCCCTTTTCGACGTAGGGCTCGGCTTGGCGTCCCAACTCCGTCCCGGATGCGATCGCCCGCCGCAGGATCTGACCCATATCCACACAGGGGATCTCCAGGTAGCCGCACAGTATTTTCGCCTGGGTTCCCTTTCCGGCTCCGGGCCCCCCGAGAATCGCCAATTTCACGTCCGTCCCGCTCCTCTTTCCATCAACGGTATCCCCTGATATTGTGCCATCGGGTTGTTGAATTTTAGATTTTAGATTCCCCCCGACTCCCGATCAATGGCAACCTGATACGGTTGCCCCAGATATTCCCCATCCCATCCCCACCCAATCCCCCATCGCAATATCTCCGACCGCCTGGGGTATCTTGGAAGGAAGGTTGAATGAGGGAACGCCCATGCCATCCACCCCCGATCGCGGTTCCGAGCCTTCCCCCCTGGAACGGGGGTTGGCCGCCCTCAAACAGAAGCAATACCGGCAGGCGATCGCACTGTTGGAACCCGTCGCCGCATCCCAACCCGATCGCACCGCCCGGTTGAAAGCTAAAATGGCACTGGTCAAAGCCTACGATCGCGCCGGACAGAGCGATCGCGCGATCGCTCTGTGCGAAACCCTCACCCGCCACAAAGCAGAAAAAGTCAGAACCCGAGCCACCCAAATCCTCGAAGAACTCCGCCGCCGCCAACCCCCAGTCTCCACCGGCTTCGTCCCCTTCGATCCCACCCTCCAACCCCCCAAAGTCGAATCCACCGCCAACCGCCAACCCCCCCCACCCCCCACGAAACCGGAAAATCCGCCCGTCTACGTCCGACTCCAAAAACAGCAGGGACAGCCCACATTCGCCCCCCCGACGACAGAGGAAGAACCCGCCCCCGAAGTCGCCGAACCGGAACCCCCACCCGTCGCCACCGCCACCCCAGACACCGACATTTCCCCACCTCAATACCAGTGGAAACAGGCGGGACGGGCCGCGATCGGATGGCGACGTCTGGGCAAACTGAAATTGACCCGATTTCGGATCGAACAATTCCTCACCGTTTTCGTATTGCTGTGGCTGAGTCCCCGCCTGGTGGAATTTCTCTTGGAAACCACCAACCATATCTTGAGACAACTGCCCTTTGTCAAACCGATCCAGTTTTTTTATCGCGACCCGAGCCGGTGGGTTTATCTAACCTTGGGAATCTTATTTGTCGCCTCCCCCTGGCTGTTGGATGCATTGCTCAAATTCTGTTACGGCCAACAGGTTTTTCCCCGCACCCAACTGTTACAATCCTCCCAGGAAGCCAGCCGCATTTTGCAGACTTACTGCCGAAACCGAAACTGGAAATTTCCAGCCCTGCGGGTGTTGCCCACCGCCGCCCCCATCGCCATGACCTACGGATGCTGGCCCCGGTTCGTCCGCATTTGTGTCAGCCAGGGGTTACTCGACACCCTGACGGAAGACGAGCTCGCCGCCATCTACGCCCGCGAAATCGCTTCGGTGGGAAATTGGGATTTTTTGGCGATGTCTTTCGCGACGGTGTTGACTCAAATTCCCTATTTGATTTATTGTCAGTTCGCCGATTGGGGCGAAAACGGTTTCGATCGCCTCCAAAGGGACTCACTCCCCCGCTGGGTTCCGGATTTCGCCCCGTCGCTTTTAAAACCCCCCGCTAAAATTTTCCGCATCCTGGCGTTTCCCATCTCCGCCGCAGCCTACGGGATTTATCAAATTCTGCGATTTCCGGCCCTGTGGGTGTCCCGGCGCCGGGTGTACTATACTGATCGCCTCGCCTGCAATTTGACGGGCAATCCCAACGGCCTGACCCGGGCATTGTCTAAAATGGCGGTGGGAATGGCTGCAGCGATCGCGGCGGAGGGCAAAACCGATACCCTATTGGAGGGGTTCGATCTGTTGACTCCGGTGGGATACCGGCAGGCGATGACTTTGGGAAGTCTGGCGAGAGGGGGAGATTTTGAGTCCTTATTCATATGGGATCTGCAAAATCCTCACCGCAAATGGTTGGAGATCCCCAACTCCCACCCGGCTTTGGGCGATCGCTTATTGATCCTCTCCTACTACGCCCAATTCTGGAAATTGGATCAGGAGTTGAATCTGGAAAGTCCCGCCCCACGGACATTTCGGCGCGATCGCGAAAAATTGGCGATCCAGGGCGCCCCCTATTTCGGACTCCCCGCCGGAGTGGCCATCGGCTTGGCGGTTTGGCTGATGGGGGCGATCTTCGGGCTGATCGGATTCTGGCAGTTGGAATGGCTGTTCGGGGATCGGTGGATTTTGTACGGTTGCATTCCCATCGGCTGCAGTTTGGGGATCTTTTTACGGAATAACGCCTTTTTTCCCGAAATCAAACCGGCGAAAACGGCGATCGATCCGGATCTGCGGGAGTTATTTTGCGATCCCCAAACCCTCCCCATCGACTCCAAACCGATTTGTGTACAGGGCGAGTTGATCGGACGGGGGGGAATCGACAATATTATGGGTCAGGATCTGATCTTGAAAACCGCCGGCGGTTTGGTCCGCCTCCACTACGTCCCCCCATTTACCCCCCTCGCTAACTTCTGGTTGAAATCTCCCCACCCCAAGGATCTGATCGGGCGTCCGGTGAAAGTGACGGGGTGGTGGCGGCGGGGGGCGACCCCCTGGATCGACGTGGAACGGTTGCAAAGCGTCGAGAAACGGCTGGAACTCTACGGCGGACATCCCCTGTGGTCGGTGATTCTGGCGATCGCGATCGCCCTGTGGGGGGCGAGTTTGATTTCCCGGGGGGGGTTTTGATGCCGGATGCGATCGTAATGTTTCCCGGCGAGGGTTTACATTTTGCCCCCGACGGTGTTACATTTGTTTACATTGAAAAAATAGAATTTCACAAGATTGCTGACTTCATGACGGAAAGCCCGATCGCTTGCGGAATACCGGCTGAGACTCCTGTCATCCATAGGGAAGATGGGAAATTTTTCCGGTCAATTTCTATAAATGTGCGCTGGGTTATGGTATCTTAGAGGATGGTCTGTTATTACCGTTCTTTTTGGGATGACTAGATAGCGTCGCAGATCGGTTGTCACCGTTCTCTTACTTCAATAGTGACGAGAAAAATAAATCGTTCTGCAAAATTTTGGGTTTTGTTGCCCCATCCGTACTAAACTTGAAGAAGCATTTCATTGTTCTGAAGTTGAAGTCCTTTGACACTTCTTTTTACAATCTTGGCTATAGAAGCATTCAAATCGGAACTCGGCGAGAGTGATGTCAACATCTATAGCAGTCAGTTTTGAAGCATGACTCAAACTTTACGCGACAATTTACCAGCTCAATCTTTTCCATGTTTGCGACTCCGATTCAGAGCCAACTTGAGACGTTATTTTTGGATCGAAGCCGATGGTAATTTGCAAAGAGCTCAAGCGTGCGCGAGTCAGTTGCAGGCACTCTGTGTTGTTGTCAAGTGAGCCCGAGTTTAAGTGTGCTTGTTTTTTAAGATGACCTGATTTAACAGGATTTTTCAACGCAAATAGTACAGTTACTTACTGGAGGTATCATCAATGTCTGTTCGCCTTTATGTCGGAAATTTGCCAAAAGAACTCGATCGCAAAGATTTGCAAGCCGTGTTTGCAGATGAAGGTGAATCCATCTCGGCGAAAGTGATCACCGATCGCAAAACGGGCAAGTGTCGAGGTTTCGGCTTCGTCACCGTGCAAAGTGACGATCAAGCCGATCAAATCGTCGAGAAATACAACGGTGTCATGTTCGGGGAAAATGCCCTGAAAATCGAACGGGCACAACCCCGCAAGAAAAGTAAGGGAGAATCCGAGGAGGAAAATCGTTCCGCCGCCCCCGTCGGAAAGAGCAGTTCCAGCGGTGGCAGCAAGAACCGGAAAAAATCCAACCGCAGTGCGGGCAGTTCTTCCTCCACCTCCCCCTCCGGTGGGGGTTCGGCTTCCATCCAACCCGATCCCCGCTGGGCCAGCGAGTTAGAAAAGCTCAAGGAAATGCTCTCCGCCCAAACGAGCAATTCTTAATCCCTCGCCCAATTTTTTCTCCATTTAACCAAACAGACCCGGCACTTTTAAAATCGGTGCCGGGTCTGTCTATTTTGAGGGAGTCGGTTTTAGGGAGTCGGGAATAGGGAATAGGGAATTTCCGAACCGGGGGGAATCTCAAATCTCAAATCTCAAATCCCCACACCCCACCGAACCCACCCCACACCCCAACTTAAAGGACTTTCGCCCGCAGCAGGGCGACGGGGAGACAGGCCATCTTCTTCCAGGTGGGGACGTAAGCCCGCTTGGTGAAGACATCGTATTGGTTGCGCTCGATTTCGTCGAGAATTTGGCTGTAGAGCATCAGGGCCGTCCAAACCGGCCAGCGGATGTCCGGGTTCAGGGAAGCGATCCCCCGCTCCGCCCGGGCGTAAAATTTGCGCGATCGCTGAATTTGAAAGCGCATCAACTCCCGCCAGCGGTCATCTACCACGCCGTTCAACAAATCCGCCTCCGTGTAATCGAACAACGCCAGGTCATCCAAGGGCAGGTAAATCCGTCCCCGGCGGGCATCTTCCCCCACATCCCGCAAAATATTGGTAAGTTGGTTGGCAATTCCCAGGGCGATCGCTTCCTCTTTGGGACAGTATGGGGGGCGATCGCGGTTCCAGGGGCTCGGATCGGGTCGGGCCGTCCCCATCACCGCCATCGACATCAGGCCCACCGTTCCCGCCACCCGGTAGCAGTACAGCTTCAATTCCTCGAAGGTGGCGTAGCGACTCCGGTACAGGTCCATCCGCTGGCCAGCGATCATGTCCCGGAACGGCTGGATGTCGAGGGGAAATCTGCTCAGGGTATCCACCAGGGCCACATCCACCTCGTCGATGGGGTTTCCGGCGAAAATCGATTCCAGATGTTCTTCCCAGCGATCGAGCGTCTCGTCCGTCGTCGAAGCCGCCATCGGGCCGTCCACCAGTTCATCAGTCCGGCGACACCAAACGTAAATCGCCCAAATCGCCCGACGCTTGGCTTCGGGCATGATCTGAGTGCCCAAGTAAAACGTCTTGGCGTACTCGGCGGTAATTTGACGACAGAGTTCGTAGGAATCTGACCGGGTTGCCTGAGTTCTCATGCGGGGGGATTTCGAGAGTTGCAGCATTCGTTTTTTTTTCAGCCCTCAGCTATCAGCCATCGTCCTCAAGCTACTGCTTGACGGGGGTTGGGAGTTCAGAAACCGTCACGGGGGATTGTCCGTTTTCCGCTTCAGAGGGGTCTGACAACTGCGGATCGCGGTCGATGTGTGAATCCCGTTCGATCGCCCGTGCTGTCAGCTTACCAGAAAGTACGGCACCCTCCATACTCGCCAGATACCGTTGCATCGTGTAATCTCCGCTCAGGTAAAAATTGGGAACGGGGGTCTTTTGGTCAGGGCGGCAGGCCTGACGGCCCGGAGTCGCCTTGTACACCGATCGCGGCGTTTTCACCACATGGGATTTCAGCAGCTTGGCGCGGTGGGGGAACTCCTCGGGGAACAGTTGCTCCAATTCCGCCATCGTCGCCGCCACAATCTCCGCGTCCGACTTGCCGATCCAATCCTTAGCCGGGGCCAAAACCAACTCCAACATCGAGCGGTCCGGGTTGGCGTACTCCCGGCAGGTGTTGCTCATGTCCGCGTAGACACTCAGCAGCGGCGATCGCGAAAACAGCAGGTGGTCGATGTCCGTCAACTTGCGATCGAACCACAAATGGACGTTGATCACCGGGACCCCTTCCAAACCCTCAAGTTGCTTGAAATAGTCCATTTCCCGCCACGAATCGGGCAGCATCAGCTTCAGGGGATCGACCGGCATCGCCGATACATAAACATCCGCCGTCAACTCCTCATCCGGTTCGCCATTTCGTCCCCGGATGCGGAACCCCCGGACACTGCCATCGTCGTTCAACAAGAACTCCTTGACGGGCGCATTCAACCGCACCTGTCCGCCGCGCTCCGTAATATAGTCTACCAAGGGCTGACACAATCGCTCCGTCGGAGATCCGTCCAAAAACGCCATCTTCGAGCCGTTCTTCTCCTGCAGGAAGCGATTCAGGGCCGTCAAAATCACCGTGGAGGAGATCTCGTCGGGTCCGATAAAATTCAAAGCCTTGGACATGGCGATGAACACCTCAGTTTCCACCCGGGGCGGCACGTTCTGGCGTTTGAGCCACTCCGAGAAGGAATATTTATCCATCTCCTCGACGTATTTCTGACCCTTGATCATAGCCGGAATCAAGCCCAAACCGAAGCGAATTTTCTCCGGCCAGGTGAGCATATCGTTGTTGCGGAGAATCGCAATGATGCCGTTGATGGGGGCCGGGAGGTCGGGAAAGTCAAATCGAGAATAGGTTCCCGGATGGTCCGGCTGGTTGAAAATCATCGTGTGTTCTTTCCACTGCAGCCGATCCTCGATGTCGAGTTCTTTGAACAACTGCAACATATTGGGATAGGCCCCGAAGAAGATGTGCAGTCCGGTTTCGTACCAGTCCCCGTCCTCATCTTTCCAGGCGGCGACCTTGCCGCCGAGGACGTCCCGGCGTTCCAGGACGATGGGCGTATAACCCAGATCCGTTAGATATTTGGCGCAACTGAGGCCGGCCAAACCCGCCCCGGCGATCGCAACTCGCATTGACAACCCTTTATGACTTGCTTGTATTTCGTTCTCATTATACGTTACATCTTGTTACATTTAATCGATCGGGTAGCGATCCCCGCACCTTTGGGGCATCGAGGATGTCAGACGATAAAATTATTGAAAGATCTAGCCACACCAAAAAGAGTAAGGAGAACACCAACGAATGGGTAGAGTAGTCGGCATTGACTTGGGGACGACCAACTCTGTGGTAGCGATCATGGAGGGGGGAAAGCCCATCGTGATTGCCAATTCCGAAGGGATGCGAACGACCCCCTCCGTCGTTGGCTTCACCAAAGAGGGAGAGCGGATTGTCGGACAGATGGCTAGGCGGCAGGCCGTTCTCAATCCCCAAAATACCTATTACAACGTCAAGCGGCTGATGGGGTGCAAGTACGCCGATCTCAACCCGGCCTCGAAGCGAGTCCCCTACACCATCCGCCGGGACGACACGGGAAATATCAAACTCAAATGCCCCCGGCTGAAGCGGGATTTCGCCCCGGAGGAGATTTCCGCGATGGTGCTGCGGAAGCTGGCGGAGGAGGCGAGTCGCTATCTGGGGGAAGAAATCACGGGGGCGGTGATCACGGTTCCCGCCTATTTTAACGACTCCCAGCGGCAGGCTACCCGCGACGCCGGACGCATCGCCGGGTTGGAGGTGAAGCGCATCCTCAACGAACCGACGGCGGCTTCCCTGGCTTACGGGTTAGAAAAGCAGGATTTCGGGACGATTTTGGTGTTCGATTTGGGGGGGGGAACCTTCGATGTCTCTATCTTGGAAGTGGGGGACGGGGTATTTGAAGTCAAAGCCACCAGCGGGGACACCCAACTCGGGGGGAACGATTTCGACCAGAAGATTGTAGACTGGCTGGCGGAGAAGTTTTTGGAGGAGGAGGGGACCGACCTGCGGCGCGATCGCCAAGCCCTGCAGCGCCTCACGGAAGCGGCGGAGAAAGCCAAAATCGAACTGTCCGGGGTGGGGGTGACGGACATCAACCTGCCCTTCATCGCCGCCGACGAGGACGGGCCGAAGCATTTGGAAACTCGCCTCACCCGGGGGGAATTTGAGGGGTTGTGCGCGGATTTGATCCAGCGGTTGCGGCGTCCGGTGAAGCGGGCCCTGGCCGACGCCCAGATTTCCCCGGTCCAAATTGACGAGGTGGTGTTGGTGGGGGGTTCGACCCGGATACCCATCGTCCAGCAGTTGGTGCGATCGCTCATCGATCGCGAACCGAATCAGGGGGTCAACCCGGACGAGGTGGTGGCCGTGGGCGCGGCCATCCAGGCCGGTATTCTGGGCGGGGAAGTCCGCGACATTCTCTTACTCGATGTCACGCCGCTTTCGGTGGGGTTGGAAACCATCGGCGGGGTAATGAAAAAACTGATCCCCCGCAATACGACGATCCCGGTGCGGCGATCGGACATTTTCTCCACCTCGGAAAACAATCAGACCTTGGTGGAAATTCACATCCTCCAGGGGGAACGGGAACTGGCCAAAGACAACAAATCCCTCGGCCGGTTCAAGCTGACGGGAATTCCCCCGGCGCCGAGGGGGGTGCCCCAAATTCAGGTCGCCTTCGATATCGACGCCAACGGTATCCTGTTGGTGACAGCCTTGGACAAAACCACGGGCCGGGAACAGAGCATCACCATCCAGGGTGCCTCCACCCTGTCCCCGGACGAGGTGAACCAGATGATCCGGGAAGCCGAACAGTTCGCCGACCAAGATCGCCTGCAGCGGGAGCGGGTGGAAAAGCGCAACCGCGCCCAGGCCCTCACCTACCAGGCGGAACGGCAACTGCGGGAAGTCGCCCTGGACTACGGGATGCAGTTCGCCCAACGGCAGCGGGGCCGCATCGAAACCTTAATTCGAGCCCTGCGGGACAGTCTGGAACGGGACGACGATCGCGGCATCGACCGGGCGAGTTCCGACCTCCAGGATGCCCTGTACGACCTGAGTCGGGAGGTATCGCTGTTCGCTCAGGAGGAGGATGAAGACGACCTGTTCGGCTCCATCCGCCGCACCTTCGGGGGTGGGGAACGCCGTCGAGTTGACCCCTACGAGGTGGCTCCGGGGCGCTATTCTCCCTACGACAGTGTGGGGACGGGGCGGCCCGGACGCCCCTACTATCCTCCGCAGAGCGACGATTGGGACGATGAGGATGACGATTGGCTCTAGAAGTTAAATTGGGAGATGGGGAAAGTGAAAAGTGAAAAGTGAAAAATGAAAAATGAAAAATGAAATTTTCCCCATTCCCCATCCCCTCCCCTATTGCCTATTGCCTGTTCCCTGTTGCCTGCCCTACTACACTGACTGCTGATGCAAAACTTTCGGAATTATTATCAAATTTTAGGGGTTTCTAGAGATGCCTCCGTCGAGGAGATTAAAAAGGTCTACCGGAGATTGGCGAGACAGTACCACCCCGATTTAAACCCCGGCGACAAGGAGGCCGAGGAGAAGTTCAAGGATATCGGCGAGGCCTATAATATTCTGTCGGACCCGGAGAAGCGATCGCAGTACGACGAGTACAGCCAATTCTGGAAACAAAAGGGATTCGGAAGCCGCAAAGGGTCGCCGATGTCGGGGATCAAAACCTGGGGTTCTCGGGTGGCTGGCCGCGTCCCCACCCAGACCCGACCCGTCGATTTTGGCGACTACGCTGATTTCAATACCTTCGTGGATCAGCTTCTCGGACGCCGCCGGGAGGTGCGGACGGTGAGCGCGGATACCCCCCGCGTGACGTCTTCGGACCCCTATCGTCCGAGCCGCAAAAGCGTGCAGCGGGTGCCGACGCAACCCCGGCGGGATATCGAGGCGAGGTTGACGCTGCCGCTGGAGAAGGCTTACACGGGGGGGACGGAGCGGATTCGCCTGGAGGACGGGCGATCGCTGGAGGTGAATATGCCGCCGGGGATGGTGACGGGACAGCGGATTCGCCTGCGAAATTTGGGGATTCAGGGGGGGGATCTGTTCCTGAAAATTGTGGTGGAGCCCCACGAGTTTTTTCAGTTGGAGCGATCGGACATCATCTGTCGCGTGCCGGTGACGCCGAGCGAGGCGACGTTGGGGGGCGATATCGAGGTGCCCACCCTCGATGGTTGGGTGAAGATGAAGCTCCCGGCGGGGGTGACGTCGGGCCAGCGGCTGCGGTTGGCGAATAAGGGGTATCCGAACGGAAATGGCGATCGCGGCGATCAGTTGGTGGAAATTGAGATCGTGGTGCCCAAGCAGGTGACGTCCCAGGAGCGGGAATTGTACGAAAAACTCCGCCAGGTGGAGACGTTCAAACCCCGCCAGGCCCTCCCCGTCTAGCCGCCGCCGACGATGGTGACGATTTCGAGCACGTCGCCGGTTTGCATGGTGGTGGCGTCCCAGTATTGGCGGTGCAGAATTTCCCCGTTGTACTCCACGGCGACCAAACGGGGATTGAGCCCCATTTTTTCCAAAAATGCGGGCAGGGGGGTGTCTGGGGGGCAGCTTTGGGGTTCTCCGTTGACTTTCAGGGTGATGGTGGAATCGGACATCGGTTTTGATGGTTGGACTGGGTGCGATCGCGGTTTTTATTTTAATATAAATCTTTATAAATTGTGTTCTCAAAGTCCCCCTTTTGAAGGGGGATAATGGGGGATCGCAGCTCCTCAATAAAGACAGAGATCCCCCCCAACCCCCCTTGGTAAGGGGGGAGAAT
>JBNGCR010000028.1:16748-39617 GCA_050045915.1 Limnospira sp.
CCCCCCCAACCCCCCTTGGTAAGGGGGGAGAATACGAAATCGGTTTTAATGTCTGCCGCTGGCGAGATTTCGGAAGGTGGTATATTGGGGGTCGAACAATAATTTGACGGTGCCGGTGGGGCCGTTGCGGTGTTTGGTGATGATGATTTCCGTGATGCCGCGATCGGGGGAGTCGGGGTTATAATAATCGTCGCGATAGAGCATGATCACCATGTCGGCGTCTTGTTCGATGGAGTTGTGGACGATGATATTATTTGCCACAAAATTATGTAACCCCGGAACGGTCAGATCGTAAACTTCCGTTTCTCCGGCGGGTGCGATCGCGCAAATTTCATCCCAATAAATATCACTTTCTGCCAGACCAGCGATTTGACGCGAGTTGACAATTTGAGCCAATTTTGTGGCTCGTTCGCGGCTGACATTTTGTTTATATAGAGTTGTCCCACAATATTGATGATGCAATTTGGCTTGCATCTGTCTCGTCGTCAGGCCAGACTTTTGCATCGCGGGAACTGCATAAAGTCTCCAAATATCACGGGGGATCACATCTCGATTTGTATTTGCATTATAACTTTGAATATATTCGGCAATTTCGCGAATAGCTTGTTGTTTGTAGTTGCCGACCGAACCAACCGAGTTAATGAATTTTTCTATATCGTATTTTCCCGTGATTGTAACATGGTATTGATCGCGTCCTTTGTCCCCCTGAGAAATGAGAGATAATCGGGCATTGATACCAACCCTCAACAATAAGGATTGCACGTCAACGGCTAATTTTTGGCTGCTGGTGGAGTAATAGGCTACGGGACGAAGAGATTTTCCTTTTAGTAATTTAATGCAACCGTCCGTACTCCAAAGATGGCGCAAAAAAGTTGCGATCGCGGGTTGAGATTGCTCGAAAACTTGAATGGGTATAAACTTTTCATGGGAACGCAAGCCAAAAATCTCCATAGAATCCAACCATTGGACGATCGGATTTCTAACCTGATGAGTGAGATGATAACTGGCAGGTAGATAAACTTGATACCAATCTCTTTCTTTGACGATTCGAGGATTTAGCCGATCGCCAAAAACCTGTTTCGCCAAACTCAGCACCAGATTGGCTAAATCTTCTTCTCTCGTCGTATATTGAATGGTGTGTCGGGGTAAAGTACAACCGTCACCAATTAAATGTCCCAATAACCCCAGTTCCGCATCACTCATCGATCGCCCGTCCGAACTCGGCAAACATCTGGGTAAAGCGATCCGAGAACCCGCGCTCAACTGATCCAAACGTTGCCAACCCCGAACCGTCAAAAATTGATGATTTCCCGTCGCTTTTATGGTGCGACCCAAACGAGTTTTCAAACAAAATATCGGCTTGATTCCGGTCGGAAAAACGCGCCGAACTGTCGCCTTTTCCAACTTCATGGTCGCTTCATTCACGGCCCAAACCGAAAAGCCCGATTTGCCGACCAATTCCCGAATGGGAACTTGCAAGCCACTGTCGGCGAGGGTGACTAAACTATCCCCCGACAAACAGCCGGATTCTCTCAAATCCGACATCATCGGGCGCTTATTTGTCCGGGATTCCACGCCGCGACTCAACTGAGACAGGGCGATTACCGGGACGTTGAGTTCCCGCGCCAACCCTTTGAGCGATCGCGTAATTCGTGACAATTCCTGCACCCGGTTGTCCGGATTTCCCCCCTCCATCAACTGCAAATAATCGATCAAAACCAACCCCAACGCGCCCCCCTGTTCCGCCTGCAACCGCCGCGCCTTCGATCGCATTTCGGTGACGGTAACGTTGGGGGTATCGTCGATAAAAACGGGCAATTCCGACAAGTTTCCGATCGCCTCCGTCAGCGGTTCCCACTCCGCTTGGCTGATGCGCCCCGATCGCAATCGGTTACTCTCAATTCTCGCCTCACTCGACAGCAGTCGCTGCACTAATTGTTCCTTAGACATCTCCAAGCTAAACACCGCAATTCCCAACTTTTGCATCTTGGCGATACTGTGTCCGATCGCCACCGCAAAGCTAGTTTTTCCCATCGACGGACGGCCCGCCACAATAATTAAATCCGACCGTTGAAATCCCCCCGTCATCGCATCCAAATCGTAAAAACCGCAGGGGATACCGGGGAGGGCGATGCCTTCGCTGCGGTCTTCAATGTCCTGAAAAGTATTGATCAACGTTTCCGAAATGGAAACCAAATCCTGTTTCGGTTGAACTTGGGTGACGTTGAAAACCCGCTGTTCCGCCTGGTCTAAAACCACGTCCAAATCTGTCGCCGTCTGATATCCCAACTGGGCGATTTCATTCCCCGCCTGAATGAGGCGGCGGCGGATAAACTTATCGATCACCAATAGCGAATATTGGTCGATATTCACTGCAGAAACCGTGCGATCGACCAGTTGCGCCAACTTCATCTGACCCCCAGCCGAATCCAGTTGCTTTTGGTCTGCCAGCCAACTGGTGACGGTCATCAAATCCGTGGGTTTTCCCTGCAAATGCAGCGTTAGGGTCGCCCGATAAATGGTCTGGTGGGCGGCGATGGAAAAATGCTCCGGTCTGAGCAGTTCCGCCACCCGAGAAACGGCCTCCGGATCGAGGAGAATCCCCCCCAAAATCGCCTCCTCCGCCTCAATGTTCTGGGGCGGCAGGCGATCGCTCGACGGTGAAATTGGGAGATTGTCAGCCATAGGAAAATTGGGAGTCGGGAGTCGGGAGTCGGGAGTCGGGGGGAGATTCAGGAGCTAGGAATAGAAATTTTCCCCACACCCCACACCCCACACCCCACACCCTTTCTTCTATTTTCCGACAACGTGAACTTCCACTTCTGCGGTAACTTCCGGGTGCAGCTTAATTTGTGCTTTGTAAAAGCCGGTTTTGCTGATGTCCGGAAGGGTGATTTCCCGGCGATCGACTTCTTTGCCGGTGGCCGCCTGGATGGCTTCGGCGAGTTCGCTGGCGGTGACGGTTCCGAAGATAGCCTCGCCTTCACCAGCCTGCTTGGAAATAGTAAAGCGGCCGACGGTTTCCAGGGCCGTTTTCTGGGCTTCAGCCTCTTTTTTCAGTTCGATCAACCGTTGCCGTTCCTCTTCCCGACGCCGTTCCACCTGTCTGAGGATGCCGGGGGTGGCCCGCACCGCGAAACTTTGGGGGAGCAAATAGTTCCGGGCGTAACCGGGCGCCACATCGACGAGATCGCCTTCCCGTCCCAATTTGCTGACATCCTTGGTCAGAACGACTTGAATCCGCTTTGACATAATGGTTCCTGATAAATTTTTAACCCAAACACTCTATCATAACGACAGGACGGGCGAGATGGCAAGGATTGGGGAGGGGGAGAGCGGGGGAGGGGGAGAGGGGGAGAAGCGGGTGGGACATCTGCACCGCTTGGGAATCAATTCCCAAGCTAATCGCAAAAATCATCTAAAGATGATTGGGGAAGTTGTACGGATTTGATATAAGTTGACCTCCCCTGCTTCCCCTGCCTCCCCTGCTTCCCCTGCTTCCCCTGCCTCCCCTGCTTCCTCTGCTTCCCCTGCCTCCTCCGCCCCCCTGCCCCTCCGCCCCCCTGCCCCATCAAAAGCGATCTTTCATTCCCCGCAGGCGGGAGAAGGTTTGGACGGCATCTTTGCCTTGGACCGCAGACTGTAACTCGGGGCGGTCCCAACCGAAGAAGGGGTTGGTTTGCTTTTCGATGCCGATGGAGGAGGGGACGGTGGCTTCGTCGCGATCGCGGGCGGATTTCACCTGTTCAAAGCGATCGCGCAATTTCGGGTTATTTTCATCGACGGTGAGGGCGAATTTCAGGTTTTTGAGGGTGTATTCGTGGGCGCACCAGAAGCGGGTGTCGTCGGGGAGCGATCGCAGTTTGGAGAGGGAATCGACCATCTGGGCCGGGGTTCCTTCAAACAGGCGCCCGCATCCCCCCGCAAATAGGGTGTCGCCGCAGAACAATTCGCCGCCTTCGGTGTCGGTGGGGGGGAAATAGTAGGCGATGTGGCCGAGGGTGTGGCCGGGGATGTAGAAGACTTCGGCGGTGCGATCGGCAAATTCCACGCGATCGCCTTCTTGCAGATAGACTTCCTGTCCGGGGATGCGGTTGCGATCTTCGGCGCCGCCGTAAACCGTCAGGTTGGGGAATTTTTGCATCAAATCGCGGTTTCCCCCAACGTGGTCCGAGTGGTGGTGGGTGTTGAAAATGGCGACGAGTTCGGCGCCGAGTTCCTGCAATTTGCGGAGGACGGGGCGGCTTTCGGCGGGATCGACCACCGCCGCCTGATTTCGTTCGGTGTCGTGGAGGAGAAAAATATAGTTGTCGGAGAGGGCCGGGAGTCGATAAACGTCCATGAATCTTTACCGCTGAGTCAACATCGATTTTCTATTGTGACATTGTTGCCCGGTCGGGGTGTTGGGTCTGGGGGAAGATTGATAACTCCCCTCGCCCAAAGTTGGGAGAGGGGTTGGGGGTGAGGGCTAGAAATGCTGACATCGACCGATATTCGTGAGTTATACTGAAATCATCTCCCCTATCCCAATCAGACGATGCAAATCTCCATTCCCGAATCCATCGTTCAGGCCATCCAACTGCCCGAAAATCGCATCGAAGCGGAGTTGCTAAAAGAACTGGCTCTGGCTCTTTACGAGCAAGAAATTTTGTCCTTGGGTAAAGCCTGCGAACTGGCTCAACTCGATTATTATCAGTTCGGCAAAATGCTGGGCGATCGCAACATTGTCAGGCACTATTCAGAAACCGAAATGGAAGAGGATTTGGACTATGCTCGTCATCAGTAACACCTCGCCACTACTGAATCTGGCAATTATCGACCATCTCTTCTTATTGCCTCAGCAGTTTGGAAATATCTATATCCCCACAGCGGTTATAAAAGAGCTAAAAATCGATGAAAACCGCCCCGGTTCAGTTCACCTTAAAACGGCTATTCGTGAAGGTTGGTTGATTTCTCGTCAGGTGCAAAATACTCCATTTATTGGCTTGCTGAGGCAAAAATTACATGAGGGGGAATCTGAAGCGATCGCCCTCGCAGTCGAACTGTCTGCCGACAAGATTTTGCTTGATGAAAAAGAAGCTCGACAAGCGGCAAGAACATTGGGATTGAGCATCACTGGTATTTTAGGTATCTTATTGAGGGGGTGGCATGACGGCTCGATACCATCCATGAAAGCTGTAACTGATCGCTTACAGCAAGAAGCTAATTTTCGGATCGCACCTGCTTTGCTGGCTCGAATTTTGCAAGAAAGCGGAGAGTCTAATTGAGGCGCGATCGCCCCGTTGTCGCGCTTGAGCACACTCGCCGGGGCTAAAGCCCAACAACAAACACATATTGACTCCGTTGTCGCGCTTGAGCGCTCTCGCCGGGGCTAAAGCCCAACAACAAACACACATTGACTCCGTTGTTGCGCTTGAGCGCTCTCGCCGGGGCTAAAGCCCAACAACAAACACACATTGACTCCGTTGTTGCGCTTGAGCGCCTCTGGGGGGAAGAGGTTGCGATCGCCCATTTTTCAACCGCCTCGCAGAGTTGACCGATACGGTACGAACGACCCCAAAATGTGTTAACCTAAAAGCCAAATCCAATCCCACATCTTTCAAGATGGATGAACCACAAGGGCGGCAAGCGAAACAAGTCGCAGATCTGGACAATTCTTCCACAGAAAATGACCGTAGGGGCGCAAGGCTTGCGCCCAACACCGCAAATTCGGACGATTATCTGAAAATTTTAGAGGAGATATTGCAAGCCAAAATCAACAGCAACGGCGACCCGAAAGTTGTCTATCCGATACTGGCACAATATCAAGATCGACTCGATCTGACCTTTGCAGAAACCCTCAAAAAGTGGTTTGCATCTAAACTCGATCCAGAGAATTCTGAGAAAAATAAATTTCTGGCAATAACCCTTTTGAATTTTGCTGTTGATATTAGTGAATTCCCCTTGGGAAGTCGGTTCAATAATCTTGAAATTGCCATTGCCTGCTACGAAGCAGCCTTGAAAGTCTACACCCGCGATACCCTTCCCGAAAACTGGGCGACCACCCAAAATAATCTGGGGATTGCCTACTCATACCGCATCCGGGGAGAGCGGGCACAGAACATAGAAGATGCGATCGCCTGCTTCCGAGACTCCTTGGAAGTCTACACCCGCGACGCCTTTCCCCAAGACTGGGCGATGTCCCAAAATAATCTGGGGATTGCCTACTCTAACCGCATCCGGGGGGAGCGCTCGGAGAACCTGGAAAATGCGATTGCCTGCTACCGTGTCGCCTTGGAAGTCCTCACCCACAACATCTTTCCCCAAGACTGGGCTCAGACCCAAAATAATCTCGGAACTGCCTACTTGAACTGCATTCGGGGGGAGCGCTCCGAGAATCTAGAAAAAGCGATCGCCTGCTTCCAAGCCGCCTTGGAAGTCTACACCCGCGACACCTTTCCCGAAGACTGGGCGATGACCCAAAATAATCTGGGGGAAGCCTACTTGAACCGCATCCGGGGGAAGCGCGCGGAGAATCTGGAAAATGCGGTCGCCTGCTTCCGAAGCACCTTGGAAGTCTACACTCGCGACGCCTTTCCCGAAAAGTGGGCTGCGACACGAGCCAATCTCGGTGATGCCCTTCTTGAAAAATTTGAACACTCGCACCGAGAAAAAGATATCAAGCAAGCGATCGCGATTTATCGAGAAGTCCTCGACTTCTACCAGCAGCAATCTTTAATTTTCAATCGCCATCGCACCCTCTACAAGTTGGGAAAAGCACTGGCACAAATCGGCTCCTACTCCCAAGCCATTCAATCCTTAGAAGAAGCTCGCAATTTACTCAGACATCCGGACGATTTGTCCCTGTTAGCCTTAACCTTTTTTGAACTGGCTCGGTCATACCACCGCATCCATCGGGTTGAAAAAGCCAGACTCTACTACAAAGATACGTTACGGCTTTTCCGCCGCCTGGAAGATGAAGATACGGTGGCGGATGTCACGATCGCTTTGGGAAACATAGAGTTGCAACTCGGACAGATCAAACAAGCCCAAAAACGCCTCCAACAAGCCCGCGAGTATTATCAAAATCAGGGCAATGATGAACGACTCCAAGAAATCGATCGCTTACTCAAATTATCCGAGGAACCAACCACCGTACTCCTTCTCTGACCATATTCGATTCATGTTTTTGTCTATTTTTTCACGCAAAGGAACCAAAAATGTCTAGACTCGGGCGCTATAAATCGACGTTGAAACAATGGGGATTGACGGAGAATCCCTTCAAAACCACACCTCCCGACAGTATCGAAGATCTGGTGCGGGTCTTTTACGGTCGGGAAGCGGAGTTAGAAAACGCGATTCCGGCCCTCTATGAAGGGCGAAATATTCTGATCAGGGGAGCCTGGGGTGTCGGCAAAACCGCCCTAATTTTAACACTGCTCAATTGCTTACAACAAGAAGTTGCCGGCCTGGATGAGAAAATGCTGGTACTCTATTTAGATCATGTTTCCGGAGACTCTCCCATCGATTTTTATCGGGCGTTGCTTTTAGTTGTGGCCGATCGCTTTGCGGAGAGTAACAAGGATGCAGAAGCCCGGTCAATTGCCGACACTTTGCGAGGTCGGACGGGCTTACAAAGCAAAGTAAAAACCGAAGGTAAAGTCACGCTGGGTATCGCCTCCTTTGGGGGCAGCAGTGAATCGCCAGACTCGACAACCATTGACGATCCCTATGCCCTCTTAATTTCCATCTTAGATAAAGCTCAGAAATCGTTCGATCGCATCGTTTTAGCCGTCGATGACCTTGACAAGAAGGATGTTGTCGTCGTTCAAGATATTCTCGAAAAAAGTTTGGAGTTATTTCGTCGGGGAGAAAAGCGATCCTTTTTGATGACGGGGCGGGGATTTACCGATCTCCAGGAAGCGAACCTGAAAGCGTTGGGGATATTTTCAGAAGATTTTACCCTCCAACCCATGAGTCAAGGAGATTTATATCAAATCGCCATCAACTATCTCAATTTAGCCCGAGAAACGGCCAGCGACGATCCCCATCCCTTTACCGATATCGTCCTCAATCTGATTACAGAAAACGCCCAGGGCATTCCCCGGCAATTGAATGTGATTTGTGAGAAAGTTTTACGTCAGGCGGCGATGGAAGGCTGCGAAAAATTAGATGAAGCGGCATTTATGCCGATTTGGAGAACGCTTCAACAAGATGTCACATATTCATTGACGCCCCACCTGCGACAACTGATTTATATTGCCTATGAAGCCGGAGGAATTAGCGAAGATATCGACGATCGCTACCTGAGTCAAATGGGAGTCTATACATTTGTAGACCTATTGCCGATGCTCAAAACCCTAGAAGGAAGCGATAGCTTAATCCGCCAAGAGGACGAAACCGGATATCGTTTTTTCCCCTCCAGGTTGCACCTTCCACCATCGGAACAAAATGAGCCATGATGCCGAATGTTGCATTCAATTAGTTTAGGAATTAATTCCCAAGCGGGCTCGATAATCCACTAACGAAACCCGCCGAGAATTAAAATTCTCGGCTAACAGCAAAAGTCATCTCAAGATGACTCAAAACAAACTCCCCAATCCACGAAGCGAGGATTTGAGCTTGTAGGGGCGCAAGGCTTGCGCCCTCGGGAATTAATTCCCAAGCGGTCTTGATATCCAACCCGTTGTGTTCCGGGCATTCAACCGGATTTGATAGGATTTTTTAGATTCAAATATCATCCTCAAAAATATCCAACTGCCCGATCGCGCTATCTTTCGGTTTTTGCTTCTGAATTCCCTTCCGCAAACCGATCGCGATTTTGCTGTGTTTTTCGATCTGTTTCATCACCTGTTTTGCCCGCCGAATCACCACGTCCGGCAACCCCGCCAGCCGCCCCGCCTCGATGCCGTAGGACTTATCCGCACCCCCCGGCTGCACCTGGTGCAAAAAGATGATTTTATCGGGCAATTCCTTCACCGTCACCTGGTAGTTGGCGACGTTTTCCAGAATCGAAGCCAGTTCGTTCAACTCGTGGTAATGGGTGGCAAAAATCGTCCTCGCTTTAATCGCCGTCGCCAGATATTCCGCCACAGACCAGGCGATCGACAACCCGTCAAATGTCGCCGTCCCCCGGCCGATTTCGTCCAACAAAACCAGGGATTTCGGGGTGGCGTGGTTGAGGATATTCGCCGTTTCGTTCATCTCCACCATGAACGTCGATTGACCCGTCGCCAGGTCGTCCACGGCCCCCACGCGGGTAAAAATGCGATCGCAGATACTCAACCTCGCGGAAGTCGCCGGGACGAAACTGCCCGTCTGTGCCAACAATTGGATCAACCCAACCTGCCGCAAATAACAACTTTTTCCGCTGGCATTCGGTCCGGTTAAAATAATCAAATCCGGGTGGGACGGTGCGGAATTGTCGGCCTCCTCCCGGCTGCCAATTTGGGCCGTATTCGGAACAAAAAATCCCGCCGGAAGCGACTTTTCAACCACCGGATGCCGCCCTTCGATAATGCGAATTTCTCGCCCGTTGACCATCTCCGGGCGGCAGTAACCCTGGTAAACGGCGATTTCCGCAAAACCGCACAAAACATCGATCGCGGCGATCGCCCGAGAGATATCCCGGATCAAATCCGTGTGTTCCCCCACCTCCGATCGCAACCGGGCAAAAATCTCGTATTCCAGTTGGTTCAAATCCTCTTTTGCCGTCAGAATTCGCGCCTCCCGTTCCTTCAATTCCGGGGTGATGTAACGCTCCTCATTGGTGAGGGTTTGTTTGCGGATATAATCGTCCGGCGCCTGGTCGGATTTCGACCGTGTGATGCTGATATAATAGCCGAAGGTTTTGTTAAAACCGACTTTCAATGTGGGGATGCCCGTCCGTTCCCGTTCCTGCACTTCCAAGTTGGCAATCCACTCGCGATCGCCCGCCGCCAGTGCGTGCATTTCGTCCAATTGTGGATCGACTCCGGAGCGGATCAATCCCCCTTCTTTCAAATGGATGGGCGGCGATTCGACGAGGCAACTGTTAATTTTTGTCGCCAATTCTTCCAGCGTCGGGGGAACTTTTTGCAGGGCTTTCAAATAGGGGGATTTTGCCGACATCGCCAGGTTAGACAGTGCGGGCAATTTCGAGAGGGAATCCGCCAGGGCGACCAAATCTCGGGCGTTTGCCGTGCCGTTTCCCGCCCGCCCGGTGAGGCGTTCCAGGTCGTAAATTTGCCGCAATAGCTGTTGTAAATCCTGCCGCAATTCGGCATTTTCCACAAGTTCTTGAATGGTGTCGTGGCGGGCGCGGATGCCTTTGAGATTTAACAGGGGTTGAAGCAGCCAGCGACGCAGGGCGCGGCTTCCCATCGCGGTGGCGGTTTTATCGATCGCCCACAGTAACGAACCGTGCAGCGTCCCGTCCCGGACGGTTTGGGTAATTTCCAAGTTGCGGCGACTTTGGTGATCGAGAATTAAATAATCGGTGATCGTGTAGCTGCGGAGGCACTGCAAGGGTACCGGATTTTCCTTTTGGGTTTCTTCCAAATATTCCAATAATCCCCCCGCCGCCCGCACCGCCAGGGGCAGGTGTTCGCAGCCGACGCCTTCGAGCGATCGCAGTTGAAATTCTTCCAAAATGCGGGATTTCGCCTCCCCCAAAGTGAAGGGAAGTTGCGATCGCAAAGAATAGCAAAAACACTCCGGCAGGCACTCCGGCAAACTCTGGCTGGTTTCCCCCCGACGCAGCATCCGCCCCAAGTCGGGGGCGTTGGTGGGAAATAGCACTTCCGAGGGCTGCAACCGCATCAATTCCTGGGTCAAATGTTCCAAGTTTTTGGACTGGGTGGCGAGGAATTCCCCCGTGGAAATATCGGCATAGGCGAGTCCCCAATGTTCCCCGGCGATGACGGCCGCCGCCAAATAATTGTTCTGTCTACCCCGCAACATTTCGTCGTCCGTCAGGGTTCCGGGGGTGAGAATGCGGGTGATTTCCCGCCGCACCTGCCGCCGTTCCTTCGCCGCGATCGCCGCATCTTCCACCTGGTCGCAAATCACCACCGCATAGCCCTTTTCTAGCAACATATTGCTGTAGCGGTAGACGTGCTCGAAGGGAACCCCCGTCATCGGCACCCGGCCGATTTCTTTCCCGGCAGATTTCGTGGTTTGCACCAGTTCCAATTCTTGAGAAATGGTGACGGCATCTTGGAAAAAACACTCGAAGAAATCCCCGACTCTAAAAAACAGTAAAGCGTGGGGATATTGATATTTTACGTCGATGTAACGCTGCATCATTTCCGACAGTTTGTCGCGATCGAGCTGTCGGTAGTCAGCGTTGGGGGGTAGGGATTCAGATGCACTAGGGGAAACAGTCATAGGATTGTAAAGACGTTCGGATTTAACGATTTATTTTAGGAAATTTCGATCTAGATTTTCTCAAGCTGGCGAGGTACAGTTTGGGGTCAAAGTTCCCCTTTTGAAGGGGGATTTAGGGGGATCGTTCGGCTCTCATCAGATCGAAAACCGCTTCGGCGTCAAAGTCCCCCTTCTTAAGGGGGATTTAGGGGGATCGTTCGGATCGGACTTTCAGCCAATAGAATAGCACAAGCCTCCAACTTGTGAAAAGTCCCCCCGATTCGCGGACTCCCCGTCCGATATCTGAAATGGAAATCCCCCCGCCTCAATTTTGAGTTAGAATTGGAGTGCAATAATTCGACGAATCATCATGTTAGCAACTCCCCCAACTTACAACGTGACATGGGAAAAGTTACCCGATGATTTTAAACTCCCCGATGATCCCGTGGACAATATCAATCAACCTGCCCTCGCAGCAGCTTTAACTGAAAGCTTGCAGGTCGCCAGCCGACTGCCCGAAACCGCCCTCACCCCGACCAACTACGGCATTTGTGCCACGGTTGACGGCAAAACCGTGGTGAAAGCGCCCGATTGGGCTTTTATCCCCCGAATTACCGTCGATCGCACCGAAGTTGTCCGCAGTTATACCCCCCAACTTCAAGGGGAAATCCCAATGGTGGCGCTGCAATTTTTATCCAATACGTTGCAGGAAGAATATTCGGTCAAAGAAACCTATCCCCCCGGCACATTGTTTTTCTACGAGCGAATTTTGCAAGTCCCAAGTTACGGTATTTTTGACTTGGAAACCGGCACGTTGGAACTCTATCGCCTCGGCGAAAATAAACGCTATAAGTTGGCATCTCCCGACGAAAACAACCGATTTTGGCTCCCGGAAATGCAGCTTTTCTTGGGCGTCTGGCGAGGGACGCGGCAGAACCGAGAGGGTTACTGGTTGCGCTGGTGGGACGAACAGGGGAATTTACTCTTGTGGGGTACGGAACAGGTGCAACAAGAACGCGATCGCGCCGAACGACTGATCGCCCAACTGCGGGCGGCTGGAATTGAACCGGAGGATTGATATAGCGCTGTGCGAGCCGCGTAGTTACACACCGGATGGGTGAGAATTGTCAATCCCCCGACTCCCGACTCCCGTTTCTAGACCTTGTAACTACGCGATCGCGCACTGCTATATTTTTAGCGGGGCGCAAGCCTTGCGCCCCTACATCAGGTCATTTCTCGGGGCGGTTCGCTGGCCCGCCCCCGTTCAAAATGCCTCGGAATAGAGAAAAAATTACCGGATTTTCCAATTTTCTCACCTCTCCGCCTTGCCGCCTCTATTGACGCGAAATCAGGAAAGAAGATAGAGAATGGATCGAAAAAGGGGAAATTAGCCTCGATTTTTCGGTTTTACGCTTCTCTATCTTTTGATGGATGTGATCCGGAATTTTCGGATTTATCTTGGAGGCAGATAACTCACCTATTTCGTAGCTCAATTCATCTTGCACCTAACTCATTTCCAACATCCGTTGAATCGGGCGCAGGGCAGCAGACCTGACCGTTTCCGACATCGTAATTTCCGGCTCTCTATTTTTCATCGCCCAGTACAGTTTTTCGAGCGTATTCAGGCGCATATGGGGACATTCATTGCAGGCGCAACTGTTCGTCGGTGGCGCGGGAATGAAGGTTTTCCCGGATGCCTCTTTTTGCATTTGGTGAATGATGCCCGGTTCGGTCGCCACAATAAAGGAAGAACTGGGACTTTGCTGGGCGTATTTTAACAAAGCCGTGGTGGAGCCGATGTAGTTGGCGTGGCGCAAAACGGGGGGTTCGCACTCGGGATGGGCGATCACTTCTGCGCCGGGGTGTTCGATTTTGAGTTGGACGATTTTCTTTTCGGAGAAATTCTCGTGGACTATGCAAGCACCCTCCCAAAGCAGCATTTCTCGCCCCGTTTCCGCCATGACGTAGCGGCCCAGGTTGCGATCGGGGGCGAAAATGATCGGCCGATCGCGCGGAATTTGTCGCACGATATCTACCGCATTGGAACTGGTGCAGATGATATCGCTCATCGCCTTAATTTCGGCGGTGCAGTTGATATAAGACACCACCAAATGATCCGGGTGGGCGGCTTTGAAAGCGGCGAAGGCGTCGGGGGGGCAGCTATCGGCGAGGGAGCACCCGGCGTTGAGATCCGGAAGCAAAACTTGTTTGTCGGGGTTGAGGATTTTCGCCGTTTCCGCCATGAAGTGGACCCCGGCAAAAACGATGACCTCGGCATCGGTTTCGGCGGCTTTGCGGGAGAGTCCGAGGGAGTCCCCGATGTAGTCGGCGATGTCCTGGATGTCGGGATCTTGGTAGTAGTGGGCCAAAACGATCGCGTTCAGGTCTTTTTTCAACGTCGCGATCGCCTCGAACAGGTCGTCCGGCGTTTCGGCACGGCTCGATTGTCGGTCTAAGGTCGCTGCAAACATGGCTAGACTGGGTGTTTTTACTCTGTAGTGACAATTATAGTTGAATTCACCAAAATTGTCGGGGCGGGAAACCGCATCGGTTGAGGCGGAGGAGGCAGGGGGGGCTGAGGGGGCTGAGGAAGACCCGCCTTGAAATAAATTTCAAGGCTAATAGCTAAAGTCCACTTTAGTGGACTCAGTTCTATTGTTTACTAATATCAGATCGGGTTATCCCCCCCTAAATCTCCCCAATCATCTGAATATGATTTTGGCTATTAGCTTGGGAATTAATTCCCAAGCGGTTTGGCTGTTCAACCTGTTTCTCGACTTCCTCCGCTCCCTCCGCTTCCTCCGTTCCCTCCGCTCCCTCCGCTTCCTCTGCTCCCGACTCCCGACTCCCGACTCCCCATTGCCTTATCCTTATATAAGGAGTGGCGAGAGGAACCGCATGAGTTTGAATCCGGAAACGGCCGTCAAAATTGCTGTCATTGGAGACGTTCACGACCAGTGGGAACCGGAAGACGGCGCGGCGTTGAAACAGTTGGGGGTGGATCTGGCCCTATTTGTCGGGGATTTCGGCAACGAGGCGGTGGACATCGTGCAGGCGATCGCGGATCTGGATATCCCCAAGGCGGCGGTATTTGGCAATCACGATGCCTGGTACACGATGACGGACTGGGGGCGGAAGCGGTGCCCCTACGATCGCGCCGCCGAAGATTGGGTGCAGGATCAGATCGACAGTTTGGGGGAAGCCCACGTCGGCTATGGAAAGCGGGATTTTCCCGAGTTGGGACTGACGGTGGTGGGGACCCGCCCCTTCAGTTGGGGCGGTCCGGAGTGGCGGTATAAAAGCTTTTACCGAGAATGGTTCGGGGTGAATGACTTGGCCGAATCTCGCGATCGCATCGTGGAGGCGGCGAAAACGGCGGCTTACGATCAAATTATTTTTTTGGGACATAACGGCCCGACGGGGTTGGGAGATACCCCGGAATCGGCCTGCGGGCGGGATTGGAAGCCCCTGGGCGGGGACTTCGGCGACCCGGATTTTGCCGAGGCGATCGCAAAAACCCGCAGTCTCGGAAAAACGATTCCCCTCGTCACCTTCGGCCATATGCACCACACCCTCCGCCACACCAAAACCCGCCTGCGATCGTCTTTGGAGGTGGATGAATACAATACGGTTTATCTCAACGCCGCCAGCGTCCCGCGAATTCAGGGGACCGGACTCGAAAAACGCCGACATTTTGCGATCGCCGTTTTGCGGGGCGGAAAAATTGCCGCAGCCTCCCAGGTTTGGGTGGGTTCGGACGGTGAAATTCTCGCCGAAAAACCGCTGATGGAGAAGCGGGAGTCGATAGAAAGCGTCAAATGAATTTTGAGCTGTCCCCCTGACTAAGGGGCGAAGGGGCAACCCGAGACGATTGCCCCCACGGAGGATTTAGGGGGATGGTTCGGATCGGAATCGATCACAAGTCGCTATATTGACCAATTTGAATCTATATTTTATAGGGTGTTTTTCCGCTGTTGATTTTTAACCGGGCTTGATATTTTTTCTTGAACTTTTTCTTTTCATTTTGAACTTGTGTAGAATTCAGAGGGCATCTCGTGCAGGCAATCAGACAATGAATTGTATGAGATTGAATAGACGAACATTTTTGTTTAATATAATTGAGACTATCAATCAATTGTGCGATCGCTTTTGGTACATCATTGCCTTTGAGTTCGATAAATATTAAGCATCGGTCGTCCGGTACGACGATCAACTGATCGCAACGACCTCCTTTTGTTCCTTTTGTAATCACACAGTCTTCGATTTGAATAATTTTGATTTTTTTGCGGTTTGGATTATCTAAAATAACCTGACTGGTCGTGTTTTTTGAATTTTTGTCAACGATTGTTATTTTAGAATTGTTATTCTCTTCCGTACATTCTGGAAATTCCATGACAGCTATTCGAGATCGAGTAATTGGTCAAACTGAATGGCTAGATTTTCAGAGACAGAATCAATAATTTCAGCATCAATTAATCCTGTCTCTGCGGACATGATCGATTCACAAGTCCCATCAGACAAACTGTAAACAGTGACTTCATCGGGACTCAAGAAACAAGATTCGGGAACAATATCTGTAATTTCTTTTAGCTTTTCTTCTGAAGAATACCCAGCCAAAATTCCCGCTTGTAATAAATTGTTAAACGAGGTGAGAATATAAGGACTGTGAGTCGTGATAAAAAATTGAATTTTGTCCGGGTTAAAGTTATAAACCGTCGCCATTAAATCGACGACATCTTTTTGGGCAGTTGGAAACAAATGAGCTTCGGGTTCTTCAATATAAACTGAATAGCCGGTCAAACTACGACCCAAAAAAGGTAAACTTTCCAAAATCATTGTCAGGGGCAATGCTTCCTGTTGTCCGGAAGAACAGTTGGAGAGTTGAACTTGACGACCATCATTCATCCTTAAATAATCTTTTCCATTAATTTGGATGTATTTCCCCAATAAGATTCTATTTTTAATGGTATTTATTGTCTGATAATTTTCATCTTCTTCAGTTTTAATTTGATCGATTTTGGTCAGTGAATTTTTGACTGTCTCATAATAATCACCAAAATCAAGTAGAAAGGGGTCAATTCTATAATTTTCTGAAAGCAACCTATAAATATTATTTTGCAGATGTGCAAAAAAAGATCTTCCCGCCGGAATAAATAACTGATAAAATGAATATTGTGAACCCAATTGATCGGATACTTCGTCCACAAATAATTGTTGGGATTCCAAAATCAGATCGAAACGGGAAAAAATTTTAGAAGTTGTTCCTCGTTCGGTAATATTTTCGTTGATCCGTTTTGATATTCTGGTAATTTTATCAAAACTTTCTCGATAAAAATCCGAATAATTGATTGACAGACCGGATTTTTTAGGAGATTTTCCCGATTGTTTAATTTCTATATAATCTTCTCCAATCGAGTAGCGAATACAAAAATTTGTGTTTCGCCAAGAATCGACGGGAAAATAGTCCTCAAATTTATTTTTGAGTTCGAGATCTAACTCCCGTTGAGTTTTGCCATTGATTCCGTTTGCAAAAATTTCGTCAATCAACCCTTTGCAATAAAAGAGGATTTTGGCGATCATACTTTTCCCGCTGGCTTGGGGACCAATCAAAATATTGATTTTTTTTATTTCAATATCGATATGATTTAAGCCTGCAAAATTTTTAATTATCAGTTTTTCAGTTGCCATACTTTTCTAAAATTAAAAATTACGGCTTTCCAGTCAATTATAGCACAACGCGCACTGCTTCAAGTCCCTCTTGAAAAGGGGAATTTAGGAGGAACGTCATGCCATAGATTAAACCGCTCCCACCTTTGAGAGAACCACACTCGTTTGATGCGGTGTCCCCAGAGATGGCAGCGGTCATCTCAGTCCCGGCATTTACGCCGAGGGTCGTTTAATTTGGGTGTCGGATTGGCGATTTGCCCTAGTCGTAGGTTCCGGTGTTGAGTCGGAAGTCGCCCTCTTGGAGGATCGGCTCGATCGGAGTTACGGTAAACTCGTCGATATAGCGTTCTAACACTTCTTTTTGAGCATCGGTTAATCCGGGCATTTCCAAGACTTCTTCAACCGAGTCGAACGGTGCCTCTTTGACAATCTTGGAGGCGAGGGTGGGGAACATTCCGGGTAATTTGCGGAATTCCCGAATCGAAGTGTTGTTCAAATCCAATTTGTCACCGAATTCGGTTCCCAACTTTTCATCCGCCCGGTTTCTGCGGTTCACTTCTGCCAAAACGGGGGGCTGAATCGTCGGGAATTGCACGAAGCTCAAATTTGCCGCTTCTGCACGGTGGGGGCCGGTCCATCCGAGGAAACCGACCAACA
Source organism: Limnospira sp. (assembly GCA_050045915.1). Taxonomy (GTDB): domain Bacteria; phylum Cyanobacteriota; class Cyanobacteriia; order Cyanobacteriales; family Microcoleaceae; genus Limnospira. The sequence goes on from JBNGCR010000028.1 coordinate 34,398, forward strand.
AGGCCAAAACGGCTAATAGCTGACCCAATCGTTTCATCAAAATTCTTCTCCTAATTGATATCAACTGCACGAACAGAATGCCACCAACTGATCCCGCGCCGGTTTGAGTTGGGAGTGCTGTTGCTGATGACATTTCATCATCGTCTCGCAATCAATGATACGGTCTTTTACGTCCTCCCCAACCTGACGGCGTGGGGATTCTTGAAATCACTTTCAAGACTTCCTCGTTTCCGCGATCGCCCCCGGAAATCCACCCGATCTGACGGGCAATTTTTAAACCGTTTCACCGTTCGGCCAAAACCGGTCAAAATACCCGATCGAGTTGACCCCAGTTGGCGCGATCGCCCGAGGCTTACTAGGATAATTTACCTAGCGTTCTCGCCCGTCCCGCGATACGTTTTCCAAGCCAAAGTTTGACTTTTATGCTCCGGCGACCCTTTAGTTCGATCGCTCTGTTTTTATTGGTTTTCGCGACCCAATCTTTTGTATCCTCGACGGATACCTTTGAGTGGCGATCGTCGGCTATTTCGCCTCAATGCAACACTCGGGGGGATTCAAACCGATCCAATGATACCATCAAGTCTCCCGGGGAAAGACTTTAGACCCAATTTTTTGGTAATATACCGCAATACCGGACACCCGACCCCAAAAATAGGGGGCCAAATTGCGATCGCCCGCAGCCGAGGGATTGGCCCCCATCCGAGAACTCGACCCCGTTCTCGTGATCCCCGGGGGCGACCGTCGCAGGGGGTTTTGCGGGAACGGCGGGACGAAAATCCCCTCAGACCGTCAAATGGATCGGGAAAAATCGGCTTCCAACTGTTTGATATTGTCGTAGAGGGGTCGGGAGTGGGTGTCCAGAGTTCGGATCGTCTCCACCGACAATTCTTCATCGCCGCCGTTGACTCGGCCGCGACGAAAAAAATTCTGAAATCCCCCCTGTTCGGCGAATCCCAGGCGGCAGCTATCTTCGCGATCGGCCAATTTTTTGAGGCGGTAGAAGTCTTGATGTTCGACGGCTTTTTGACATTGGGTGTCCGTCACCTCCAGGCCGAGAAAATGACAGACCCCTTTGAGGACTTTGCGGGGACTTTCCCGCATCGATTCGTAGGACACCAAAAAGATGCGATCGCCCGCCGTTTCTTTCCCAGCCAAATAACTTTTAATGTGGGCGTTCCACTGTTCCATCCGCCCCAAACAAAAGGCGTCGATCCCCGAATTTTCCGCCCGGAATTTTGGCGATCGCAGCGAATAATAATAGTAAGAACAGAGGCAATCCTGCGGATTTCGGAATAAGTAAACGCTCCGATAATCGGCAATCAAATCATAGGGTTCGTGGGTTTTGATCGCCCGAAAGGGGATGTCAATCTGGGGGTTTCGATACCAATCTTCGATATCCACCTTATAAACGTCCGGAATCACATTTCCCCCGGCCTCCGTTTCGTAACCCCCTAACTGGCGGATAGTATCGCTCAACAACAGCCGCATCCAAGTATTGCCGGAGCGGGGATAGGAGGCGATAAATACGTCACTCGGCCGGAAATACCAGCGGTTGATTTTATATCGGTAACTCGATGATGAAAACATGAAGCGATCGCCCTGAAACAACGGGGGAAGGAATATCCATTAATAATTAATAATTAATAATTTTCAATTCCTCCCACCCTCTTACTTATGCCGGATGTATTCGTAAATCGACAAATACTGAGTCCCGGGATTCTTCCAAGAGTAGTTATATTCCATCCCTTGAATTGCCAATTTTTGAAATTCCTTGGGGTAATGATACCACAGGCCGATCGCCCGATCCATCGCCGATTCTAACGCAGTATTGTCCGTTTGGAAGAAAACGTAACCGTTGCGTTTATCCGGGTCGTGATAGTTGTCATAATCGCGATCGAACACCGTATTCAACAAACCGCCCACGCCGCGCACCACCGGAACCGTCCCGTACTGCAATCCGATCATTTGAGTCAACCCGCAGGGTTCAAAATTGCTCGGGACGATAATAATATCCGCCCCCGCATAAATCAAATGGGACAATTCTTCATTGAACCCAATTTCGACGTGACAATCCGGATTATTATTAAGGTGATTTTTTTCATGCCAGAACCAATTGTTGATCCCCTTTTCTGTCGCCGAACCCAGCAGCACGAATTGAGCGTTTCGATGCAGGGCGTAGTAAATAGCGTGGTGGACGAGGTGAACTCCTTTTTGTTGGTCTAGACGGCCGACGTAAGCCACCAGGGGTTTGTCGTCGTGACCGAGCCACAGTCGCTCCCGCAGCGCCTTTTTATTTTTAGCTTTTTCCTCAAAAGTGTCGGCATCATAATGGTGGGGAATCTGGCGGTCGATCGCGGGATTCCAAACCTCGTAATCGATACCATTTAGCACCCCGCCGAACTTGTGTTGGTGTTCGTGAATGGTGTGTCCCAAACCGTACCCACAATCTCCATAGTGCGCTTCCCAGGCGTGATGGGGAGACACCGTAGTGACAAAATTCGAGTAAACGATCCCGCCTTTCATCATATTCAATGCGAAGGGATTGAAGGGATCGCAGAGGCGATCGCTGGCAAAATAATAAGATTCCCGATTCAGACCCGTCGCCCACAAAATATCCGTCCCGGCGATCCCCTGATGTTTAAAGTTGTGAATGGTATAGCAAACCCGCTGATTTTCCATCCCGTGATATTTGTAAACCTCGAATAGCAATACCGGGATCAAACCGGTTTGCCAGTCGTGACAGTGGATGATATCAGGCCGCTTGTTCGTCCGCAGCAGAAATTCCAGGGCGGCTTTGCTGAAGAACGCAAATCGTATGGCGTCGTCGTCGCAGCCGTAGTAACAGCCCCGATTGAAAAACAGATCGTTGGAGCGAGGGTCGATAAAAAAGCACAGTCGCCCGTAAACCCAGCCACAATAAACGTCGCAGTAGATGGCGGCTCCGTACCAGGGGACGACCAAATCTTTGTAGGCTTCGTGCAGGCCCCAGATGTGGTCATAACGCATACAATCGTATTTGGGCAGGACGATCTCAACAGCGTGGCCCTGCTTTTCTAACTCCCGACTGAGTCCGAATACGACATCACCCAAACCGCCAGCTTTAATCGCGGGGGCGCATTCAGAGGCAATCTGTACGATGTACATCTTCACTCCTCTCGTAACAAAAGTTTAGATTCTATTTTCCCATTCAATCAGGAAAAAGCACCGATCGCTTGGGAAGCGAGTCAATCACCCCCACCATTCCGACCCATCAAATCATCTCTCAACCGGGGTGAGAGATCAAGGAGCGATTCGGAAAGCCGCCACCGTCGCCGCCCCCGAGAACCCGGTGCCGGAGTTCCGGTGGCGGGGCGGAAAAATCCCCCACCTCCCCACCAGAGAGCGATCGCCCGGGGGAAAGCGAGGTCGAATCTCAGACCCCAGATAGTTATTTTCAGGCAAACCGGGTCAAATTTGTCCACTCTTTCGAGACTTGATGTATAGTCTGAGGTTAGAATGTCGCCGGACTCAAAAACCAATTGGGGCGACGGGGAACACCCCCCCAGACCGGGTTGGATGATGGATTCGGGTCGGATGCCAGTCTGGCTCCGCATTCATCGAGAGGATGGCCCTCGTACCCCTTTTAAACCGGGGAAGACTGGGGAATCCGTCAACAACCGTACCGAGTTGAACTTCCGCTTAGGAGGGAACCATGATGAAGAACGGTGTGTATGGGTGGATAGGAGTTTTGGCTTCTGTTGGGATTGGGGTTTCCGAACTGCCGGCCAGATCTCAACCGCCAGCAATTCTGACCGGTTCCAATATTATTTCCCGCTACCGGCACATGGTCGAGCAGTCTTCCCAACCGGAACCCAACAAGCGGATGTTGCTGATTTCGGCACAAAACGATCTCAACTCCATCGTCGAAGATGTCGGGGCCACCTGCGAAGCGTTGGCATCCGGGGAGTTGACCTGGCAGGAACGCCAAGAAATTCAGAAGGAGTCCCTCCGCCAAGAAGCGAGTCCGGACCCCCAAATGCGGGAGATCTTGCGGACGGATCAAACGATTCGCAACAGTTTGATCAAACAGATGTGTCCGGAATACATCCCTTAAGGCGACTCGGAATCCATTTCCAGAAGTTCGGGCACGGTGACGAACCGATAACCCTGGGCTTTTAGTCCGGCGATAATGGTCGCGAGGGCTTCCACTGTCCGCGATCGGTTCCCTCCCCCGTCGTGCATGAGGACGATCGCGCCGGGGTGAGCCTGAGTCAGGACGCGATCGGCCAAAGTGGCCGCGGGCGGCTGCTGATAGTCCTGGGTGTCGATGGACCACATCACCACCACATAATTTTTCCGGCGGGCATAATCGGCCGCCCCGTTATCGAGAATGCCACCGGGGGGACGAAAAATCAACAGGGGAGTCCCCGTCAGTTCCGCGATGTGGCGGGCAGTATCGTTGATTTCCAGAGCCGCTGTTGCCCCGTCCAGGGCGTGGTAGGGGTGGTTCCAGGTGTGGTTCCCCACCGCGTGGCCGTCCGTGACCACCTGGCGGGCAATTTCCGGGTACAGGGGCAGGTTTTGGCCGAGGAAAAAGAAGGTGGCCCGCACTCCGTGGCGTCGCAATACTTCCAGAACTTTCTCGGTATCGGGCCACGGACCGTCATCGAAGGTCAGGGCGATGACCCGTTCCCCCTGTCTGGGGTAGACTCGATTCACGATCGCGCCGTAATATCGGGCCGGGATGGTGAAGGTGCGGGTTTTGGGCGCGGATTTGGGAAAGACGGGGGGCGACAGCGGTGCGGGTTGGGGCAGGTAGAGACGCGGATCGCCGAGGGGGGGGACGGCGGGTAAGGGATCGGTTTCGTTCGCCTCCGGTGCAGACGGTTGCCAGAGTCCGAGGATGCCTGCCCGAGTGGGTTGTGGAAATGCGATCGCCATCAAAATTCCCAGGGCGATCGGCCCGATTCTGAGTAATTGAGTTAAAACCTTGGCTCCCATCGTCGGTTTTTGGGTGAGTATTGATTAGACTCATTCTATCTTCATCGGGTTTGGGTCCTCGTTCGGAAAAATCGATCGCTTCTGAGGTTCGATTCCCGTCCCCGGCACGACTTCCGACTCCTTTCCCCCCCGCCGCTGTTTCGGTTTCGGGACGGATCGATGTCGCCACTGTCGGAGCCGTCGCTTTATAGCAGTGCGCGCTCGTATAGTTACAAAACCTATAAAAGGGAGTCGGGAGTC
>JBNGCR010000029.1:0-39106 GCA_050045915.1 Limnospira sp.
TTTTTATAACCCACCATCTCCCCAATCATCGACCGATGATTTGAGTTGTAAAATTGTCGTCAATTTGTCGTCAATTTGTCGTCAATTTGTAGGGTGGGTTAGCGTCAGCGTAACCCACCGCTATTTGGAAACGCGATCGCATTTTTCCAACCCCCCATCTAATTCCCTAGCGGAATGGTTTTTCCCCTAATAATTCTTATCTCAACCCGATCGCATTTCCATCTGACACGCCCCACAAACGTTAATTTTGATTAAATTGTAATCGACGATACGAAAAAAAGTTGCGCGATCGCGGAACCTGTGCTTCAAGACAATTGCTGGAGCATCTAAGTGTTAGCATTCTTAAATGATTTATTGTGGGGAAAAGTCCTCATTGTCGGTTTAATCGGTGTCGGGTTACTCTTCACCGTCGCCTCGAAATTCGTTCAGTTCCGATATTTCGGCAAAATGTTCACCATTCTCGGACAGGCAACCCAACGGGAAGAAGGTCATCTCAGCTCATTTCAAGCCTTAGCTTTGAGCGTCGCCGGACGGGTGGGGGCCGGGAACATTGCCGGAGTCGCCGTCGCCATCACCCTCGGGGGACCGGGGGCGATTTTTTGGATGTGGCTGATTGGTTTAATCGGGATGTCTACCAGCTTCTTTGAATGTACCCTCGCCCAACTTTTTAAAGTCGCGGAACCCGACGGAACCTATCGCGGAAGCCCTGCCTATTATATCGAAAAAGGACTCGGTAAACGGTGGTTATCCGCCCTTTTTTCCGTCCTCCTCCTCGTCACCTTCGGATTTGGATTTAACGCCCTACAATCCTATACTGTCGCCACATCAATTAACGATACTTTTGGCATTTCCACCCGCATCACCGGAGTGGTTTTGATGGTCGTTTTGGGGCTGGTAATTTTCGGCGGCATCAAACGCATCGCCGAGGTCGCTGAATATGTAGTTCCGGTCATGGCACTGGGATACTTTTTAATGGCTCTCTTTGTTTTGATTACCAACTTTTCTGAAATTCCCGGAGTTTTTGCTTTTATTATCAGAAACGCCTTCGGCTTACAAGAAATCGTCGGTGGCACCCTGGGGGCGACGATTATTTGGGGGGTCAAACGGGGGTTATTTTCTAATGAAGCGGGTTTGGGAAGTGCGCCCAATGTGGCAGCCGTTGCTTATGTGGAACATCCAGCAAACCAGGGAATCATCCAGGCTTTCAGCGTCTTTATCGACACGATTATTTTGTGTTCCTGCACAGCGGCGATTATCCTTCTTTCCTCGGTTTACGAACCCGGGACGGACGTGGGGGGTGTGACCATGACCCAGGCGGCGATGGGGGAACATTTGGGATGGTGGGGACAGGCGTTCGTGACGATCGCCCTGGTCTTGTTTTCCTTCACCTCCATGATTTACAATTACTATTTGGGAGAAAATAGCCTCAACTTTTTCAGCCAAGAAAATAAGCTGCTATTCAACGGCTTTCGGGTGCTAACTTTAGCCCTAATTATTTGGGGCGCGGTGCAGGATCTCAGCACGGTATTCGGATTCGCAGACGTGACGATGGGACTATTGGCGATCGTCAATTTGGTGGCTTTGGTGATGCTGTTTAAAGTCAGCTTGCAGGTGATGGGAGACTTCGATCGCCAAATCGCCGCCGGAGTCGCCCAACCCATCTTCGACTCCGATCGCTTCCCCGGACTCAACCTCGATCGCAAAGCGTGGCCGCCGGCGAATCTGACACCGAAATTCGACCCCTCCGCCACTCCGGAAATGGGGTGAGAAGGGTGTAGGGAATAGGGAATGGGGAATGGGGAATGGGGAATGGGGAATGGGAATGGGGAATGGGGAATGGGGAATGGGGAATGGGAATGGGGAATGGAGTGATATTTTCCCCTCTGCTTCCTTCGCTTCCTCCGCTTCCTCCGCTTCCTCCGCTTCCTCCGCCTCCTCCGCCTCCTCCGCTTCCTCCGCTTCCTCCGCTTCCTCTGCTTCCTCTGCCCCTCCGCTTCCTCCGCCTCCTCTGCTTCCTCTGCCCCTCCGCTTCCTCCGCCCTAATTGCGGTGATTGTTCATGTAGCGAATCCTCGCCCCGGCCCACTGCAATTTTTCCCGCAGGGTTTGGTAAAACGAATAGTCCTCCCGCAGGATGATAAACTTCGCCTGACAGTCCGCCATCCGCACATCCACCCGCTGTCCCGGCCAAATGGAGGTTGCCAACACCCCGTCCATCCACAATTTCGTATCGTGTTCGACGTCAGCCAGGGGCCAAACGCTGACCACGGAACCGGAGGGGATGACCACGGGGCGGCTCGACAGGCTGAGGGGACAGATGGGGGTGACGGTGATGGCGTCCATCCCCGGGTGAACGATGGGGCCCCCGGCCGAGGCGTTGTAGCAGGTGGAACCGGTGGGGGTGCCGACGATCAACCCGTCGCCCTGGTACTGGTCCACCACCTCGCCGTCCACCTCCATTTCCAGGATCGAGGTGGGCATCCGGTGGGCCGAGGCAGGTTTGACGCACATCTCATTCAACGCCAAAAAGCGATCGCTCACCGGTTCCAAATTGGTGCGATCGCCCTCAAAAAGAGCCGCCTGCAACATCATCCGCTGTTGGACGGCGTAGCGGTCTTCAAACAGGCGATCGACCGTCACTTCCGGGTCCTCGATCTCCTCGAAGGGCTCGGTCAAAAATCCCAGATGTCCCCCCACGTTCGCCGCCAAAATTGGAATCTGGGCTTCCGCCAAATGTCGCGCCGCCGCCAGTGCCGTCCCGTCCCCCCCCAACACCACCGCCAGGTCGATCGCGCCGGTACTCGAGGCGAGAAACACCGGGTAGGGGTTATCTTTGGCGCCGCTCGGCCCCATGAGGACGTGACACCCCCGCTTTTCAAACTGTTTGGCGTACCGTTCCGCGCAGCGCTGACCCTGTAGGTCCCTGGATTTGTGAGCGATAATGACCTGTTTGATCTCCACAGTCCCGATTTGATTACGTCCGATCCTTGTTATTATGTCTTATAAGATAGAATGGACGCGATCGCGGAGTCGGAAAAATGGCTCATTCCGTCCTTAAAACGGTTCTCAACTTATTTTTCAAACCCGAGTGTCCCCTGTGCGGACGGCCGGCGGAAACCGAATTCTGTCGCTATTGCCAAACCCAACTGCTGCGGTGTCAGTTCCCCGAGGGCGGCAAGTTTCCCGGAGATGTGCCGGTTTTCGTGTGGGGGCGGTACGGCGGCGTCCTCAAACGGGCGATCGCGGCGTTAAAATATGATGGCAACCCCCACATCGCCCGACAGTTGGGATGCTGGCTGGCGGACGGCTGGCTGGGGACCCTGGAAACCTTGCCCCAAAATTTAACCGTCGTCCCGATTCCCTTGCATCCAGACAAGTTGAAAAAGCGGGGATTCAATCAGGCGGAATTGCTGGCTCGGGGTTTCTGCGAATTAACTGGGTTATCCCTCAAACCCCACGGTTTGGAACGGGTGCGGGACACAGAAGCCCTGCACGGTTTATCATCTCTAGAGCGCCAGAAAAGTCTGAAAAATGCGTTGCGGGTGGGGAAAGATTGCCCCAGTCGCTCCAATTCTGTTTTAATTTTAGACGATATTTATACGACCGGAGCGACAGTCAACGCGGCCATTCAAGCCTTCCAAAAAAAACGCATTCCCGTAGCCGGAGTTGTCGCTTTAGCGACCACGAAATCGCCACCACCTCGGAAGCGATCGCGCCCCCAATCTAATTAAAAAAAATTTCGAGTATTTGAGAATAGGGAATGGAGATATTTGCCTCTTTAAATATCGACAGTTTCACCTCCATTCACCGCAGCCAAGATGCGACGGTTTATCGGGCGGTTCGGAAGTGCGATCGCACCCCGATTATTGTCAAAGTTCTCAACGCAGAATCGCCGTCGCCCGAGGTGATTTATCGCCACAATCGAGAATATGAAATCACCCGCAATCCCGCCTGCGATTTTATCGTTAAATCTGACAATATAGAGTCCCATCACCGAAGTCGGGCGATTGTATTTGAAGACTTCGGCGGTGTCTCATTGGCGCAGTTAATTCGCACGTTCGGGGGGTTTTGGGGCGAGAACTATACCCTGGAGTCATTTTTGAGATTGGCGATTCAAATTGCTGGAGCGATCGAAACCATTCATGCCCGAAATATTGTCCACAATTATTTAGATTTATCCCACATTATTTTGAATCCTAAAATCGGCACATTGAAGGCGATCAGTTTCGGCCGTGCGACGCTTTTAAATCCGGATTTAAATGCCAAAAAAATCGATGCCATTTTCCAAAATAACCGCCTAGAAGCGTCGAAAAAAAGCGACCATCACGGGCTTTTTGAAGCGGATATTTACGGTTTAGGCAGAATTTTTTATCGACTGTTGACGAGTCAGCTACTGTGGGACATTGACGACCCCGTAGCATGGCTGGATAGCCGGCTTCAACAGTCGCCGATTTCCCCGTCGCAAATCTGCCCGGAGATTCCAGAACCCCTCTCCGATTTGATCCTGGGGTTGCTGTCCAAAAGTCCGGAAAATCGAGATCTGAGCGTCGGGCGTATCCGGCTGAATTTAGAAAAAATATTGGCGGCGATCGCCCCCCATAATTTTAACTCCCAATCTAATTTATTTTACAATAAAAAAAGTGGTGAAATTTTGAGCAATATAGAAGCCCCCAAAAAAAATGCAGAAAAATTTTATATCCACTATTCAAAACTCGTCCACTTTTACCGCCTTGAAGATTATCAATTAGCCCTCAATCACGCCAATTTAGCTCAACAATATATCGACGAAAATTCTCGATTTTTGTACTTCGGAGATCATCAGTTTTATCATGCCCTCGCCCTAGCCGCTGCAGCCCGCACCGCTCGCCGCGAAGACCGGGAACGGATCGTTTCTAAAATTGACGAGATCCGGACGGCAATGGCAGCTTGGGCGAATCACAACCCCGCCCATTTTCAACACCGATTGACATTGGTCGCGGCGGAATGCGATCGCCTCTGTGGAGAGATATTGCGGGCAGAAGAAAAATACGAGCAAGCCATTTCCGGAGCCATCGAAATCGGCTCCATTCACGACGAAGCCCTCGCCTGCGAATTAGCCGCAGACTTCTACCGATCGCGACAGTTAAATCGAATTTTCGGCTTCTATTTAAAAGCCGCCTGCGACGCCTATTCCCGCCTGCAATTAACCTCTAAAGTCAAAGATATCGAAACCCGCCATCCCCACATTTTCACCCCGACTTCCCCCGGTTTATCTCAACCCTTCGCCCCCGAAAATAGCAGCCCTTCGAGTGCAGTCAATCTCAGCCGCGTCCTGCAAGCCTACCAAACCCTATCCGGGGAAATTATTTTGGCGACCCTCCTAGCCAAAACCATGAAAATCCTCATCGAAAATACCGGGGCAGAAATCGGCTACTTGCTGCTGTCCTTTTCCCCCGAATCCGAAGCCGAACCCGGCCACCGGTGGCGGATCGAGGCGATCGCGGAAATGGATGTCGAGCGCGTCACCGTGCTGCGATCGATCCCCTTGGACACCCTCGCCGACCGCCAATTTCCCAAATCCATCGTCCGCCACGTCGCCGCCACCCGGGAGTCCATCGTCCTCGGCGAAGCCGTCCGGGAGAAGCAGTGGATGGGGGATGAATACATCCAAACCCACCGCCCCCAATCCCTCCTGTGTACCCCCCTAATCCGCAAGCGGCAACTGATGGGCATCCTGTACCTCGAAAATAACCAGATGACGAACGTCTTCACCGCCGAACGCATCGAAATTTTGAGCCTGCTGTCAGCTCAAGTCGCCATTTCCCTCGAAAATGCCTTTCTCTACAAAACCCTCGAACAGAAAGTTGGCGAACGCACCGCCGAACTCTCCCAAACCCTCGAGCATCTCAAAGCCACCCAAGATCAGCTCATCGAAGCCGAAAAAATGGCGGCCCTGGCGGGGTTGGTCGGCGGCGTGGCCCACGAGATCAACACCCCGGTGGGGACGGGAATCCTGGCCGCCTCTTTCCTCGCCGGCGAAACCGACAAATTCGCCCAACTCTGCCGGTCCGGGTCCTTGAAGCGATCGGCCCTGAACGCCTATCTGGAAGTCGCCGCCGAAAGCAGCCAACTGATTTTGGAGAATCTCCAGCGGGCCGCGAGGCTGGTGCAGAGCTTCCAGAAAGTCGCCGTCGATCAGACCTCCCTGGAGCGGCGCACCTTCCTCCTGAAGCCCTATTTGGAGGAAATCCTCCTCAGCCTCGGCCCCAAGTTCAAACAGACCGCCCACCGCATCTCGGTTGAAGGAGATGAGACAATAGAAATTGACAGTTATCCCGGTGCCTTGTCTCAAATTATTACGAACTTGGTGATGAATTCCTTGATTCACGCTTACGAACCGTCCCAATCGGGTCAGTTGCGGTTGCAGGTGGCGGCACTCGGCGATCGCTTTACCATCCGATACGGTGACGACGGCTGCGGCATCCCAGCCGAACATTTGGGCAAAATTTTCGACCCCTTCTTCACCACCGGCCGCAGTCGGGGTGGCAGCGGTTTAGGTTTGCACATCGTCTACAACTTGGTCACTCAGACCTTGAAAGGGACAGTCCGCTGTGAGAGTCGGGAAAATGTCAGCACCGAGTTTATTATCGACTGTCCTCGCACTCCGGAGTGATATCATATCCGCTAAAATAGTTTTTATTAAAACTATTTTTGTCAGTAATTGGACGCTCGGTAATCGATATGATAACTGACGCTCTCAACTGGAGAGAATACAAGTCTCGCCCTCGTGTATTAACGTCCTCGACAAGACTTGAAAACCCCACCCAGCCCTATAACTCCCACAGGCGATGCTCCGGTCGCCTTGGCACTGAAGTAGAGAAAAACGACCTATGAACGATCGCAATTCCCCGCATCATTCTCCCGAAGATGACGAGCTTTTAATCATCGAAGACGAAGGGGAAGTCCCCGCTCCAGGGATGACCCATCAGGCCGGGGAGGGGCCGGCTTGGAAAATTATGCTGGTGGATGACGATCCGGACGTTCACCGGGTGACGCGACTGATTTTAAAAAATGTCACCTTTGAAAATCAACCCCTAAGTTTTATCTGTGCCCATTCCGCCGCGGAAGCCCGGACGGCGATCGCCGCTCACCCGGACACCGCCGTTTTGTTGTTAGACGTGGTGATGGAAACCGACGACGCCGGCTTAGAATTGGTCAAATATATCCGCAAACAGCTTCAGAATGAGTTCATCCGCATCGTTCTAAAAACCGGACATCCGGGAAAAGCCCCCCCTAGCTCCGCCATCGTCGAATACGATATCAACGACTATCAAACCAAGGTCGAGATGACCCAACAAAAGTTGATCGCGACAGTCATCTTCGCCCTGCGTTCCTACCGAGATATCCTCCACCTCGAAGGGAGTCGCCGTGCCCTGCAGGAACTCAATCAAAATTTACATCTGTTGGTGGAAAAACGCACCAGAGAGCTGACCGAACAAAATCAAAATTTGCAGCAGGAAATCGACCGCAGGCGGCAGCTCGAACGGGATCTCATGGAGAGCAATGCGAAATTTAAGGGAATTTTGGATATCGCCGAAGAAGCGATTATTTCCCTCGGGGAAGATCAGCGGATCATCCTCTTCAACCAGGGGGCGGAACGGATTTTCGGATATGGCATCGAAGAGGTGATGGGACGGCCCCTGGATATTTTACTGCCGGAAGGAGTGCGAGCCATCCACCGGCGACACGTCAGCAATTTCGGCACCGAGGCGACCGCCGCCTGCCAGATGAAGGGACGGCGGGAAATCGTCGGATTGCGGAAAAATGGAGAAGTCTTTCCAGCCGAGGTTTCCATTTCTCGGCTACCATTGGAAACCGGGGTAGTTTACACCGCCATTTTGCAGGATATCAGCGATCGCAAACGGGTCGAAGAAGCCCTGAAACAATTGAATCAAGACCTAGAAAACCGCGTCGCCAACCGCACCCGCGAACTGCAAGAAAAAATCGAGCAACAGCGGCGCGTCGAAATGGCCCTGCGGGAGAGCGAAGAAAAATTCCGCCAATTCGCCGAAACCATCCGGGAAGTCTTTTTTATGGTGTCCCGGACGGGGGAAACCCTGTACGTCAGCCCCGCCTACGAAGAGATTTGGGGCCGAAGTTGCCAGAGCGTGTACCAAGATCCGCAATCCGGGTTTGAGGCGATCGAGGCGGACTATCGGGAGGAGGTCGAAAAGGCGATCCGAAGCCACATTCGCCGGCCGAAACCTTTCGAGGTCGAGTACCCCATCCGCCGCCCCGACCGGGAACGTCGCTGGATTCGCGCCCGCTCCTTTCCCATCGCCGACGAGAGCGGACAGATCTACCGCATCGCCGGCATCGCCGAAGACATCACCGATCGCAAACGGGACCGGGACGAACTGCAGGCCCGGGAAACCGCCCTGCGGGAACTGTACCAGATCGCCGTCGCCCCCCACCTCGCCTTCGAGCAGCGGTTGCAAGCCCTGCTGTCGATGGGGCGGCTGCACTTCGGTTTGGAGGTGGGGATTCTCTTCCACATCCGGGGCGATCGCTGCCAGGTGGTCGCCGCCCAGACTCCCCCCGACTTCCCCCGCCCCATCCCGGCCGAAACTGTATTTCCCCTGCGGGATACCTTCTGCCACCGCACCTTCGAGACGTCCGAACCCGTCGGCATCACCGACGCGGAAAATTCCCCGGATTGGGAGGCCCACCCCGCCTGCAGCCAGTTCGGATTGAAATCCTATCTGGGGGTGCGGATTGTAGTGGGGGGGGAACCCTACGGTACAATCAGTTTTTCCGGGCGCCTCCCCCGCCAACCCTTCAACAACCACGAACTGCAACTCCTACAACTGATCGCCATGTGGGTGGGGGGCGAAATCGAACGTCAGCAGTCGAAGGCCTGCCTGGAACACGAGTTTCAAAAAACCCTCCTCCAACAGCAAATTACCGATCGCATCCGGGAGAGCATCGAGAGCCACCCCATCGTCCAGGCGACGGTGAGTTTGGTGGGGGAAGCCTTCGAGGTGAACCGCTGCCTGATCCACCGCTACCCAGCCGAGTCCGACGGCGGAATCGCGATCGTGGCGGAATATTTGCACGGGGCCTTCGAGTCCATGCTTGCGGTGGAAGTGCCCCGCCGGCCGGACAACCCCCACCTCGATCGCCTGTTGGGGCTCGATCGGGCGATCGCCTCCCCGGACGTCTACGCTGACCCCCTGCTCGCGCCTCAAGTAGACCTGTGCCGCCGGACGAGTTTGAAATCCATGTTGAGCGTCCGCACCTCCTACAAGGGGGAACCCAATGGGGTGATCACCCTGCAACAGTGCGATCGCTTCCGGGAGTGGACCGACGACGAGATCGAACTCATCGAAGCGATCGCCCGCCAGGTGGGCATCGCCCTCGCCCAGGCCTCCCTCCTGGAGCGGGAGCAGTGGCACAAACACCAACTCGAAGACAAAAATCGCGCCCTGTCCGAGGCGACCCGCCGCGCCGAAGCCGCCAGCTTGGCTAAGAGCCAATTTTTGGCCAACATGAGCCACGAGATCCGCACCCCCATGAACGCCATCCTGGGGTTCTGCGACCTCCTGCAAGGACTCGTCTGCGAACCCCGCCAGCAGACCTACGTCCGCTCCATCGCCTCCAGTGGGAAAACCCTCCTGGCCCTGATCAACGACATCCTCGACCTGTCCAAAATCGAGGCGGGGAAAATGGAACTCCAGAATGAACCCGTTGACCTGCGGGCTTTGGTGGCGGAAATCGGCCAGATTTTCTCCCAAAAAGCGGCCGAACAAAACCTGCAACTTCAGATCGACGTAGCCGAAGACATCCCCCGGGCGATCGGGTTTGACGAAGTGCGGCTGCGGCAGATCCTATTGAATGTGGTCGGCAACGCCCTCAAATTCACCGATTCCGGGTCCGTTACGATTTCGGTCTGCACCCGCCCCGAGGCTGGGGAGGTCGGTTCCGGGGGGCGATCGACTGTAACCGTCGAAATTGCCGTCGCCGATACGGGCATCGGCATCGCCCCCGAACAGCAACAGCGGATTTTCGAGAGCTTCATGCAGAGCGAAGGGCAGAGTACCCGCAAATACGGCGGGTCGGGGCTGGGGTTGGCGATCACTCGCCGGTTGACGCAAATGCTGGGGGGGACGATCCGCCTGGACAGCGAAGTGGGCCGGGGCAGCACCTTCACCTTCCGGTTTCCGGGGGTGAACCGGGCAGACCCGTTGCCCGAAGCCGAGATCGCGGATGGGGCGGACGAGGATTTGAATCGCCTCGCCCGGAGTACCATTTTGGTTGTCGATGACGTGGAGTCGAACCTGGACCTGATGCGGGGATATTTTGCCAATTCTCACCACAAACTGTTGTTGTGCAAAAATGGGTGGGAAGCCATCCACCAAGCCCAAAATTATCGTCCCGACCTGATTTTGATGGACCTGCGGATGCCCCATCTCGACGGCTGGGAGGCGACTAAATATCTGAAGGAAAATCCGGACACCCGGGACATCCCGATCGTCATCCTCACGGCTTCTTCTTTAGATCGCGATCGCCGAGAAATCGCCGGCCTCCACGACGGATTCCTGCACAAACCCGTCAGCCGCCGCGAGTTATTTTTGGCTTTGAAAAAACAACTTCCCAAACCGCCCGCCAATTCCTCGCCGTCTCCCGCCCCGGAGGCACCTCGGGATTCCCCGGAGGCCGGCCCGATCGCCGAACTGCTCGCCAAACTCGAGTGCCAAGAGAAAACCGTCTGGCCGGAACTGCACAGGACCCTCAAAATGAGGGACCTGCAGGCTTTTTCCGACTGCCTGATGGATTGGGCTCACGCCTACCCCTACGCCCCCCTGGTGGATTACGCCTCGACTCTGAGCATCCAACTGCAAGAGTTTGACTGGGACAAAATCCCCCGGACGGTGAAACGCTTTCCCGAAGTCCGCCGTACCCTTCTCGATCGCGATCGCCCTTAATTTTCACACCCAAAATGAAATTTACTCTCCCCCCCCTCCCCAAATGGCTGTCGTCGTCCGTCCCCAAACTGAAATGGTCTTCTTTTGGCATCCTGCTGTTGCTGAGTGTGGCGGGGTACTTGGGAAATTACTTCAAATGGCCGCTGTTTTTCGGGGTCGATTTCCTCTTCGGCAGCATCGCCAGTTTGATCGCCGTCTACACCTACGGTATCTTTTGGGGTACCCTCGTCGCCGCGATCGTGGGCAGCTATTCTTACGTCCTCTGGGGACACCCCTACGCCACGATCATTTTTACCTGCGAAGCCCTGTTCGTCGGACAAGCGTTGCGACATCGACAACAGAGCATGGCCTGGTGGGACGGGATGTATTGGGTGGCGATCGGAATTCCTTTGGTGGGGATATTCTACGGATATGTCCTGCCCATCTCGCTCCAAGGGACCCTCGTCGTCGCCCTCAAACAGGCGATCAACGGCATTTTTAACGCCCTCATCGCCGATTTGATCGTCACTTACCTGCCCTTCCGACATCGCCGGGGAACCCTCTCCTTCGAGCGGACGCTGTTAAATTTGCTCGTGGCTTTCGTGTTATTTCCATCCCTGGCGCTGACGGTATTTCACGGGCAACAAATGCTGAAAAATTTGGAAACCGAAATTAAAACCGAACTGAAAGCTACGTCGGTTCCCTTGGTGAACAGCCTGCATTTGTGGTACCAACAATACTACCATGCCGCCCGAGAATTGGTTTGGATTCTCTCGGAATCCCCCGAGGATTTGTCCCTGCTACAAAACACCACCGAACTGATCCATCGCTCCTTTCCATCTTTCCTCAATTTGACGGTCACGAATTCATCCGGGGAGATTATCGCGGCTTATCCCGCCCAAAATTCCCGGGGCGAATCGGTCATCGGCCGTCGCGTATTGAGTCCGACGGAGATGGCGCAAATCGTCGCCACCAAATCCCTTCAGATCGTCGATTTTCTCGACCCGGGAGAAGGGGAACAAGCGTCCCTGAGAATCCTGCTGCCCGTATTCGAGAACTCGGTTTCCGGGACGGATTGGGTGGGGATTGTGTATGGGACCGTAGCGATCGAACAACTGGCGGAATTTCTGGAGATCAACACCCCCCGCCCGGAAATGGACGCGATTTTACTGGACCGAGACAACCGGGCGATCGTCGTGAGCACCGCATCTTCGGTGCCGGCGGGAAACATCTTCAATCTCCACGAAACGGGCGAACTCGTCGTCCTCGACGACCGAGTTTCCCACTGGTTCCCTCCACCCGTTTCTCCGACGATGGTACGGCGGCGACAATCGTTTTATTTTTTGGAAGCCCCCCTGGAAATCCCCGGGTTGTCCTGGCGCGTTCTCCTGCGGATCACGCCGATCCCTTACATTGACTATCTCGAAGGAATTTATATCCGAAATTTGACGATCATGTTGGTGATTTTTCTGATCGCTTTGCTCGTGTCGGTCAAGATCTCCCACCAACTGGCGACGCCGCTGTTGAAATTGGCGACCGTCACCACGAATTTACCGCAAAAACTGACGGGACGTGGCGGCGCGATCGGCGACAGCGCACCGATCGCCCTCCAGCCCAGCCGGATTCGGGAAATTCAGATTTTGTGGGAAAATTTTCAACACATGGTCGGGGCGCTCCAAGAACAGTTCGACGCGATCCGCCGCGCTAACGAAACGTTAGATCGCCGCGTCCAGGAACGGACTCGGGAACTGCTGCAACTCAACTGGGAACTGACGGAGGCGAAGGAGGCGGCGGAGGTGGCCAGCCGCTCGAAAAGCGAGTTTCTCGCCAACATGAGCCACGAAATTCGCACGCCGATGAACGCTATCCTCGGATTTGCCGAACTGCTGCAAGATCGGGTCGCCGACGATCCGAAAGCGGCTGCCTACATCAGCTCCATCATGGATAGCGGGAAGACGTTGTTGGTGCTCATCGACGATATTTTGGATCTGTCTAAAATTGAGGCGGGCAAACTTAACCTGCACTATGAACCGATCCGGTTGAGGAATCTGGTTGAAGAGATCCGCGAGATCCTGTCCGCCCAAGCCACTCGAAAAGGCCTGGGACTGGCTGTCAACATCGCCCCCACGGTTCCGGAGGCGATCGCCTTCGACGGGATTCGCCTCCGACAGATCCTGTTCAACGTGGTGGGAAATGCGATCAAATTTACGGAGCGGGGGCGGGTGACGATTTCCGTCAACGCCCAGGTTTATGCCGAGGGTGACGGGGACTGGACGTGGCTGGAAATTGCGGTGAAAGATACGGGGATCGGCATTCCCCCGGAGGAGCGACGGCGCATTTTTGAGGCGTTTACCCAGTCTGATGGGCAGACGACCCGCCAGTACGGGGGGACGGGGTTGGGGTTGGCTATTACACAGCGGTTGACGGAGATGTTGGACGGGCGAATTTTCTTGGAAAGTCAGGTGGGGGTGGGAAGCCGATTTTCCTTCGTTTTCCCCCGGGTCGCGATCGCCAAGTGGTGTTCCCTGCCGGAGGTGGAGGGGGGCGATGTCGATCTCAACCGATCGCGGGCCGCGACGATTTTGGTGGCGGATGACATCGAGTCTAACCGCCACTTGATTCGGGACTACCTGGCTTCGACTCATCACCGCCTGGTGTTCGCCGCAGATGGGTTGGAGGCGATCGCCAAGGTGGCCTCCGAACGGCCTGATGTGATTTTATTGGATTTGCGAATGCCCAAACTGGACGGAAAAGCGGTTTTAAAACAATTGAGGGAAGATGAGAACACTCGAAGGATTCCGGTGATTATTTTTACCGCTTCCGTGCAGTTGGATGAACAGTTGCAGTTGGAACCCCTCTGCCAGGGTTTTCTGCGGAAACCGGTGAATCGCAAATGCCTGGTGTCAGCACTCAAACAGATTTTACCCCAGGCCCCCCCCCGAATCCCCCCCCAGAACGCGGAGGAGGCGATCGCGTTCTGTGCGCCACTCGCGCCGGAGGAACCCGACAAGGGACTCCGGCGGGACGAACTGCTCGAAAAGTTGACTCGGGAAGAACAGACCTCCTGGCCCCAACTGTGCCGGACGATGAAAATGCGGGAGTTGCGAGAGTTTGCCCGCCACCTGCGGGATTGGGGGTCGGAGTACCGCTCTGGCCTACTCCTGGACTACGCCGCTGAGCTCGAAACCCAACTGGAAGGGTTTGATTGGGATCGCATACCCGGGACGCTGAAACGGTTTCCGGACATTCGGCAGTCTCTCTCCGGGATAATTGATAATTGATCATTGATAATTATCAAATTTTGACGGTATTTTTTTGCTAGAATCAACAAGTGAGTAGTCTGAATCGACACCCTTGTACAGTGGAATCTTTTAATCCGGAAAATTTTCTCATTCTCATCGTCGATGATGTCAGCAAAAATTTACAAGTTGTCGGAGCCATGCTCGATGAGGTGGGTTATGCGACCACCTTTGCGACCAGTGGAAAACAGGCGATCGAACGGGTCAAAACGGCGAATCCGGACTTGATTTTATTGGATTTGATGATGCCGGAGATCAACGGTTTGCAGGTGTGCGAACACTTGAAAGCCGACCCCCTGCACGCGGAAATCCCGATCATCTTTCTGACAGCCAGCAACGAGTCCCAACACCTGCTGCAAGCCTTCGGCCAGGGCGCCGTCGATTACGTCACCAAACCCTACAAAGCGCCGGAACTCCTCGCCCGGGTGAAAACTCACTTGAAACTCAAGTACACCCGGGATGAGTTAAAAAAGGCTCTGGTGGAGTTGGAGACCCTGGCGACGACGGACTCCCTGACGGGTATCTCCAACCGTCGCCACCTTCTGACGTTGGCGGAGCGGGAATTTCAACGCGCCCAGCGCTACCGGCATCCGTTTTCGATACTGATGTTGGATATCGACCATTTCAAGTCCATTAACGATACCTACGGCCACGCGACGGGAGATGAAGCCCTGAAACTGATGGCCGACGTGACCCGAAATGCTCTGCGGCAGGTGGATATTTTCGGGCGCTTCGGGGGGGAGGAGTTCGTGGTCTTTTTGCCGGAAACGCCACTCCCGGAGGCGGTGATGGTGGCCGATCGCATCCGGGAGGCGATCGCGTCGGAATCCCTGGCGATTCAAAATGCTGCGATTCGGATGACGGTGAGCATCGGAGTCTCGACCTACCAAACCGAGGAACCTAGCCTCGATGCCTTGCTGATGCGGGCGGACAAAGCCCTCTACGAGGCGAAACAGCAGGGCCGCGATCGCGTGGTCGCCGACTTCACGAGTTAGGGTCCCCCTTGCTGATCAGCCAGTAGGTGGTCATGTTCCCCTTGCCTTTGATGGGGATAATGCCCCGTTTTTCGAGGACGTAGCGATCGCCCAACAGTCGATAAGTCGGTTCGCCAACCTGAATTTTCCCCGCTTCCCCCTGGGATTCCATGCGGCTGGCGACGTTGACCGCATCCCCCCACAAATCATAGGTAAATTTTTTCAAGCCGATCACCCCCGCCACCACCGGGCCGGTATTGATGCCGATGCGGATGTCGAATCCCCGGTCGAGTTGATGTCGGAACTCGCGGACAACTCGCTGCATTTCCAGGGCCAAATCCGCGATCGCTTCGGCGTGATCGGGTCTGGGGGTGGGAATCCCGCCCACTACCATGTAGGCGTCGCCGATGGTTTTGATTTTTTCCAACCCATATTTATCCGTGAGGCGATCGAAGGCTGAAAAAATTTGATTGAGTAAATTCACTAATTCCGTAGGAGACACTTGGGAACTAAGTCCGGTGAAGTCGGTGATGTCCGCGAACAAAATCGTCGCCTGGGCAAACCCATCGGCGATACAACCGGGGGTCTGTTTCAACCGGTCGGCGATCAGATCGGGGAGGATATTGAGCAGCAGGGTTTCTGATTTTTCTTTTTCGAGTCGCAGGGCTTCTTCTGCTTGGTGTTGTTGGGCGATCGCCTGACCGACGCGATCGTACATTTGAATAAAAGCGCCGATCACCTCTCCGAGTTCGTCCCGGCGATGGACGGAATGGCTGTAAAATTGTGGGGGCGGTCGGTTGCCACTGAGGGCTTCTCCTGCTTGGGTTAAATCCTCTCGTAAATTCAGGATCGGCAAAATCACCAAATAATTGAGGACGATCATCGTCGCCCCGGTGACAAATACAGAAATAATCAAAACCAGTCCCGCAATTCGCAGCACGAAATACCACACCTCGCGGGAGACATCGGAGGCATCGTGGCGGAGAATAATTGTATAATCATCGAGGGGAAACACATCGCAGGCGAGATCGTAGCGATCGCCTTGGAGAGTTTGTAAGTACAGGCGCTGCCCCTCCCGAGCCGCTTCAAAGGACAAGGCGGGCGGTTCACCAAAGATCCCGATTAGTTCTCCGTCGGAGGTGTAGAGGGTACCACCCACCACGTCGGGATTCATGCGATGCAGGTTTCGCAGTTGTTCCAGGAAATCCGCCGGGGACTGATGGGGGTAGGTTGCCACAATCCAGGCAATTTTTCCCGAGGAGAGGCGGTGGTATTGGGCCAGCAACTCTTGCTGGCGACGGTACACCGAGGGGATGAGAATGATCGCTTCGATCAAAACGATGCTGGTGGCGATCCAAAATGTGATCCGCCGGGACAGTCTGGCTCTGAGCAATCTGACGAGTTCTGATAGGAGTTTGGATGTCATCGGATGTCGGAGGTGGGAGTTTCGGGGTGCGGGAGTGGTAGATGTGCACCCGCTCCCCGGAAAGGTTTTTTTATGCATCTGATTTGGACACCCCGAACCGGTTTCCAGAATACCCGGGGCACTCCCCAACTGTTTCAAGGCGGGGCGGGGTTTTTCCGGTCGGGCGATCGAGCATCTCGCCCAGTTCCGATACAATCAAATCAAAATCGATCCGATTTTTCTTGATTGTGCAAATATCTTTATTATGCAAATATGACAGTCGATCCGAATTCAACTCAACCGCCACAACCCAATGAGACTGCAGATAGCCCCAATGGGACGATCGCCACTGCCCTGGAAATGACATCCGTTCCAGGCAATGGGGAGGGGTTCTCCCTGGGAGATGGGGCGCAATTGCCCCAGGAGGCTTCACCTTCTGATGGTAGCGCGGATGCGATGTCACCTCGACTGAGCAATTGGCCGGCTTCCATACTCACTTTGGGCGCGGTCGCCTTGATGATTTTGGGGTTGGCGATCGATAATGTTTGGCTGGGCTATTTCAGTGCTGTAATTGCCATTTCGGCGGCGCTGTTGATTATCTGGCCGAGTTGGGGCAAAATTTGGACGACGCTGATTCCTTCGGTTTGGCGCAGTTTGATTGTCGCCAGTTTTGGGATTTTAGCTGGGATTACTGGGTTGTTGATGCTCAGTGGTTCTAATCAGGATATCGGCAGTCGCAACATCGTCATCAACTGGGACGCCATCGGGGCCCTCGGGGAACTGATCGGCGCTTTGGGTCAGATTATGATTGCGATTTTGGCGGTTTATGTGGCTTGGCGTCAATATGTGATTTCTCGGGATTTGACGATTCAGCAGAACCGCATCACCCAGCAGCAGACGATTGATGCTTACTTTCAGGGGGTGTCGGATCTGGCTTTGGGGGAACAGGGGTTGTTGGAAGATTGGCCCCAGGAGCGGGTGATTGCCGAAGGACGCACGGCGGCGATTATTCGCAGCGTGGATGCGGAGGGGAAGGCGAAGATTTTGCGGTTTTTGTCCCAGGCGCGGCTGATTACTCCCCTGAAACGCGATCGCCATTTGGGGCGCCCGATTTTGGACGGCAACGGCAGCTATGCAGAAGATCGGGCTACGGGTATCCGGGTGATTGATTTGGGGGCGATGTTGGCGGGAGCAGACTTGGCTAATACGGACCTGCGGCGCACCGATTTGGGCGAGGCGAACTTGGTGCGGGCGAATTTGAGTGGTTGCGATCTGGTGCGATCGAATCTTTCCCGTTCCATTCTCTTCGAGGCGAACCTCTCGCGGGCAAATTTGCGATCGGCTAAGTTTTTCTATGGCTCGGCGGAAACGGCGAGCCCCCGCACCCGCACGTTGATTCCCGACTACGCCACGGGTTACAACACGGGGGCGGTGGTGGAAAATGTCGATTTTACGGGGGTTCTGAACCTGTTGGAGGAGAATCGTTACTATTGCTGCGCCTGGTGCGGTTCTAAGGCTCGGGAGACGATTCCGGGAGGATGCGAGGGGATTCCCAACAAGTTGGGAAGATGAGAAAACCCCCTCTCAGTCTCCCCCTTGCGAAGCGGGAGAGGTAGAAAAGGCTTCCCAGGCGGCTTGGAAAAAGTCCCGTTCGCACAGCATGGCGTAATTGTAGATGCTTTCGGCTCCGGCGCGATCGCAAATATAGCGATCGCCGAGGGTTTCCAATTGTTGGGCGAGTTCTTCAAAGTCCTCGCCGCTGTAGGTTTCGATCCAGTCGGAATAGGAATGTTTGGGAATTTCGGGGGTGGCGAGTTGTTGTCCTAAAAAGGCGTACAATCGCAGACAGGGCATCATTGCCGCCGTGATGTATCCCACATCTCCCCCCCAGGCGGTGGCGAGGAGAAAGTCGGTGTAGCGACGGGTGGCGATCGCGGGTTGGGTTCCGGCGAGGTTGACTCCCCATTTTTGAGCATAACTGCTGTGCAGTTGCAGTTCTTTTAAGACTCCATCTCCGAGGGCGTGAAAGGTTCGGAAACCCTCCCAATCGGGGGTTTTGGCGGCGGCGATGCTGTAGGCGCGGGCGAAGGAACCGAGGAAAAAGGCGTCCTGTCCAATATAGTGGCGAAAGCAGGTTTCGGGGAGGGTGCCGTCGGCGATGCCCCGGACGAAGGGATGATTTAAGCAGGCTCGGGCGAGATCCTGATGGGCATTCCAAAGTTGAGTAGATATCATTAAATCAGTCTGTTTGATTGACTTTGATATAATGTTTATTTTAGCATCATTGTTTCCAAATTTCAATCCGGGCCTAAATTGAACCACAGAGGCACAGAGGACACGGAGAAGGGGTTATCACTATCCAATCCGGTCAAATTAATCCTATCAAATTGGGAGTTTTATGATGAGCGATCGCAAAGTTATCCACCTCGCAAACCGCCTCAGTTTGGGGTTGAAGCAAGGACAAATTGACGACATTAAAAAGACGGGGATTTCGGGATATATTAACTCGCAGCTCAATCCGGTGGCGATTCCGATACCCGAACAACTGCAACGGCAACTGCAACCGTTGAATACTTTGCCCTGGCAACCGGGAAAGCTTGTATTTGAACAAAATCGGATAGTCAATGAGGCGAAAAAACTGGATTTAGATCGGCGATCGCTGCAAAAAGTTCGCCGACAATTTCAGCAAAGAGTTATTAATCAGGTGAGACTCGGACGGCTGATTCGAGCCTTGCATAGTCCCCGAGAGTTGGAAGAAGTGATGGTAGATTTTTGGTTCAATCATTTCAATGTTTTCGGGATGCAGGGATTGGCGAGAATTTGGATCGGTTCCTACGAAGAACAGGCGATCAGACCCCACGTTTTCGGTAAATTTCGGACGCTTTTGGGGGCGACGGCACGCCATCCTGCTCTATTGTTTTACCTCGATAATTGGCTCAATACTGCCCCGGATAGTCCCGGAGTTAGGGGCAGATTTAAGGGTTTGAACGAGAATTATGCTCGGGAATTATTGGAATTACATACCTTGGGAGTTGATAGCGGATATACCCAGAAAGATGTGATGGAATTGGCGCGGATTTTGACAGGTTGGGGATTGCCGAAACCGGGCGATCGCGCCGGAGATGAAGATGGATTTTATTTTGATGAAACGCGCCACGATTTTGATGATAAAATATTATTGGGAAAAACGATAAAAGGACGGGGTAAGGAAGAAGTCGAAGAGGCGTTGGATCTGTTGGCGAATCACCCCTCTACGGCTCAACATATCGCCTACAAACTCGCCCAGGCTTTCGTGGCGGACGAACCGCCGGAGTCTGTGGTGGTTGATTTGAGCGATCGCTTTTTGGAGACGGGTGGGGAGATCAGAGAAGTGCTGAAAACCCTATTTAACAGTACAGATTTTTGGGAAGAAAAGAATTATAACAGCAAATTCAAAAATCCCTATCGTTATATAACCTCTATTATGCGTGCGATCGGAGAAGTCAGCAATTTCAACCCAATTAATGGCATTTTAAATCAACTGGGAATGCCGCTGCACGCCTGTCCGTCCCCCGACGGTTATAAAAACACTCAACAGGCTTGGTTGAATCCCGATACGATGGTTCGCCGCAGCAGTTTGGCGGTGCCTTTGGCGGGGGGGTTACTCCACGAAGGAAATCCCGTCGATGCCAACCAGTTGGGGGAAACCTTGGGGATTACATTATCGCCTAAAACTCGCCAAGTTTTGGAAGAAAGTCCGGCTAATTTGAGGGGTGCAATTTTGTTGGGAAGTCCTGAATTTATGCGATATTAAAATTATCAATAAATTTTCACCACAGAGGCACAGAGGACACGGAGAAACCGCTTAGGAATCATAGCGGTTTTCGCTCCAATTAGATCCGGTCGATCCCCCTAAATCCCCCTTACAAAGGGGGACTTTGAATTATAAAGTGTACCTCGATGGCTTGAAAATTGCTCTATAGCAACCGTCAAGGTGGTGATAACACAACAGAACTGAGTCCACTTGAGTGGACTTTTGCTATCAGCCTTGAAATGAATTTCAAGGCGGGTGAACTGATTTTGATGCGAATATTTGACCGAATTTGCTCGGGATTAAAAATGGTCGTATTTGCCAGCGATCGCTCAATCCTATAAAATAGAATTCAGACCTAAATCGTAACAATAGCCATGCCAAAATATATCATGTTCGGAAGCTACTGCGAAAACGTCCTCGAAAAGCGGACTCCTCACCGTCAGGCACATTTGGACGGATTAAAGCAGCAAAAAGAATCGGGAGTTTTGGTGACACTCGGTCCCACCAAAGACACCACCAAAGTTTTCGGCATCTACGAGGCTGAAGACGAAGCCACCGTCCGGGAGTTGGTGGAAAATGATCCCTACTGGAAACATGGCATCTGGACAGAGTACGAAGTTAAGGAGTGGATTCAGGCGTTTTAAGGTGGTTCACGCACTGAAAAAAAATTGACCGGGGGTAGACCTGCGGGGTCTACCCGTAGTACACTGGAGGGATGCAGGGTATCAGTGGGTGAATGCCATGAATGTTTTAGAACAGGGTTCGGACGATTTAGCACCCGTCGATTACAGCGATATATTGCAAAAAATATTGGGGTTAGTTCGCCAGGAAAATCCGTTTAAAATATCGAAAGATGGAAATCATTTGATTGTCGATTTGGATGCGATCGCCACTCAAATTGCTGTTGCCAAAATTCAGAGTCCCATCACTTCCAGTCAGCGAGTTCGTTCCGCAACGGTTAATTTTAGTCCCAGTTTTCAGCCAAAATTTCCGGGGTTGATTCGCGACATACGAGATCAATTAAAACAGAATCTATCGGATTGCGTCCAAACTCAAAATTTTGAGAGTATCGAACAATTTGTCAAGAGCTATCTTGAAAATTTACAGAGGGGAAGTTCAAACCAACTCGGTTTATTGTATAATTTCCCGAAGACTGCATCCGTCCAGAAATCGGGGTTGGAAACGCGGCGGGATGATGTGGGAAGCAAGTCTTTGCTGAAATTCCACAAACTGACGATTTCGGTTCGCCATATCTCCCGATTTCAAACCGATCTGATCGCCGGAGTGAAAAACCACCTGGAACGAAGACTTGGAGACGAATTTGAGAACAATCGAGATGATCTCGAAGAACAAATCGACGATTTAGAAGAAAATCTCAATTCCGACTTCTACAAATTGCGGCGGGTGGTGGATACGGAATCCTTGGGGAAACTGAAAAAAGAAGCGAAAATCCGCTATTTGGAATACCTGCGAGATAATTTGGAAACCCAGGATCATCCCGATTTGGTTTATTTGCAGGATTTGATTCGGCGACTGAAAGCGATCGAGGAATATATTGGAAATCCTGACAAGCAGGATGGCGATTATGATGTCAGCTATGGCGGGGAAACCATCAATTATCGGGAAGTCTTTTCGCGATCGGAAGCCTTCGATCCCCTTCCCATCATTCCCATCGTCACCGACAGTTTGGGGGAAACCACCTCTTCCGACGGCAGCGATCGCACTTTTACATTCGGTTTCAAGCTGAAATTTAACAACCCCGTTCAAGCTCGCGGCGGGGATAAAGCCTTCGACTATCATTTGAAACGGATCAATCCGGAGAGTTCGGAACATAAAGAAGAAGTCAGCCAAGATTCCGCAAAGTTTTATAGAAAACTGTTGAAGTGGGTGTTTCTCTACTATTTTGCTTTTGCAACCCACGGAAATCCAGAAGATCCCAACTACGATCGCCAATCCGAACTCACCTATGATGTTATCGAAAACTTTGACAAGCGAGTTTTACCCATCCTAAAAGGAAGTGATGAGGACAAAAAAACCCGGTTATTGAAAAATTTCGTGTCGAGATTTGAAGAATTAAATGTCCGCCACAAAATCAAACGGCTCAAAAAGTTACTCCACGGTTTCATCGAACAAAAAACTATTCTACAACCCCGGTACTTCTCCCTTCAGATTGGCGTCAATCGCGGCATCTTAAAACGAGATCCTGATAGCCTGATTGAAGGAATGTTCTTTGATGATGTTGTCAGAGAGAATCCGAAAAAATGCCTGCAGTATATCACCATCGGCGAGTCTTACCCCGACGAGCAGATGTTGTGTCAGCTTCCCGCTCATCTCAAAATTGAAGATATCCGCTATTATCAAACGACAGAGCATGAGGAATTTAAAATTGCCTACTCTGATTTAAAAAAAGTGCGAGCGTTACCGGTATTATTCGTTCCCAATAGTAAACTGAGTGAAGAAACCAGGGAAAAAAATTTTAATGCCATTAAATGTATCGTTTTTCCCTACAATCCCCGCCGCCTGGATAAAGATCAATTCAACTCGGTACAGGCTTTTGTTTATCAGTTTACAATGTCCTTGCTGGTTTACATCACGCTGCGGGTACTTCTCGACGATGTTAAATATATGGTGTTTGTTCCAATTTTGCGGTTTCACGAAGGGACGTCGGAAAATCCGTCGCCTTCGGAAGAGTTTATGGCGGATTTATCGAAAGTCATTGCTCATTTTTTGAACGAGAAATATCGCTCTAATTCCCAAGGAATCCGTATTCAAGACATCAATAGGTTTAAATTACAAAATGCTTTAAGTTCCCTCTATTCAGTTTTGCCTCGAACCTTCACATTTACCGAATCTCTACCGCGACAGGATTCGTCATCTCCCCTGGATAAGTTAGCTTTAATTGTGGTGTCGAGCGTCGAAAGTGACGGGTTGCGAACCAATCGCGATCGCCAAGATCGAATTTTAACTCTATTTGGCGAAGCGGTGGGAATCACCAACAATTCGGGTACGGTTCGGATGCAACTGCTGAAAACCTTTTCCGCCAATTACCGCGATCGCAAATTATACAGTGAGCCATCTATCCTCAAAGATACCGTCGATTACCTTTATAAAAAACTGGGATACCGTCACTTTTTATATGTAGCTCAGGCTCCCTACACGGACAATCTCAACTTGACGCAAGTTCAAGACGAAAGCCAGTATTATTTCATGTCACCCACCTTGATAAAATTCCTGGTTGCCGATTTGGATGACATCTACCTGTATCCCATATTTTTCAATAAATACTATGTCAAGAAATCAAAACGTCTTTCTGAGAGTTCCTACAGTCTCAACAGTACGGAACAGTTGTTGAATTTAATGGAAGATGAAAGTCATAAGGTGGTGTTATTCTTCAACCTGTTTAATGGTTTGTCGGTTGGAAAAGGGGACGATCGCTTTTATAACGGTGTCATTTCTTACTCTACCCTTTTGAATATTTACCCGAAAGTTCTCGATGATAGCGAGATTCGCCAGGGATTGATTGAAGAGGGTTCTCTGAAACAGGATATCCTCCAATATTTGACGCTATTTCACTTTTATCGATTGGAAAAAAATACCGGAAGAATACAGCTCAAACTCGATCCCTACGATCGCATCATCGGTGACGAGTCGTTGCGGAAACAGGCGGTATTTAACCACATGAGGGGAGATGTCAAATTTAATACCCTCGCTTTTTTGGCTGAAGTCAATTCGAGTTTGTATTCTGAAACAGTTGAATGACAGCCAGGATGGCTGTTCTACTCGGTAAGGAAGGAGGTTTTTATTGATGGTTGCGGAGAATTTGGGACGGCTGTTTGAGGTGGGTTTCAATATTGGAGTTTTGGCGGCGATCGCAAAATATGAACTGTCCCACAATTTGGTCAATTTGTATCGTCGCGATCTCGAAAATTTGCGATTTCCCAAAATGCGACAGCAAATCGTCAAGGATGGGAATATTATCGATCCAGCGGATATTGAAAAGGTGAAAAAATGGGGATTGTTTTTGATCCAGAAAGGTTGGCTGTCGGGATTTAACTTTTTTCGGGAATATGTGGAATCGCTGGAAAAAGATGTATCCAAATATGAAATCGTTTACTATCAATGCTGTTTTTCTGGCGACAACAGTATCAAACAATATCCCAAAGATGGCAGTCTGGAAGTGTCGGAGTGGTTGTCTCAGTTGGGAGATGCGATCGCTCCCTCTGAATTGAATCGATATCGGGAAAAATACAGCGGAAAAGGGGAGTTTTTAAAAGCCGATACCCTGATGTTACTCCGACGGCGGCGAACTTTGAAAATATTGGCGATCGACTTATCAGTTTTTTCGGTAAAGGAAACTCAGGATCTGCTCGATTTACAGGATAAAGATTTAGTCAACCAGCGGCGACTTTTGTGGCGGGAGATTAGCTATCTGAAGTCGAAAAGTGCCTTTGCAAAGCTGCGACTTGATACCGGGACGGATGCCGATCTGGATCTCGAATTTTCCGATAACTTGAAACACTACTTTACCGCTTTCAAGCGACGGGACAAAGAAAGTACAAAACTGATTCAAGCCGCCAGTTATGCCTACAGCTTTTATGGCTTTTTGCGGGAAGTCGGCATCGTCAACTCCGAGACAGATACAATCATTAATGCGGTGGGATACAGCGATCGCGGCATTAGTTCGATATCTCTCAACCCGAAACATTCCCAACATCTGGATTTGCTGAAAACCTGCAACAACATCTATAAAAATGAACCCAGAGACGAGGAAATCGCGACGGCTAGAAAGCAGGTTTTTCAGACCATTCGTCGCAACCTGAAAAAAAGCTTTGAGGACGGAAATGCCTTGATCGATAAGCTATCCCATATCCAACCCGATTGTATCAATATCATTCCCCCCCATACTGAAATTATCGATCACTTTAGTTCCACTTTGGAATTGAGACAACCCCACGCAGAAAAGGTGAAAGCTGCACTCGCCTCCGACAATACCTATATTTTTCTAACCGGAAATCCCGGTATCGGCAAAACGACCGCGATCGTCGAGTTTTTAAAAACCCACATCGACGAAGGATTTCTCTTCTTTTATGTCAGTCCCCGCAAACAGGTCAATTTGGATATTATCGAGAAATTCAAGAACCCAGAAACCAAGGAAATTTGCGACGATCGCCTGTTTTGCATGACCACCAACTCGACCCTAATTGACAATTACGCACCCGCCAAAGCTGTCAATTACTTATCCCAACAAAAGCAAGGTGAATTTTCCCATCACGCCGTCACCTTTGTCGATCTCAACGAGCCTCCCAAACCCTTCAAGTCCCATCAAAATGCCGTTCAAAGAATCACCGACAGCCGCCTCAAAAACGCTCCCCACAAACGACCGGGAGTTTTATCAACCCTGTGTGAAGCCGTCCGCCACGCCGTCAAGGATGGCTTCTCCAATAATATTGTCGCTACCGCCTGCATTCAGTCCCTCCGAATGACCGCCACCGGCCGCAATACCCTGGAAAATTTCAGGATCATTTTTAAAGATGCCTACAATAAGCGATCGGGAACCGTCAACTCGGAAAAAATGGGGGAAATTTCCGGCCGCATCAAACATCTGTTTATCATGATTGACGAGATTACCGGAGATCACAGTGGCGTGGATTTTCTGAGTGAAATAAAGAAAATTATCGGCGAGTATGAATTGAGCGATCGCCGCCACGGCTTCAACACAAAAGTGATCGTCGCCGACGCCTCCATCGTCGATCCGGAAGTGATCACACAGCATCTCTCCGAAACGTCCGCCGAACCGGACAAAATCTTTTTCCGCCGGGTATCGGATTTGGAAATACCTCCCCTGTCCCAACGAGAATTTAAGTTCAACCGTTTGCCGGCGATCGCCATTAACGCCAATTCCTACCCCGCCAAACAGTTGTCAATCACTTATAAAGCATTTGTCGAATCGGTCAAATTTAACGAAGAGAAATTTTTCAAACAGAAAGATAAACTCTCGACAACGATTTTACAGCAAATTCTGGACGATATCAACGCACTCCGCAGCCGTCCCGGGACGGGTCAAATTTTGGTTTATATTCAAAATAAACAGAAATTACAGCAGTTGATCGAATCGATCCAAAAACAGGAACCATTTGTCAAAAATGAAGATTATCTGGAAGTGCACGCCAACCTTTCGGAATCTGACAGAAAGGAAATCGGTTTGTATCGCGATCGCGTCAAAGTTGTATTTATGACCTCCTCTGCCAGTCGAGGTCTGTCTTTCCCAAAATCCCAACATATTTTGGTGGAAATTCCCCAGTTTCAAGTCGAGAGTAACTTGATGGAAATCATCCAAGTTATCTATCGCTGTCGGGGAGAGTTTTCGGAAAATGGAAAATCCCAAACTTTGGATAATACCGATAAAGAATTGACGTTTTATCTGTGCGATCGCGCGGTTTATTACGGCGACGACAGCGACCCCGAACTCTCCATCCAAGAAAGCGTTCTCAACCTATTTAACTTATTGTTAATCCTCAAAACCGCCATCATGACCCGCATTCGCGGTTATGGCAAAATCGGACGGGATCATTTCTTAATCATTCCCATCGGCGGCAAGTCCCTGTCCGCCTCCGGCGAAAGTCTGACCGGTCAACTGGCGACGCTGATTAAGGAGCTAAAAAAAGAATATCACAGAAACCGTAAAAATACAACCCTAGCAGAAATTTATGATAGTCTCCAGAATCTCCTCAGTCGGGGTGAATTTTTGCTAAGGCAGGACGGAGGCGAAAAACGCCAAAATTTATCCTATTTAGATTTACGAGAAAAATTCAATCACGGTTTTGAAAAACGCTGCGATCGCCTGGATAATTTGCTCGATATCGGCGATGTCGAACTTGGCTACATCTGCGGTAGCCTGCTACTGGTTCCCCTCAACAATCAAAACCTGGAAGAAACCTACGAAATTCGCTTGGCTGAAATTGTCACCCACGCCACCGACAACCGACGGAATAAAATGATCGCCATCCGGGAAAGTTCCCAATACCCGGAAAGTCTACGATCGCTGATGGGACGCGCGATCGCATTGATTGACAAACTCAAAGAACCCCGCGATCGCACCCAGCGACTCGAACAGCACAACCGCTGGACTGACCAATATTATGCTATTCCTTTATTTGCCTTTATCGTCGGCGACATCATCCGCGACTATTTCCAAAATGAACAGTCAAAAAATGACCAAAAACTGGAAGGACAAGATAACAATTTTCGCGATATTTTGAGTCAATATATTTATCAACTCTACCCCGTCGATCAGGTTTTACCTATCGGCGATCGCTACCGAGAATTTCCCTTTGTCATCTTCAGAAGTTACAGCCTCGAACAGATGCGATCCAAAATTTTTAGCGATCGCTATCTCCTCACCTCCACCGAATTAAATATCCTCAATATAATTCTCATGAAAAGCAATCCAACGGAATTTTAAACGGGCAACCCGAGACGGTTGCCCCCACGGAAATAGAAATAATATAATGATGAAAAGAATATATAGCAGTGAGCGCTCGCGTGTTTACAGTTCCGGAAAGGGGGAAAAACCTCGAAACCCTTATGAAAAGGGGATTTCCCTTCCCCACACCCCACCGAGCACACCCCACACCCCAGCGCGCAGCGCTATAAATTGGTAAAATACAAAAAACCGGCGATCGCCTTTTAAAGACTGTTTCGCCGGATGCCAAAAGCTCTGATTTTTAGGGTATCCAATTTGAGCTAGAGTATGAGGACAAGTCCGATTGAAAAGTGGTTGAGTGATATTTAGGAAACATTAATGACGACCTGCAAAATCTCCAGTGGATTTGGTAGATGCATCTGAAGTTAAATTAAGCTCTGATATAAATTTGTCCCAACTCAAGGCTTCAAATTATGGCTTGATGTGGCGACAGGACAGACCCCAAAAATTGAACCTGTTGCCGAATTTGGTGTTTGAAGCCAGGGGGAGGCGAAGCGGGAGCAGAGAAAGGCTTGAACAATCAGAAATCGTTCTAGCTCCCCCCGTCATCCTAGCTGTTGCGAGACAGTCCTTTCTTGCCAACCAGCATTCCGCCGACTGCAATCAGTCCCAGCAGAGCGGTGGGTTCGGGGATTTCTTGGGAAACATCGTCGTTAGAAGAACCCGTGTTAAACACATACACAGTAGCGTGAGACAGGTGTTCGCCGCTGGCTGTGTTCCAGCTTAATGCTTTATTGATGTCAATCCCATTTAAGAGGTAAGCATCAAATTGACGGCCAGCTTTCAGGACGAATGCAAAGGTAGAATCAGACAGGGCGGAATCGGTAAACGTAACATTACCGAACCCTTCACCTTCGCTGGAGATCGTGAAGTAGTCATTATCACCACTGCGACTCTCAACTTTGTAATCATCTAGACTGTAACCATCGATGACACTTTGACCAAATATGCTTTCGATGGTTTCAACATCATCATTGCCACCGAAACCAATGAAGGACTCGACTGCTAAATCCGCAAATACATTATCAAAGGAGCTGGCAATTACTGTTTCTTCAGCCCCACCGCCGCCGTTGCCGCCGCCGTTGCCACCGCCGTTGCCAGGTTTGGCCAACGCACCGGTTGCGGACATCGATACTAAACCGGCAGTCAAAACGGCGGATGCCGCAATTTTATAAAATCCAATCTTCATCTCTGCTCTCCGAAACTGTGAGGTTTGCTGTGTGGGAGGCGCGGTGCGCTTTCCCTTATCTGTAAACTATAGTAGCGATTTTGCCAGGAAGTGTCTACAGTGTTTTCACGGATTTACAACATCTTTACAGAAGTATCGTATAACCTTTAAATTTTTGTAAACTCTTCCGAAAGTTATAAAAAAATATTGCAAATTTATGTTTAGATATCAAGATTTGATGTTTTGTGAATCTTTTTGGGGTTCTAATCACGTCGGGGCATCGAGATAGATTGGGGGAGGATATTCGGATTATTGAGTATAAAAATAAACGCCGTAAATCCGTAAAAACCCTGACACGATCAACGATAACCGAGTGTTTGAGATTCATTTGTGATCCCGATCGCGATCCCCCTGTGTAAATTTACGGAATATCCCGGCGCGAATGTCAACGATGCCGATATCCGGAGATTGCCGGTTGTCAATATTACACGATTTCCCGGCGGCCCCCAATTCAGTATTTCTACGGACTCGGAATGCCTCCTAACGGCCGGGTTCGCTCAAACCCTGGAGCTGCAAGCCCGTTTCGCCCGATGTCGCCTGGACCAGGACGCCGAAGTTGCCCAACCCCATTGGATCGATGAGGGAGTGCAAAGCTTCCCGCCGCCGCAGTACCTCCGAGAGCGTTCCGCCTTCCCCTCGGGACACGGCCGCGATGCGATCGCCCAACCCGAGGGCGATCAGAAAGAGGGCCTGTCGCGTCAATCCCAGGGTTTCCAATCCCAGCGATCGCCCCTTTCGTTCCAGGGCGGTAAAATCCACATGAGCCGTCAAATCCTGCCGCCCGATATATAGATAAGGATCGTTGTGGTGTCGGTGTTGGTAATAAGCCTGGAGCGTCCCCTCGCGCCGGGTGGGATTGTAGAAGCGATCGGCCTCATATCCGTAATCGATGGTGAGGACAAATCCCCGCTGTAGTTTTCCGGCGACGGTTTCCATCCAGTCCAAAGCCGCCAGGTTCACCTCCGTCCGGTAGCCCTCCGGGTAGGCGTCGGAGAGCAAATCGACTCCCACGAACTCGAAATAGTCCCCCAGTTGGGGGGTGGAGAGTTCCCCGAGGACTTCCACAAATTCGCGATCGCCCTTTGCGGTGACGTAAATTTCCTGTAATTGTCCATCCCGGCGCGTCACCAAATGGACGGGGAAGGCGTCCACCAGTTCGTTGGAGAAGAAGCAACCCGTCACGGACTTTTCGGCGAGTTCGTCCAAGTCGCACCAGCGGATGGTGTCGAAGGGTGCGCCCGATCGCCCGAATCGCCCCCGCTGTTCGGCTTTGAGGGAAGGGGACTTTTCGGCGATCGCGTAATCCAACCCCGGCAATATTTCCGGACAATGCCGTTGAAAGTAACCCACGATATCGGCGGCGAGAATCCCCTGTCCCGCCCCCATTTCCACCAGGGTGAAGGGCTCCGGTTTTCCCAACAGTTCCCACATCTGGGCGAACTGTGCCGCCAACAATTCCCCGAAGTCCCGCCCCAAGTGGGGGGAGGTGAAGAAGTCGCCCCCCGCGCCGATCTGGGGTCGGTAAGTGCTGTAGTAACCCCCCTCGGAGTCGTAGAGGGCTGTTTCCATGTATTCGGCGAAGGTGATCCGGTTCTGGGGGTGGGCGGAAATTTTCTGGGCGATGCGATCGCACAAAATCGGGTTGCTCTCGTTGGCGGGCTCGACGTTCATCGGGAAAAGCGAAATCGATACGATCTATATGTATAGCGCTTCTAGAAGAGGGTGTAGGGTGTAGGGTGTAGGGTGTAGGGATGGGAAATTCCCTTGGGAT
Source organism: Limnospira sp. (assembly GCA_050045915.1). Lineage (GTDB taxonomy): Bacteria > Cyanobacteriota > Cyanobacteriia > Cyanobacteriales > Microcoleaceae > Limnospira. Next base: position 30,896 of record JBNGCR010000029.1, read on the forward strand.
AGGGGTTTCGAGGTGTATCTTCCTTTCCGAAACTGTAAACACACGAGCGCGCACTGCTATATAGCAGCGATCGGAAACCCTTTGAAACGGGTCTAGCCCCCAAACCCCCAATTCTGGGGGCTTTGAACGGGTGGGATTTGTACGGATCGTTTCACACTGCTATCAATCCTCCCTGGAACCCCCAGGCCCGTTTCATTCTCGGTTAAAAATGGTCTGGGGGACAATTAACAATTAATAATTAACAATTAACAATTGATTGTCCTCCTCTGTCCCTGAACCCCTGGGTCCTCCGCCCCGTCGCGCCCACAAAGATTCGCTGCCAAATGCCAGTCATCAAGGGTCGAAACCGCAATGGATTCTCAACTCCTGACATCTAACCCTTGGCAGCGATCGTGAGTTATGACCTCGGCAAATTAACGCAAAATCTAGCGCTTGCGGTAAGGCACCATCGTGGCGATATTGATACTGCCGACGGGAACCGAAGTCACCGTGTTGACGGAGGGCGTCACTTGCTTCGCCATATTCAGGAAGTTGATCGGATCGCCAGCTTTGGGCTGCTTCTCTTGGGGAACGAACCGGCGAACGGAGGTTTGCCAGATCATTTGAGGGAACCCGAGTTGGTTGCGGTGGTATTCGTTGTAACGCGGGGTCTTCAGGTTGAACGGCGTTTCTCCCTCGTTGCGCTGAGGCAGAACCCGGCGGCGCTGGTAGGGAACCGTATCGTAGCCGAAGTTATCGAGGTATTCGTCGCTGTCGAGCAATTCATCCACGAAGCCCCGGGGCCCTTTGTTGGCGACGACGATCGACCAGGCGATTTTTTCCCGTTCGCTGTAAACGTCGCGGCCGAGAATGCGCTGCACGCACATTTCGACAAAGCGGTAGTTGCTGTTGGTCTGGTAGTTCCGTTCCAGGAAAGGAGCCGAAGTGGCTAACCCGCGAATGAAGTCCCGCACGGTAATTTGACCGAACTTGAGTTGGGACTCCAGGAAGGTTTGGCGGTTGCACTTGAGCATCTGGTGCTCGCTGAAAATTTGGCGATAAGCCGCCCAGATCAGGGCGTCCCACTCCGCTCCGGAGGGCATATTTTCGACCGTATAAATGATGGGTTGCTCGTCACCCGAAACTTCGTACCCGGCAACCCGGGTATTGAAGCTCCTGGGAGTGTAGCTTAATAAAGGAAGCGCCACCTTAAATCTCCTTATTCTCGTTTCGTTTCAATTCTCAATTCCCGCAAATCGGGAAATTGTCTCCTATACAGATTAGGGGATTTGGGCGATCGCAGTCTAATTTTTATGAATCAATGCAATAATATGTAACATTTTGCCGATCCCCGGGAACCGGGAGATGGCGGGTCGCCAAGCCGTTCTGGATTCCCGAACCGGCCGTTTTCCCCAACGTTGCGCCAAATTCGGTAAACTTTTGTAAAGAAGTCTCAACACTTCTCAACTGTATAACGATCGGGCCTTCAGTTTCGGGCCGATCGGCTCGAAATGGATAAAGATGAACCGAACGCTCACAGAAGGTCCCATTACCGAAACCCTGATTCGCCTCACCTTGCCCATGATTTGGGGGGTGTTCGCGATCATCGCCTTTAGCCTCGCCGACACCTACTTCGTCGCCCAACTCGGCACCCGTCAACTGGCGGCGATGAGCTTCACCTTCCCGGTGGTGACGCTGCTGGGGAGCGTGTCGATGGGACTGGGGGTGGGGGCCGCATCCGTCATTGCCCGGGCCATCGGCGAGGGGGAGCGCGATCGCGTCCGCCGCCTGACCACCAACAGCCTCAGCCTCGCCCTGTTGCTGGTGGCCCTGCTGGCGATCGCTGGACTGGCCACCATCGACCCGGTGTTCGAGGCGTTGGGGGCTGATCCCGATGTCTTGCCATTGGTGCGAGACTACATGACTATCTGGTACGGGGGCGTCCTGTTCCTGGTGGTGCCGATGGTGGGAACCAGCGCCCTCCGGGCGGCGGGAAATACATTGATTCCCAGCGTGATCATGACCGTCGCCGCCCTGGTGAATATCCTCCTCGACCCCCTGTTCATCTTCGGTTTGGGGCCGGTTCCCGGTTTGGGATTGAAAGGGGCCGCCATCGCCACGGTGATCGGGCGGGCCACCACCCTGATCGCTTCGGTGCTGTTCTTGCATTTTAGGGAAAAAATGCTCCTGTGGAAACTGCCCCACCCCAAAGATCTGGTGGCGGACTGGCGGCAGATCCTGCACGTCGGCATCCCCGCCACGGGAACCCAAGCGATCGCCCCCATTTCTACTGCTTTAATTACCGGCCTGATCGCCACCTACGGATCGGAAGCCGTGGCTGGGTTCGGAATCGCCACCCGAGTGGAAGCCTTCGCCTTAATTGTATTGATGGCACTGTCGGCCAGCATCGGCCCTTTTGTGGGTCAAAATTGGGGAGCGCAGCGACATGATCGTGTCTACCGGGCGATCCGAATTGCATTCATTTTCTGTTTAATTTGGGGCCTGTTGTTGACGGTCATTTTAGCCGCTGGTTCGGAACAAATTGCCGCCCAATTCGACACCAATTCGCAAGTGGTCGCGATCGCCTCCACCTACCTCACCCTGGTTCCGATCAGCTACGGCACTCTGGGTCTGATGCTGGTAGCTAGTTCCAGTTTCAACGCCCTTGGAAAGCCTTTGCCGTCCCTGACGATGACCGTCGGCCGGATGCTGGTACTCTACGTCCCCCTCGCCTATTTGGGCAGCATTTTATTCGGGGTTAAAGGCATATTCGCCGCCGCCTGTTTCGCCAATTTAGTGGTGGGCATCGGGGCCTACTGGTGGACGCAAAAAACTCAAAAAGCGCGATCGGCTGAACCGGTTATTGAGTCGGGAGTCGGTATTAGGGAGTCGGGAGTCGGGAAGATTTAGGATTCCTGTGGGGGCAACTTTATACGGTGGCCCGGGAATAATTGTGGGGGGTGAATAATTGTGGGGGCAACCGTCTCTGGTTGCCCGCGAGATTTCACTTTTCTGGGATTCCCGCCTGTTGAAAGAGTCGTCGGGGAGTCATTTCTAATTCGGGAAAAATGGGGTCGGATAACGTGCGATCGCCTTTGTAGGTTTGGGGGGGCGAGTCGGGAAAAAATACCGTGATAATTTGCGATCGCGTATCGACAACCCACACCCGCAACACTCCGGCTTTCAGATAATCGGTCGCCTTTTCCGCCAACTCTCCGAAGGTTTGCCCCTCGGAAATAATTTCGATCGCCAGATCGGGAGGAACCGGACAGGGGATATCTTCAATCTCGGAACTCGGGAGGCGATCGTGAGAAATGTAAAGCACATCGGGAATCGGCGCCCAATCTCGCCCGTTTCGCGTCAGGGTTACGGCCCACTCGACGCCAATTTCGCCCCGGGTTTCTCCCCAATCTTCTAAAATCCGGATTAAAGCCCTTTGCATTCGGGAATGATAACGTTTTGGCGACATTTTTCGGACAGCCTCTCCATTGATAAACTCGTGGCGATCGCCGTACTGCGGATCTTCTAAAAATTCAGTTAATGTCAGTTGAGATTGGGGAGTCATCTTCTCAATTCCTGTAACAATTAATCGGCGGATTTTTAAGTTTTGTTAAATTTTTCGCCCCGCCGATGAATTGGGTTGACAAGATGGGCGGCTGCGGGGTAAGATATTGACATCATCCTTCATAATGGGAGTATTTGAAAAAATAATATTTTTAGCACCACTCCCATTATCTCATAGTCTATCAGAAAATTTTTCAAAAAGCAAGCCTTTCCCGAAAAAAAATCGCCGCCGCCGAGTCCAAAAAATAAAAAAATCAATTAACGGCCCACCAATTTATCTCGCAATAATCGGATGCGATCGCGCAGTTTTGCCGCCTCTTCAAATTCCAACTGCTTCGCCGCCTCCTTCATCTGGTTTTCCAACTGTTCGATCAGGCCCGGAATCTGTTCCAGGGGCAACTCGTCCGCCTGTTCGTAAGCCTCCTCAATTTCCCGGGCATTCAGCCGCCGAGAGACATCCAAAAACGCCAAAATCGCATTGCGAGATTTTCTGACGATGGGCTGGGGGGTAATCCCGTGTTTTTCGTTATATTCGAGTTGAATTGTCCGCCGCCGGTTCGTCTCGTCGATCGCCCGAATCATGCTGTCGGTCATGTTGTCCGCGTACAAAATCGCCCGCCCGCGAACGTGCCGCGCCGCCCGTCCGATAGTCTGAATGAGCGATCGCGTCGCCCGCAGAAATCCTTCCTTATCCGCATCCAAAATCGCCACCAGAGACACCTGGGGCAAATCCAACCCCTCCCGCAACAAATTCACCCCGATTAAAACGTCGAATTCCCCCTGTTGCAGGGCTTGAATAATTTCGATCCGTTCGATGGGTTGAATCTCCGAGTGCAGGTAGCGAACTCGGATACTTCGATCTTGAAAATACTCGGTCAGATCCTCCGCCATCCGCTTGGTTAACGTCGTCACCAATACCCGTTCATCTCGCGCTGCCCGTTCCTGAATTTCAGCAATTAAATCATCAACCTGCCCCTCCGTCGGACGCACGAACAATTCCGGATCGACGACCCCCGTGGGGCGGATAATTTGTTCGACAACCCGACCCTGAGACTGTTCGATTTCCCAGTCTCCCGGCGTCGCGGAAACGAAAATACACTGTCCGACTTTTTGCCAAAATTCATCGGCTTTTAAAGGCCGGTTGTCCGCCGCACTGGGAAGGCGGAAACCGTGGTCAATTAACACTTTTTTTCGGGCTTGGTCGCCGTTGTACATCCCCCGAATTTGGGGGACGGTGACGTGGGATTCATCGACCACCAATAACCAATCGTCCGGGAAATAATCGACCAGACATTCCGGGGGGGAACCGGGGAGGCGTCCGGCGAGGTGGCGGGAGTAGTTTTCCACCCCGTTGCAGTAGCCCACTTCCCGCAACATTTCCAAGTCGTAGCGGGTGCGCTGGTCGAGGCGTTGGGCCTCCAAAAGTTTGCCGGCTTTTTCCAATTCTTCTAATCGCTGTTTGAGCTCTTCCGCGATCGCGTCGCAGGCTTCTTCGAGGCGATCTTCGGGGGTGACGAAGTGTCGGGCGGGGTAAATATTCAACCCCTCCAAACTCTGTAAAACGTTGCCCGTCACGGGGTCGATGTAGCGGATGGCGTCGATTTCATCCCCGAAAAATTCCACCCGGATGATCCGGTCTTCGTAGGCGGGGCCGATTTCCAAAACGTCCCCCCGAACTCGAAACCGTCCGCGAGTCAATTCGGTGTCGTTGCGGCGGTATTGTATGGATGCGAGATCCCGCAATAATTGCCGCTGGTCGAGGTCTTCCCCCACCCGCAGGGGGATGGCGGCGTTGAGGTATTCGGTGGGGATTCCGAGGCCGTAAATGCAACTGATGGAGGCGACGACGATCGCATCCCGGCGTTCAAAAAGCGATCGCGTGGCGGAGTGTCGCAGCATATCGATTTCGTCGTTGATGGCGGCACTTTTTTCGATGTAAGTGTCGGTGACGGGGATGTAGGCTTCCGGCTGATAATAGTCGTAATAACTGATAAAATATTCGACGGCATTGTTGGGGAAAAAATCCCGCAATTCGTTGCAGAGTTGGGCGGCGAGGGTTTTGTTGTGGGCGAGGACGAGGGTGGGGCGGCCCAATTGGGCGATCGCGGCGGCGATGGTGAAGGTTTTCCCGGTGCCCGTCGCCCCCAGCAGGGTGGTGAAGGGGTGGCCGGATTCGATGCTGTTGACCAATTGGGCGATCGCCTTGGGTTGATCGCCGGTGGGTTGGAAGGGGGCTCGGAGGTCGAATTGCACCATATTTCGGAAACCGACTTTTTGACGTTTTTATAGTATATCGTCTGAGCGCCGAAGTTGACTTCCGAAGCGGGGCAGAACGTCATCGAGGCGAAGTTGCAGGTTCTCGAATCGGGGGGAGGCGATCGGTTCGCCGAGGCGGAATTGTCGTTGGGTATAATCTTCGCCGACCAGTTGGCAGACGGTGACGGTGGGTTGTTTGGGTTTGCCGATAAATGCGACGCCGCCCAAGCCGCGATAGTCAACAATCCAATATTCTGGAATGCCAAATAGGGCGTATTCTTCGACTTTTCGGGCGTAGTCAGTTTCCCAGTTGGTGCTGACGACTTCTACCGCCAATTTGATGGTTCTCCCGAGGGTTATCACCGGTTCTGTTTGCCACAGGGGTTCGTTGGCGATCGCGGTTTCATCTAGTACGATAACGTTGGGACGGCGGGCCGTTATCGCATCGGCGAAAGGGCGGATCAAACAAGTGCGGGGAATGAACCAGGGCAGCTTCGCTGCGGCGATGGCAATGCCGATTTGAGTCGCCAGTTTACCGCTGACGGTTTCATGGTCGCCTGTGGGTTCCATATCGATCAATTCTCCGTCCGCGAGTTCGTAACGGGGGTTGTTAGCATATTGACTGACGAAGGCTTCAAAACTGAGCAGTTTTTGGAGGGAATAAGCCATGCAAAACCTCGATTTTTTTAAGAAATGTTTAAGCGCCGGGTTCGGGGGTTGACATGGGTGGGATTGGGAGATAAAATTAAGCTATCATCTTTCACAATTGGAATATTTGTGGAAATAATATCAAATCCGGTTGAATGCTCGGAACTGACCGGGGTGGGATATGCAAGACCGCTTTGGAATCAATTCCAAAGCTAATAGCTCAAATCATCTAAAGATGATTGGGGAAGTTATGCGGTCAAATAAGCGGATCTGATATAAAAAATTTTTCACCACTTCCATTATCAAAAAAGTATATCACAAATTTTTGAACAAAGATAGGGCAATCGGAAATATAGCAACTGACTCAGTGTGAGGACGCGATCGCCGATCCCGAGTCCACTTGAGTGGACTTTTGCTATTAGCCTTGAAATTCATTTCAAGGCGGGTCTAAAATTGGAAGATATTCTCGCCCCCAAACCCCCAATTCTGGGGGCTTTGAATGGGTGAGGATGATTTCACCTATTTGCGATCGCACGATTGAGTCAAGATATGGCAATCGGAAAGAATTTGAAAATCTTCTAGCCCCCAAACCCCCAATTCTGGGGGCTTTGAACGGGTGAGATTTGGGACAGATTCACTGCTGTTCAAAACTCGTATCGAAAAAAACCGGAAACTCGCCGGATGTATCCCCAAGCATCAGGGTGGGTATCGAACGAATTCCGTCAATAGTGGCATGAGAACTCGTGTTTTCTGGGATATCTGTATTTAACGCGGTTGTCGAACCTCCGAAAGCCTCAAAAGTTTCTAGGACTCGGACGGCTGAAAGTCCGCCGCCGCCGATAAAAATATAGGGGACTGATTCCATGATGATTTTACCCATTTGCGATCGCACGATTGAGTCAGGTTTAACACGGCGATCGCGCCATTGGCAAGTCCCTCATTTGTGCGACACATCATTACAGCCGAAATCCAGACGAGAAACAGTCCAGACGCATTAGATCTAGTATCTTTGATTGATATTCGCTTGCGGATTCATTCATGATGGGATAGGCACTCCAAAAATGATGGCAACGGACAGCATTTAAATGGGGGAGCGATCGCCCTTATCGATAAAATTCAGATGAGGGGCGATCGCACGTCGGCGACAGTCAATTTAGGCGATCGCTTCAAAAATAACCGATAACAGACGCTTCTGAATTGCGGGAGTTCTCAACACTTTTTTGTCCGCAGAAAACGGCTGCAACCCCAGCAACACGACATCATATTTGGTTCCGATATCGAACCCACTCGCCTCGAAAACGGGTTCGTATTCCGCCGGAACCGGGATATTTTCAATCCAATATTCCCCGTGGACGGTTTGACTGTCAAAAAATGCGATGCCGAGATTGCCTTCCTTGTAGCGAAAAAACTTGATTTTTCGGACTTGGCGTTCTTTTTTTCCGACCAAATCTGAAACCAGATCGGTTACATCTGAAGTCAGAGAAGCAGTTTTTAGAATTGCATTCAGATCGAACATAAGCCGAACCCTCGATATGTGATAAGGTAGTTGGTACTGGCGGGACATCCTTCCTGTACCACCAATATAGCAAAGGATTTAAGAGGGGTTTGTAAAAAAATTAAACAAGTTTTTAAGATTTGATAATATTTATTGAGAAAAGTTGCCGGAATCGGTCGGATGAGAGAATTGGCGGGGTGTCCTGTTGTCTGCGGGCGATCGCACCTCTGGCCCAATACCGCGATCGCGCCCGTGGCTCGGGTCGGGGG
>JBNGCR010000030.1:0-23396 GCA_050045915.1 Limnospira sp.
TGGCCCCCAAACCCCCAATTCTGGGGGCTTTCATTTCCGGCAATTTTCTGGCCCCAAACCCCCAATTCTGGGGGCTTTCATTTCCGGCAATTTTCTGGCCCCCAAACCCCCAATTCTGGGGGCTTTGATTTCCGGCAATTTTTGCGACTCATTTGACTATAGCAACCGCCCGGATTGTCGGAGGTTCCGACAATCCCTCAACCTTCCTGATGGGGAGGTCAGAATTGGCGGACGGTGGGAATTTCCAATTCCGAGACGGACTTACCCTTGCAAAACTGTCGGATATATTGACCGACGATGACGGGTAATTCTGCCGGGAGGTTTTCCCCGCCGGCGTTGATGAAATGCAACTCGGATTGGGGGATGAGGGAGTTGTAGGTTTGGCTGATAGACGGGGCGATCGCGCCGTCGCGACTCCCTTGTAAAATCAGAACCGGAACCTTTAAAAAACCCAGGCGATCGTTGAGCAGTTCCGCTTTCAATTCTGCGGTACGGCGGCGAAATAGAAATTCGCAAGAACTCGGCGATCGCAACATTTTTTCCCGCAGTTTAAAGCCGTCCGCGATCGCATCTCCCCTGCCCAATAGACGCAGGAACGGATGCACCAATTTCAGCACAAACGGAAAAATCGGCGGGTTAGCCGACAGCCAACGCATCCACCGCCATCGCTGTGGCAAACCCTCGACGTTGACCCCTTCCGGGGACAGTAAAATTAACCCCTTCACCTTTTCCGGATATTTCAGGGCGTAACTGGCGGCAATCCACCCGCCGAGGGAATGTCCGACTAAATAAACCGTTTCCAATTTCAAAGCGGCGACATACTCCGCCAAATTTTCTACCCCCACCGCGATAGAATGGTGAACGTTGGCGGATTCGGACTCGCCGCAGCCGAGGCGATCAGGCACACAACAATGGTACTTCGCAGCGAGTTCCTCCACGATCGGCAACCACTGGCTGCCATCCTGCCAGGATCCGTGCAAAAAAACGACATCGGGGCCGGTTCCCACTTCCCGCCAGAAGATTTGTCCTTGGGAGAGTTTGACGCGAGAATGTCGCAGGGGTTCGGGGAGTTTGGATGGATTTTCCAACTCGGGGTAGGGAAAAGTGCGATCGAACATAATCTTATTGTGAGATGCCGTGTAAATTGAATCGGATTAGATGCCCCGAAAAAAAGGTTTTCCAAGAACATACGATCTCGGAAACTCGAAATCAGTACAAAAGAGATCGAATCTGGATTGGCTTAGTTTAAGCGATCGTCGTCCGTCCGTTCAAGTAGTCCCGGATCTGCCGTTCGTAGTCGTGGCTGAGGCAGTCCATCGGTAGGGCGCCGGGTTCAAATGCCCGAACTTCTAAAATTTCGCGGGTATCCCGGATCTCAATTTTTCCGTCCACTTCCGCCGCCACCAGCACGCAGATTGAGTGGAGTCTCGGATCGCGATCGCCAGCCGAGTACACCCCCACCAAACGCCGTAGTCGCATCAGTTCCAAACCCGTTTCTTCGATCAGTTCCCGCCGGACGGTGGTGGGGATATCTTCTCCCCAATCCACCATCCCCCCCGGCAGGGCCCACTTGCCGCTGTCCCGCCGTCGGACCAGGATAATCGTCCCGTCGGGCAAAATCGGAACCACACTGACTCCGGTAACGGGGTGGCGAAAAATGATCCCCAAAACCGTCTGGCTGAACTGCCACCAACCTTTGATGCGGGTTAGCATCATTTTTGACTTCTCTCCTTTAGATTTTATCTATTGAAAGCCCGTCAAGTTGCGGACAGGTCTTCCAGAATTGTCGCCGCGTGGGTGTCGGTTTTGACTTTGGGATAGATTTTTTGGATGATGCCATCCTTGTCAATGACAAACGTTTTGCGGTAGATGCCCATAAATTCCCGCCCCATAAACTTTTTTAACCCATAACTGTCATAAAGGGCCGAAATTTTTCCCCCTTCGTCGCACAGCAGGGGAAAGGGAAGGTCGTATTTGGTGGCAAATTTCCGGTGGGATTTGGCATCGTCGGCACTCACGCCCAAAAGGACAATATCGCGGTTTTGGTAATCTTGATAGCGATCGCGAAACCCGCAGGCTTCTTTGGTACAGCCCGGGGTATTGTCCCGGGGATAGAAGTACACGACGACGGTTTTTCCGCGAAATTGACCGAGTTGAACCGGGTTCCCTTCGGCATCGGGGAGGGTGAAATCGGGGGCGCGATCGCCGACATTTAGAGCCATTGGATTTGCGAACGGTATGAAAAAATTAGGGGGTTGCGGGGGCAACCGTCCGGATCGGCGATCGCCACCACCGTCCGATCATAATAACTGCCGCGGCTGTTTGTCACCGGAAATTCTCAAGCCCCGAGGGTCGAAGCCCAACCGTTGTGTGCTATCATTCTCTAGCCTAAACGGTGCAGTCCACCATTTCGGGCAAATGCCGCTCGATTGGCCGCCCGAATGTCAGAATTGTACAGACGCTCGATTAGCTCCTCCACTTGTTGCCGTGTTACAAATGGGAACCTCTTTACTTCTCCGCTGGTTACTCCCCAGTTTGGCGAGTGTATTTTTAATCACATCTTCCGCCGAAGCTGCCCGAGTCCGATCCTGGGAATTTGAAACTTCCCAAAACCGCCTGTCCTTTACCACCGACGGGGACGTGCAGCCCCAGGCACAACTGCTCTCCAACCCCACCCGCCTGGTGATCGACTTGCCCGGGACGACGTTGGGTTCAGTCACCCGCCAGCGATCGCCGGGGGGTAATATCCGCGAAATTCGCTGGGAACAGGCCGACTCCCAGACCGCCCGCATCGTCGTCGAACTCGCCGACGGGTACACCCTCAACCCCCACCTGGTGAGATTTCGGGGCGTTTCTGCCAGCGAGTGGATGGTACAGATCCCCCGACCCCAGCGGACGGGGGCAGCCCCGCCGCCGGCTCCCCGTCCGGCTCCTCAACCGGTGCAACAGACGGCTCAAAACACCGCCGCCCGCCCCGTCCCCAATTCAGCCCAGACCGTCCTCGAAGACGTGGAAGTGCGGGAAAATGGCATCGTCCTGCACACCACCGGCCAGATGCCCCAGATCGAGTTCAAGCGATCGCAGGACGGAACCTGGATGACCGTGGACATTCTCGGTGCCAATCTGGGGTTGCGATCGAACACCTACGGGCGCCAGGTGAACCGGAATGGCGTCAGCGTCAGCCAAGTCACTCAGCTTTCTTCAACCCCCCCCGTGGTGCGGGTGACGCTCAGTACCCCCAACCCCAATCAGAATTGGGAAGCCCGACCCGCCGCCGGGGGCGTAGCCATCTGGCCCCAGGGCGGCGTACCCCCCGCCGTCCAGGTGAGTACGGGTTTGACGATCATCGAATCCATCGACCTGCAAAATCAAAATTATATCGTCGTCCGGGGCGACGGTCCCCTCAACTACACCCACGGCTGGGATTCGGAAACCGGGGCCTACGGCATCACCTTTTTCTCGGCCCGACTCGCCGACGGAGTGCGACTGCCCCAGCGGGAGGTGGGGGGGCCGATCGTTTCCTCCCAGTTGCGCCAGGAAGATCCGGAAAGTTTTACGGTCTTATTTCAACCCGCCACCCGGGTTCAGGTGGGGCAGATCACCCAAAATAGCCCCCAAGATATCGCCCTGCCAATGGGTATCAACGTCGCCTCAGTGACGCCGCCTCCCCCCAGCAATCCCGCGCCTCCCCCGCCGCCCCGCAACGACCCGCCCAGACCCCTGTTGCCCCCGCGCCAAAATCCCCCCGCCAACCGATCGCCCCTGCCCTTTCCCCCCCGTCCCGCGCCGCAACCGCCGACGAATCGAATCCCCAACACTCGGGTCGTCGTGGTGATCGATCCGGGACACGGGGGCAGTGACCCCGGTGCCGTCGGGGTCGGTGGCCTCCGGGAAAAGGATGTGGTGTTCCCCATTTCCCGGCAGGTGGCGCAGATTTTGGAACAGAACGGCGTACAGGCGGTAATGACCCGCCTCGACGATCGCACGGTGGAGTTGGAACCCCGGGTGGCGATGGCCAACCGCATGGGGGCGACCCTGTTCGTGAGCATCCACGCCAACGCCACCTACCGCGCCGGGGCGACGGGGATCGAAACCTTCTACTACCAGAGCGGCTACAGCCTCGCTCAGTACATTCAAAACAGCATTTTGGCAAACTTCTCGATGACCAATCGGGGGGTGAAGCAGGCGCGATTTTATGTACTCAGAAATACCGCCATGCCGGCGGCTTTGGTGGAGGTGGGTTTTGTGACCAACAGTTACGATGCCAGCGTCCTCGCCGACCCGGGACAGCGCAGCCGCATGGCTCAGGCGATCGCCCAGGGTATCCTGCAATATATCAAGGCGGCGGGGTACTGAGGGTTTGGGGTCTGGGGAGAAATGGTTTCCGATTGCTATATTTACAACCGCCCGGAAACCACTTCTTCCGCCAAGCCGAAAGATAAGGTCATCCCCGCGCCACTCAAACCGTTGACGATGGTGACGTCCGGTTCGGGACGGGCGATAAATTCCGTCTGTCCCGCCAGTTTCGCGTAGACACCGTTCCAGGTTTCGGCGATGTCGAGGGAGGGGAGGCGGACGAAGGTTTTTAAATAGTCCAAAATATAGTTATTGATTTCGGCGCGGTTGAACGGGTCGGGGTTGAGTCCGTATTCGTGGGAGTCGCCGATGACCAATTCTCCTTTTGCATTTTGCGATATCATGACGTGAATTCCCCACCGAGGAAATTGGGGGGTTTCTCGCTTGATTCTCGCTTTCAATTCCGGCAAAGATCGGCAGTGGGCAAACGATTCGTAATGGGTTAAAGTCAACCCCCCGCACAGGGCCGCGCCGATGCGAAAACCGTCGGGTTGGGGGGCGGTTCGCATCATCTGCAATTTGACTTTTGTCAGGCCGCTGTCGGCGTAAATGTCGGGATAAAGGGTTTCAAAATCTGCGCCGCTGCAGAGGAAAATGCGATCGCCCCTCCACACTTCTCCGCCGGCGACGACCCGGGCGTCGGAAATCTCTGTCACTACCGTCCCGAAGTGAAATTTTACCCCGTATTTTTGATTGAGAAAACCGGGAATTTTGGCGATCGCTTCTCGGGGATCGACGATGATTTCCGTGGAGCTCCACAACCCGGCCAGCAGCCCCTCCGTCCGCACTGCCGGACTCTTTTTCGCCACTTCATCGGGGGTCAATAGGGCGACGGTACCGGTTTTTTGACCCGCCGTTTCGACGAACTCTTCCAAGACGGCTTTTTCGTCGGGGCGGTAGGCGAGGTGAAGGGAACCGCAGGGGTCTAAAGACAGTCCGGCTTTGTCGCCCACTTCCAGCCAAATTTCCCGGGATTTTAGGGCGCGATCGCGATATTTTCCCAGAGGTTGTCCGATGGGCCACAGCATCCCGAAGTTGCGGATCGATGCCCCGACAGCCCGCGGATTTCGCTCGAAAACGACCACTTTAAACCCCCGTTTCGCCGCCGCTAAAGCGTGGGCTAAACCGACGATTCCAGCCCCGATAACGATGACATCTGCGCGATTTTCAGACATAATTTAAAACCCCGAAATGATGTCTTTTAATTCCCACAAAGAATCGAGCAAACCGTGATTTGGATATCGTCGCAACTGTTCCCGGCTGTGGGTGCCGTTGGTGACTCCCAAGGACAGCCGACAACTGGCGTTCATTCCCGCCGCCAAGTCCGACGGCGTATCACCAATAACGATAACAGATTTTGGATCGGTGACGCCGACCTGATACATGGCTTTTTGGATCATGTAGGGTGCGGGGCGACCTTCTCGATTGTAAATCTCCGAGGGCGTGACGGAAACCTGTATGATGGATTCATCGGAGCCGATATGGCGATCGCCCAATCCTTCATCCCAGCCCAGACGATTTAAAATAATATCGGTGACAGATCGGTAAAATCCTGTATTTAACCCAATTTTAATCCCCCGAGATCTGAGCCAGTCAAACACCTCCAAACATCCTTCGGTGGGTTCCACGGGTTGCGTCCGGTAGTGATTTTCCAAAACTTGCTTGAACCGATGGTAGGAGGTTTCGACGCGATCGCGATAGTCGGGATGGTCGCCGCCGATTTGTTGAGCCCACAGGGTTTCAAACACCCGGCGTTTCGTCCACCCCATCATGGAAACGATGCGATCGCGATCGGCGTTTAATTGGGTTTGTTCCGCCGCCTGGAAAAAGCAATCCTGAACCTCATTTTTATCTTTGACGGTCGTTCCCGCCATATCAAAGATAACCAGTTGAATGCCGGACATCTGAGTGTTGAAAATAGCGTTCGTAAAAAGCATAACATGGGGCGATCGCCTCCAAAGGTCAAGATGACAATCAATTATCAATGATCAATTCTGAATTCTCAATTCTCTCAGTCGGTCTGTCCCAAAAAAGCGTCGATCGCGCCAAATTCCCCGGCATAAGCCACGGTGGGGGCATCATCACCGGGCAGTTGCAGGGTGTAGGCGGGGAAGGTGGGACCGGGATTTAACGCGGTCAAATATTGATAAGTCGTCTCTCCCACGGCGATATCCCGGTCGATTTCCCGGGTCGATAATTCCAGGCGGAAGGCGGCGTTGACGGTATCGCCGAGGGCGGTATATTCGGATCGGTCTTCGCCCCCCCGACTGCCCGCCATGCCGTAACCCGTATTCACCCCCGCACTGACCCGAAAGGGACGGGGGAGGGAATAGGTGTGGGTGAGGCGGAGGGCGACTTGGTTCAAGTGGCTGACGGCCGAAAACAGCAGCAATAGTTCTTGGGGGTTGACGTCTTGGCCGCCGTGAAACCAGACGGCCATGATCGCGTTGCCGATGTATTTATCGACCCAACTGCCGTGATCTCGAACGATCTGTCCGGCTTGGCGAAACCAAACGCCCATGACTTCGGATAAAATTTCCTCGTCGAGTTGGCGGGTCAGGGTCTGAAAGTCTCGGATATCCATGACCATCACGGACACCAGACAGCGGAATCTGAGGGCGGAGGTGAAGTCTTCGGTGTCGGTTTCCGGGGTGCGGAACTCTTGCGGGGGTGGGGGGGCGTGAAATTCAAATTCCGTTCCTCCCAGGCGGATGCGATCGCCATCTTTGAGGGAAACGGGGATGGTGACGCGGCGATCGTTGACGAAGGAACCGTTGCGACTTCCCAGGTCGATCAAAAAAAATTCCCCCCGGTCCATCTGCTGCAACATGGCGTGATTTCGGGAGATCCAGCGATCGCGAAACACGAAGTTGTTGTCCTTACCCCGCCCCAGAGTCCAGTAGCTTTTCCCGATCAGGGGAAGGTAGCGGTGGCCGACTTCGGTTCGCACGAGCAGGTGAGGGGTGAGTTCTGAGGTCACAGTCGTCCGCGAAAGATACGAGGCTTCAACAATTCGGATCTCGAAGGTCGAAAAATCACGGGAATTGAGGGGTCATCCCCATCGCCGATCGCCGTGGGTCGAACTCCGCCTCTCAATCATAGTCGAACTTGAATTTTGACTTCGATCGCCCGCCCCATTTTCACGCGAAACAGGCCGCGACCAAAAACAGGCTGTCCACCAAAATGGTACTCAAAACGGCGCCGCCGAAGACCCACCAGTGGGATTCTTTGGACTGCAGCGGGAAGACGCCCACCCCAAACAGCACCAGGGCCAACCCCACGGCCCAACCGATGCCCCAGGGGGTACTCACGCGGGCGATCGCATCCTGGAAAATCGGCATCGCCATCGACGGGTCCGCCTGCATCAACTGCCGCCAACTCGGCATCAGTCCGGCAATGTAAAAATATCCGTCGGTGACGGCGGTCCCGAACAGCGAACCCAGATAAAACCAGTTGCCGACCTTGCCCCACCCCCGGCACAGGCAGGCGATCGCGAAGGGGACCGCGATCGCTTCGACCGGCAGGTGCAGCAGGGGTTCCCACCGCAGCCAACCCCAGTAAATCGAACCCGTCAGCCAACTCCAGCTAAACCCCAGCAGCAGATCCCCCCACAACTCGGTTTCTTTCCGCCGCAGCAGGTAGAGGCTGGCCCCCAGCCATCCCCCCGTCAAGACCATGCTCAACATCGGCCAGATGCGGACGAGGGGAGCCTGGAAGAACACCGGGACGGAAACTAAAAAGACGGCGATCGCGAAGGGAAGCCACCGCCGACTCTCCCGAACTTTTCTCATCAAAGCCACCCCCGGCTCCTTCTGGGGCCAGGTGGGCTGAGTTGTTGTCAGGATGTATGCCAGTAGAATATTGCTAAACAAGGTTACTTTAAGATTTGTTACTTTAGTTCATCTTATTTAAGATATCACAGGATTTATCCCCCCTGGGGGCATCCTGATTCCATTATAACACGGGTTCTCTTATCCCCCGGGGGGGGATTAAACTTCGATTTTTTTTAAGGTTTGTGTCGCGATCGCCCCGGCCGATCTCGCCGTTCGGGGGGCGGAAATGCTAAATTTGTGGCAATTTGTAGGCTGTCAATTCAAACATGGAGTTAACGACCCAATTGCCCTCGGCGATGCCGTTTCAGGCTTTTTTTCCCCTCCTCGCCGACGTGGTGACGGAAGGGACGGTGGAGGTTCCCGGCGTCCCGGCGGAATCTCAAATTAATATCTTCCAAGCCGTCATATTGGGACTGGTGCAAGGCTTGACCGAATTTCTCCCCATCAGCAGCACCGCCCACCTGAAAGTGGTTCCCGTGGCCCTGGGGTGGGGCGATCCGGGGGTGGCGTTCACCGCCGTCATCCAACTCGGGAGTATCGCGGCGGTGTTATGGTACTTTTGGGCCGATCTCAAACAGGTGACAATGGGATCGGTGCGGGCGATCGCCAAATCCGACTACCAATCCCCCGACTTTCGCATGGCTTTGGGGATCGCCTTGGGAACCCTGCCGATCGTCTTTTTCGGGTTGCTGATCAAAATCTTTATCCCCGATTTCGACAATTCCCCCCTGCGGAGCACCGCCGCGATCGCGATCGCCTCCATCGTCATGGCGATCCTCCTGGGACTGGCCGAAAACATGGGCCGACGAAAGCGCAACTTTGAACAACTCGACGCCCGAGACGGGGTGTTGATGGGGTTCGCCCAGGCGTTGGCGTTAATTCCCGGCGTCTCCCGGTCCGGTTCCACGATCACCGCCGGGTTGTTCATGGGACTCGAACGGGCCACCGCCGCCCGCTTTTCCTTCCTGTTGGGAATCCCGGCCATCACCCTGGCGGGGTTGGTGGAATTGAAGGGGTTGATCGACAGCGGTTTGACGAATATCGGTCCGGCGGCATTGGTGGCGGGTTTGATTTCTTCGGCGTTATTTTCTTATTTGGCGATCGCGTGGCTGATCCGCTACCTGCAAACCCGGAGCACCTGGATCTTCGTCTGGTATCGGCTGGCCTTCGGCGTGGCGATTTTGGCCGCCGTTTTTGGGGGCGTTTTGCAGAACCGATAATATAGCGCTGCGTGCGGGTGTAGGGTGTAGGGTGTAGGGTGTAGGGAATAGAAACTGCCTTGACATGGGGGTTTCGGATTCTGTCTTCCGAACAGAACTCACGCCAGCGCTCATTGCTATATAGCAGTTTTCGATCCGATGAGATACGGACGATCCCCCTAAATCCCCCTTCAAAAGGGGGACTTTGAATTTTGAGAGACGGACGATCCCCCTAAATCCCCCTTCAAAAGGGGGATTTTGAATTTGCAAGCGTACCTCGCGGACTTGAAAATTGCTATATCAAATCCGGAGAATTATAGCAACGAGCGCCGGCCTATTTACACAGAGGAGAAGTCAGGGGACTCCAGAATTTCTCTTTCCTCTCTCCTCTCTCCTCTCTCCTCTCAATTCGGCCGTTCGAGGACCCCGCCGCCCAGCACCAAATCGCCGTCGTACCAGACCGCCGCCTGACCGGGGGTGATGCCGAAAATGGGATCGTCAAAAATCAGTTTCACCCGCCATCCGACCTTCGGAGCGGCTTCGCCCTCGTCCTCCGAAGAAAGGGGAACCACCGTCACCGGCAACGGCTTGGTGCGGTAGCGGATTTGGACTTCCGCCCGGATCGGCGCAGTGGGGGGGGCGACGGATACCCAATTCACCCGCCGGACGGTACACTCGGTTTGGGTGACGCTGTCGCGATCGCCTACGATCACCCGATTTCGACCCGGATCGATGCCGATGACGTACAGCGGGTTCGGCGCCGAAATGCCCAGACCCCGACGCTGGCCGATGGTGTAGTGGTGGATGCCGCCGTGCTGCCCCAACACCCGGCCTTCCGCGTCCACAATGTCGCCTTTTTGACCCGTGATGTACTTGTCCAAAAACGCCCGCATGGAGCCGTTAGCTTCCACCAAACAGAGGTCTTGACTTTCCGGTTTATCGGCGGTTTTCAACCCGTATTCGGTGGCAATTTTGCGGGTTTCGGACTTCTCCACTTCCCCCAAGGGGAAGACGATTCCCGAGAGCAATTCTTGGGTGAGATCGTAAAGGAAATAGGACTGATCTTTGCCGCGATCGACGGCCCGTCTTAACTGGTAGCGATCGCGATCGGGATCGTAGGAAATTCTCGCGTAGTGACCCGTCGCCACCTGTTGAATCTCCAACTCGGTGCGGGCATAATTCAACATCGGGCCGAACTTGACCGCCCGGTTGCACTGGGAACAGGGTAGGGGGGTGATTCCGGAGCCGTATCCTTCCACCAAATAATCGATAATTTCGGTTTGAAATAAATCCCGGCTATCGACGATGTGATGGGGGACGCCGAGTTGTTCGCAAATGTGGGCCGCATCGACCATTCCCTCGGAACAGCACTGACCTTTGCCCCGCATCAACCACAGCGTCAAACCTTCTACCTCGTATCCCTGATGGTGGAGGATCGCCGCCGCGGTGGAACTGTCAACGCCACCGGAAAGACCGACCACAATTTTTTTCATCAATAACCTCCGCAACTTTTGGAAATTCAAATATTGACATCGGACGAGTTTTCTCCGAGTCGGGGTTTATGGCCCTCGCATCTTTAACCCATCATTTGAGAACGGGATATGTCTATCAGTTCCCCATCGGATTCGGTAGCTGGCGGCGATACGGGACGCGATCGCCGATATCATCCGATCCGTTTTTGAATCATCATTGTAACATTTATTGACTCGTACCGACGACCCCATGCCGACCCCTCAAACTTGCAATCCGGGACATTTTTTGAAATAATCGGTAGCCGCAACCTTATCGAAACTCAATTGAACTGCCGTGGCGCGATCGCAAACTGTACCGTTCTCTCGTAAAACCCTTTCCCGGTTGGCGTTCGGCCTCCTGTTGAGTGCCGTCACCGGGTGTACCTGGGCGAAATCGGCCCAGTGTACCAAACTCATGGATGTCGTCCACCGGGGCAATTCCCTCATTACCGCCAAACGCGATCGCTTCGACGCCACCACCACCCAACAGTTAGCCACAGAACTTGAGGGGATCGCCGAACAAGCGAAAAGCCTCAATTTGCGAAATAAGATCCTGCAAGAGCTGCAAACCGGCTATGGGGAGAACTTCGGCGAGATGGCGAAAGCCCTGAACGACATGGGTCAAGCTTTGGAGGTGGGGGAGACGATGACCGTCAGCGTCGAGGGACGCCAGCAACTCAACCAGGCCAAAGAACGCATGGAAAATGCCACCGAAGCCGCCAACCGAGCCGCCGATCGCACCGACGCCCTCACCCAGGAACTCATCAGTTATTGTCCGACAAAATGAGCTCGCGTCCGGTTCGGATCAAACTTACTTTTCCGCCGATGGCGATCGATCCCGCCACTCCGGTTCGACATCGGACACTTTCGCCAAAACCGCTTCGTATTTCGCGCGATCACCCCGACGAGTCCGATAGATTCTAAAAACTGTGCAGGTGCGATCGCGTTGACTCCAAAACGATCAATGCCGGAAAAATCACGAATGTTGTATGTTACTACGCTATCACAACTCGCTTTCACTGCCAATTCCAAAACCATATCATCCTTCGGGTCGGGCAGGTAGGGTCGCCACAAAAAGAAAATTTGATGGTGGGTGGCAACAGAACAATGAAAATCCATCAAATCCTGAATGTCTGTAATACTCATAGATAAACTGGAAATATCCCGCCATAATACTTC
This sequence comes from Limnospira sp., assembly GCA_050045915.1. Classification (GTDB taxonomy): domain Bacteria; phylum Cyanobacteriota; class Cyanobacteriia; order Cyanobacteriales; family Microcoleaceae; genus Limnospira. The sequence goes on from JBNGCR010000030.1 coordinate 12,079, forward strand.
TTCGTATTCTCAGATGAGTAGTACGGACAGATGAATGTAAAATCGTCCGCGACCCACAAGTTCCAACAGCCGAAAAACACTCCCATTTCTAGACCGCAGTCCGGCAACCATTACATTGGTGTCAATAACAATTTGTGGAATCGGCATGGAAACGGTAATAGGTTGTCATATCATGAAGAATGCATCCCGCTAGAAGCGATCACATCAATTAGTGGTGAATTTCCAGCAGTAAAACGTAGTGTCCGAGCCGCACCTTTTCCGACCACAATTCATATTCGAGCCGCAGGGATTCCGGCAGGGTAGATCCCACCACAGTCAAATCTCGGGTAAAATTGCGGAGTCGGAGTTGGTTAGGCAACGAGCCGGAGGCGCCGTGCAGGTAGTAGCGACTCAACCCGTACATCCCCTTTTGCCAGAGGTGGCGGTAGCTGAAATGGCCGTTTCCCTGCATCGTCATTACCGCCCGGTAGGGGGAAACCTCCAGCCACAGCAGGCGGGAGGGGCGAGTTTTGGAAACCCCCTTCGCCGCGACATCATCCCCTTCAAATTCCCCTACAGAGAGTTCGGGTTCGTGGAGCAGAAAGTGAAATTGCTGTTTGTCTTTCTGGTACAGCGTCGCCGCCGTCTCAATGTGCGATCGCAGCGGTAAATCGGTGGAAATCCAAGATAAACTAACGGGCTTGCGGTGGTGGGTCAGCATAAGATATCTTTCCGTCATGATGATTTCCGGTCCCGGTCGAAATTCGGGACGGGGAAAGCGATAGGATCGCATCGTCGTATCCTTTCTCAATCTATCCTAATGCCATCCACGGTTGTCACCCTAGAAAATCTCGAAAGCCAGCAACAGCTCAAGATTGAACCCCCCAAATCGGGTCCGTCCCTCCACGGCAGAATCCGCATTCCCGGCGACAAATCCATCTCCCACCGTGCCCTGATGTTGGGCGCCCTGGCGGAGGGAGTCACCACCGTCGAAGGCCTGCTCCTGGGGGCCGACCCGCGCAGTACCGCCCGTTGTTTTTCGGCCCTGGGGGCGGAAATTTCCGAGTTGAATTCGGAGCGGGTGGAGGTGAAGGGGTGCGGACTCGGGCAGTTACAGGAACCCGATCGCGTCCTGGATGCGGGCAACTCGGGGACTACCATGCGGTTGATGTTGGGGATTTTGGCCTCCCACCCCGATCGCCTGTTTACCGTTACCGGGGACAGTTCCCTGGTCAAACGTCCGATGGACCGGGTGATCCGGCCCCTGACGGAGATGGGGGCGACCATTTGGGGGCGCCGGGGGGGATCCCTCGCGCCGCTGGCGGTCCGGGGCCGAAAGTTGAAACCGATCCACTACCATTCCCCCGTCGCCTCGGCTCAGGTCAAGTCCTGTATTTTATTGGCCGGATTGATGGCTGAGGGGCGCACCACGGTCACGGAACCGGCCCTGTCGAGGGATCACAGCGAACGGATGTTGCGGGCGTTCGGGGCCGAATTGAGCGTCGATCCGGACACCCGCCGCGTCACGGTGACCGGACCGGCCCAGTTGAAAGGTCAGGCGGTGGTGGTCCCCGGCGATATCAGTTCGGCGGCGTTCTGGCTGGTGGCCGCGGCGATCGTCCCGGGGTCGGATTTGGTTATCGAAAATGTCGGCATCAACCCCACCCGGACGGGGATTTTGGAGGCGATGGCGATGATGGGGGCCGACATCGAGTTGCAAAATGAACGGATTGTGGCGGGGGAACCGGTGGCGGATTTGCGGGTTCGCCATTCTCAACTGAGAGCCTGTGAAATTGGGGGGGATCTGATTCCCCGTTTGATTGACGAGATCCCGATTTTGGCGGTAGCCGCGGCGTTTGCAAAGGGGACGACCCGGATTCGGGACGCGGAAGAGTTGCGGGTGAAAGAGAGCGATCGCATCGCGGTGATGGCGACTCAACTCGGCAAGATGGGGGCGAACATTTCGGAACGGCCGGATGGGTTGGAAATTACCGGCGGATCTCCCCTCAAGGGTGCGGACGTGGACAGCGACACAGACCACCGCATCGCAATGAGTTTGGCGATCGCGGCTTTAAATGCGACGGGAACCACAACCATTCATCGGGCCGAAGCGGCGGCGATTTCCTACCCGGATTTCGTGGGGACGCTGCGGACGATCTGCGATTGAGGGAGTCGGGAGTCGGTATTAGGGAATGGGGAATGGGGAATGGGGAATGGGGAATGGGGAATGGGGAATGGGGAACTTTTCATTCCTCACTCCTCAGTTGATCAAGTTCAGATTGTAGAGCAGCCAGTTGAACTTGGCTTCCGCCAGGGTGAGGAAATCTTGCATATTTTGGGTGAAGTCGTCCCCGAATAACAAATCCGGATCTTCTTCGTCGAGTTGGTAGCCGAGACGCCGGACGGTTCCCCGCATTCGATTGGCCAGACACAGACAAATTCCCTGGTAAAATCGGGAAGAAAATTTGGAACTGTTGCGGAGTTTCGTGGTCAGTTCGTAGCGGGGAATCGCCAGCAGTTGGGTTCTTTCCAAAGCTTGAACCGTGGCGAGGGGGGCGCGGTTGTCCAAAAATGAGATTTCTCCGACCACTTCTCCCTGGGATAGATGGGCCAGTTCGCGATCGCCGTTGGGAGTGATCGAAACTCGCAGCGTCCCGCTCAAAACGATGTACAGAGCCGCGATCGGTCGCCCTTCGTAAATCAGAGTTTCGCCGGCGGGGAGGGTTTGTACTTTGCCTTTGTAGATGATCCACCGCAGGTCATCGTCATCCAATCCACCGAGAATAAATAGTGCCTTTTTGGGTCTGTCGTCCATCTTTAAATTTGGGGTTTTGCGGAGTGTGGCGGTCGGCAACCGTCTCGACCGACTTTCCGATCTCCTCTAAATAATATAACCCGACTGTCGCCGTGCCGGATTCTCTCGAAGCTGGCAATGGCCGGACGGGGGCGACGTGATTTCAGTGTTCCGGGATACAAATTTTTGACCTCCCCGGTTCCGGTTTACCCCCATTTCCCACTGTCAACACCTTCAATTTTTGGCCCCTAAGATTTCGACAAGTTGTCGAGAAATCGAATCAAATTTTCGTGGAATTTGTGGGTCGCTTTCATGTAACAGGCGTGGCCGGAATTTTTGAGGATCACTTTTTTGGAATTGGGCAGGACTTCGGTCAAAATGTCAGCCTGACTCGGCGGTACGATGGTGTCGTTGCTCCCCCAAATTGCCAAGGTGGGGATGTCATTGCCTTGCAATTGTTGGCTCATCTTCAAAATGCCGACGGGCGCCACGGCGACGAACCCCCGCAGAAACTTGGCGTGTTCGACGATGAAAGGCAGGCTGTAGCGGCCGCTCATCGACGGGGAAACGATCGCGGCCCCCTGCAACCGCAGCCCCTCCACGAGTTTCAGCAAAAATTGCACCGGCGTGCAGGCGATCTCTTCGGAGGTCCCATAACCGGGCAAATCCACGGCGACGACGCGATAATTTTGGGCGACCAACTGCTTGAACGTGCCGATTTCTTGCCAGGTTTTGGCGGAGAAACTCGCCCCGTGTAAGAGCAGGACGGGGGGGGCATCGCGATCGCCTCCCTCCAAGTAATGAATCCTTTTATTTTTAACCGCGATGGATCGGGAGATAACATTCGGCTTCATCATTTGAGAAAATTAAATATATGAAACAGTATGCAAACTCTAAAATTGGAGTTAACATCACCCTATCATATCGCATCGATATCAGAAGATTCACCCACCCATGCACAGATTTTAAAAATCCGGACGGCGGGCGGCGGGAACGTCCGGTTCCTTTTGGGAACGACATTTTGCTAGTCTAGTTAAAATGGTAAACTTCGTATCATTTTCTTGAAATGCCATGGCAATCGACACCCCACCGGAGTCAAAATCTCCGCAAGCGACGCAGGGCAAACTGAAGCCGAAAGTCGGCTTGCCGACCATGTTTCGATTGGGCCTGTTTCAGATGGGACTCGGGATCATGTCCCTCCTCACCCTGGGCGTGATCAACCGGGTCATGATCGACGAGCTGAAAGTCCCCGCACTGATCGCCGCCGGTGCGATCGCCATGCACCAGTTCGTTTCCCCCGCCCGGGTCTGGTTCGGCCAACTTTCGGACGGAAAGCCGATTTTCGGCCTCCACCGCAGCACCTACGTCTGGATCGGGGCGGCTCTGTTCACCGCCACCTCTTTCTTCGCCCTGCAAGTGACTTGGCAGTTGGGGGGGAGCATCCAAAATAACGGCATGGCGGGGATCAGCTACCTCTGGGCTGGCCTGTTAGCCCTGGTCTTCGCCCTGTACGGTCTGGCTCTCAGTGCCAGTTCCACCCCCTTCGCCGCCCTCCTGTTCGATGTCTCTGATGAAGACAACCGCTCCAAACTGATCAGCATCGTCTGGTCTATGTTGATGATCGGAATCGTCGTCGGCGCCATCATCAGTTCTCAAATTCTCAATCAGCCGGAGATCTGCGGGGCGGATATCCTCTCCTACAACTCCGCCGCCGGGGGAACTGCAGTCGATATCTCCACCCTGCGGGCGACCATCAATCCGCTATTCGTTATCGTCCCCGCCATCGTCTTCGCCCTGTGTTTGGTTTCCACCTGGGGGGTCGAAAAGCGATTTTCCCGCTACACCGAGCGATCGACGGTGACGGACCGGGAAGACCAGATCACCCTCGGCCGCGCCCTGAAAATCCTCACTGCCAACCGCCAGACGGGGCTATTTTTCACGTTTCTATTGGTGATGAGCATCAGCCTGTTCATGCAGGATGCCGTCCTGGAACCCTACGGCGGGGAGGTGTTCGGGATGTGTGTCTCGGAGACGGCGAAGTTGAACGCTTTCTTCGGAACTGGAACCCTCGTCGGCATCGGCTCGACGGGCTTTTTGGTGATCCCCCGCCTGGGCAAGAAAAATACAGTGCGGACGGGTTGCCTGGGGACCGCCGTCTGTCTGACGCTGTTCATCGGCGCCGGGTTTACCGCCAACCCGGAGATGCTCAAGGGTTCCCTGCTGCTGTTTGGTTTGTTTTCCGGCATCCTGACGGCCGGTGCCATCAGTTTGATGTTGGATCTGACGGCGGCGGAGACGGCGGGTACCTTCATCGGCGCCTGGGGACTGGCTCAAGCGATGGCGCGGGGTCTGGCGACGGTATTGGGGGGGGCGGTTTTGGACATCGGCCGATTCCTGTTTTCCGCCCCCGTGCTGGCTTACGGGACGGTGTTTGCGGTTCAGGCGGTGGGGATGGTGGTGGCGATCGCACTCCTGAGCCGGGTCAACATCCGCGAGTTCCAGGATAACGCTAAAAAGGCGATCGCGACCGTTCTGGAATCCGAGTTGGATTGAAAAATTGCATGGGCATCCCAATCCGCCCCTATTAACCAACGGACGTGATTGATTCTGGATATCGTCCTAACTTCCCCCGAAGCCGTTCGGGGGATTTTTTTGGGAGTCGGGAGTCGGGAATGGGGAATGGGGAATGGGGAATGGGGAATGGGGAATGGGGAATGGGGAATGGGGAAAATTTCATTTATATGGCGGTTGTCTATCTGCTGCGATATGATCGAATCCCCCTAAATCCCCCTTAAAAAGGGGGACTTTCTGATTCCCCCCTTTCCAAGGGGGGTTAGGGGGGATCTTTTCCGGCTGTGCCTCATTACCGCGCAAAGTGCTGTAATAAGCGGGAGTCGGGAGTCGGGAAATCTAAAATCCCCACACCCCACACCCCACCGAGCACACCCCACACCCCCAATTAAGGCGATCGCCTGTAGGGCTCAAACGTATAATATTTCGGACGGGAGTCGAGTCGGACGTGCAGCCAATAAACGCCCAAGCCGGAGGTGCTCACCCAGACCGGATTTTCGCCCAGCCGTCGGGCGAGGTGGGTTCCCACTTCCCGCCACAATTCCTGTTGCTGGGCTTCCGGGGCTTCCCGGATAAATTTGGCGAGGTGGGGGTAGGCGGAAGGAGAAATAATCGGACAGGGGGCGATTAATAGGGCATCTTTGTGCAGACTGGGAAAGGACACGATCGCTTTGTCGGGGGGGGCGGTATCAAAATAGTCGCCGAACGTGCGATCGTCGGGCGGGACGTTTGCCAAAGCCGGACTTTCAACCACTACAAATTCAAAGGGTTGTCCGGCCGAAGCGGTGGTGACGGGTGGGGTTTCCCAGAAATAAGCCTCGAACGGAACTTTGGCGAGTAAGGTGATGAAAAAACGGCGAAAATCGCGATCGCACTCCCAGAGTCGGATGGCTTCAGAATGGGCGATCGCACCCTCTTCGCGGAACAGGGAAAATTTGTGAACTCGCCCGGAATTGAGCGAGTCGATCTCAGCACTCCACATTTTTAAATTATCACTAACAGTCAAAGTATAGCGCCCCATCGAGGAGAATCGGCAGGCAATCGGCAATAGGGAACTGAAATGACCTTGACATTGAGATTTCAAGGTTTCCAGCCCGATTTAAACTGTTAATACACGAGCGCGATACTTGCGATATCGCAGTCAATCTTGAAGTTCAGACCAATCCTCCCTCTGTGTTCCTCTGTGCCTCTGTGGTAAAATTCTGATTCTCGGATTCCGTCGCCGTTTCTGCTGGCTCAAAAATCAAGACTCCCGCACCCTCATCGGTGGTATAATTAACGGTCAATCGACCATCCGCGATCGCGTATTCCCGCGCCCCCTGCAAAGCCGTCAAAAATTGAAATTCTTGATCCATTATCTCTTCCGGACACATCATCAACGTCCCGGCGGCGATGCCGATTTCTAACCCGGATGAAGTGATTGTATAGGGTGCGACATAGCCATTGCAGCCGGACGATCCACCCAGACTATCTTCGTCAAAAACGAGGGTAATTTCGGTATCCGGAAGCGGGGTATTTTGAGAGTCCGGATCGCCCCAGGATGCCAGCGTCCAAGAGGTTCCGGCTAGGGGCATTTCGGAAGTGACCGAGGGGGGTTGAGTCGGCATCTGACCGGCTCCCCCGTCGGCCGCAAAAATTAAGACTCCCGAACCCTCATCTGTGGTATAATTAACGGTCAATCGACCATCCGCGATCGCGTATTCCCGCGCCCCCTCCAAAGCCGCCAAAAATTGCAATTCTTGATTCATAATCGCTTCCGGACAAGCCATCCGCGTCCCGGCCGCGACTCCGATTTCCAATTTGGAATTTTCGGCGGTATAGGATGCCATGAAACGATTGCAACCCGATGTTCCGCTGATGCGATTTTCTTCAAATGCGAGGGTAATTTCGGTGTCCGCTACCCGGTCATTGGGGGAATCCGGGTCGCCCCAAGATACAAGCGTCCAAGAGGTTCCAGCGAGGGCAGGTTTCACGGCGAGAGTGTCTCCGGGGATATCGACAGAAATGACCGAAAGCGGTTGAGACGCGATCGCCTGACCGGCGGTAACAAACGGCGTTGCGATCGCCCAAGTCAGCGCCCAAAAACAGCCCGTCCGTCCGATCAAATTTAACATGGTTTCACTCCTTGTATCCGAAAAAAATTAGCGATCGCCCACCCGAGGCGATCCGATGAAACGGACCCGTCGCGATCGGCTTTGCCTCCCACAATTTACACGATAAGATATCGCCAAAAGTTTCACTTCCCCCAAATCGTTCGTGCGATCGGGGGAAATTCAAAGCAACCGGGTTTCTGATAGGAACTCGGGTTCCCATCCCCAATTCCCGTAGAAAGCCGGTTTCTGAAACATTCAATAGTTCAGGAACTGGGCTAGTGCGTTGGGCAGGGGCAACAGGATCGCCAGCAATACCCCCAAGGTGATCAGGCCAATGAAATCCCGCAGGTCATCGAGTTCGCTGACATCGTTAAGGGCGGGTTCGTCGTTGAGGGGCAAGAAGAACAGCAGGACCGCCAAAATCAGGAATTCTTGCTGTACCAGAGCCAAGAATAACACCAAAAACCGGGTAATTTGACCGATCGCCAAACTGGTGCGCTGGCCAAACATCGCGTGGACCATGTGGCCGCCGTCCAACTGGCCGATGGGCAGCAAATTGAAGGCCGAAACCACCAGACCGATATATCCCGCGATCGCCACCGGGTGCAAATCGATGGCTCCAGCGGGCGTTAGCGCGTCCCCCAAGGCGACTTTGCCCAAAAGGGTGAGCAAGATCGAAAAGCTGGGATCGAGGGCATTGAAGGTCAAAATACCCGCCTCTTCCGGCAAAACCGAGACGACCTCGGAGTGGGCGAACCCCCAGATCAGCAGGGGAACCGTCACCAGCAACCCCGCCCAGGGGCCGGCGATGCTGACATCGAATAAAGCCTTCCGGTTGGGGATCGGCGATCGCGTCTGGATGAAGGCCCCGAAGGTTCCCAGGAAAAAGGGTATCGGAATAAAATAGGGGAGCGTGACCTTGATGCCGTGCGATCGGGCGCTCAGGTAGTGGGCCCCCTCGTGCACCCCCAGGATCGCCATCAGGGCCAGGGCGTAGGGCAGTCCCGTCCACAGCAGGGCTGGATCAGCCTGCCAATCCTGATTCGTCACCCCCATCAAAACGGTTCCGGCGACGGTCGTGGTAAATAGAGTAATCGCAACCAAAGCCAGGGCCAGCAGGGGTTGGGTCAACAAATCGCGATCGGGGTTTGGGGGCCCTGCGGTGCGGCGGTAGGGATTTTGCACCAGGGCGAACAGCGGTTTGTCGCCGAAATCTTTCTGAAATACGATCAGGAAGCGATCGCCGAAATTCGCCTCGATATTCTCCCGGACGGTTTTGTAGGCGACTTCCGGTTGCGATCGCAACTGACCCCGACAGATTACCGCCTGGGGCCGATATTCTAAATTCTGTAGCGGGAAAACTGCCCACGGAAAACAGGTCCGCAACCTTTCCTCCTCCTTGGGGGTGATCGGCGGCGACGGGGGAGAGGGGTTTTCCGGCCGTTTGGACATCAGGGGTTGGGGAGTCGGAGAATCGGCGGTGGGGGATGGGGCGCGATCGTTGGTTTCCCTTTCCGGCGGGGGCTCTCGGCCCATTTGCACCAGCACCCAATACAGACAGGGACAGGCGATAAATGGAATCACCACCAGCCAGGAGGGGATCGGAGTCTGGGTGCCGTGAACAAGCACCCAAGTGCTCCAAATCAGGGCCGGCGCCATCATCACCAACCACAACAGCCAAATCGGCGTGCGGGTGATGCGCGTGACACCCCGACGCAAAATCCAATAAGTCACCAGTCCCAAAATAAGCAGCAATAATAGCATGATTCAATAATCGGATTTGAGAGATATAGCGCTGCGCGCGGTCCTCGGCAGTCGGTATTAGGGAGTCGGAAACTGAAACGGCTTTTCTATAAGGGTTTGAAAATTTCTGACCCCATTTCAACTGTAACCACGTGAGCGCTCGTTGCTATAAAATCAAAAATCGCGGATTGCAACAACAGTGGAACGATCTCAATGACCCAGCAGCATCCTGCAACCAAACAACCCAAACCGGTTCTTGAAAATATCTACGCATTTTCACCGAACCGAGACACCCTCGGGGGCACGGCTTACTTTATTGTAGAAAACTCGGGCAACATCTTGATCGATGCCCCCGCTTGGACGGAGACTCAGCAACAATTCGTCCGGGAACGGGGGGGCGTGAAATGGCTGGTCCTCACCCATCGGGGGGGGATAGGGAAAGGGAGGAAAATCCAACAAGACGCAGGATGTCGGATTTTGTGCCAGGAACAGGAAGCCTACCTGTTACCCGAAGCTGAAGTGACGCCATTTGAACGGGAATTTTCCATTTCGCCCCAAACGACAATGATCTGGACTCCCGGTCATTCGCCGGGATCGTCGTGTGTCTACACTTCCGTCCACGGCGGGATACTCTTTTCCGGGCGCCACTTACTGCCCGATCGCGACGGATGCCCCCACCCCCTGCGAACCGCCAAAACCTTCCATTGGCCCCGACAAATTCGCAGCATCCGCGCCCTCCTGGACAAATTTTCGCCGGAAACTCTGCACTGGATCTGCCCCGGTGCCAGCATCGGGGCTCTGCGGGGACAATTCGCGATCGCCGACGCCTACGAACGACTGGCCCGCCTGGACTTGGAGGCCTGTGTGCAAACTCAACCCCTTCTTTGAAGTTATATAAATTTATGTGACATCTTGGGGGGAAATTGGGCGGGTCAGACGGTCGAAAGGTCGGGCTGGTAGAAGTCAGAGTCACTTTCAATTGTTAACGGTTTGCGATACCGAATTGATAAATGTACGGGACAACGTTGATAAAATACCAATCAGAATTTTCGATAACTGTCAAAAAATTTACTCTCAAAAATCATTATGACCTCTGCCACCGCACTGTCCAACGCCCCCGACTTGACCGCCGATGATTATGTCGTTGTCGGTTTAGCCCACTGCTTCATCAAAGACGATGGGGAAGTCCTGCCGGTGACGGTCGCCGAACCGATCCCCTCGGCAGCCTTGGAAGCCATCCTCAAGGGCATTCCCACCTCCTACGAGTTCGCCTGCGGGACGACCCTGGGAACCGTGCTCGGCGGCGAGTCCGTCACCCTTCCTGAAGGCTTCCCCCCCGAAACCCAACTCTGCGACGAATTTGCCGAACGGGCGATCGCTTCGGCCCGCACCTACAAGCGTCGCGAAGTCGCCCAATCTCATATTCCCGTCGGAACCGCATTCCGGGAGTTCAACTTCTCCACGGAACGCAAGCGCCTCCTCAACTCTGAAAACATTGTCAGCACCGAAGATAACGTCAAACAACACGCCTACACCCACCAGGTGTTGTAATTGATAATTGATAATTGATAATTATTAATTATTAATGATCGGCAGGTGAATTTGGAATTCCACGCCCTCGGGGGGTTCGGAGATGCAGGCGATCTGGCCGCCGTGTTTTTCGACGATCAGGTGGTGGGCGATGGAGAGTCCCAGGCTCGTCCCCTGGCCTGTGGTGGGGGCTTCCAGGAGGGGTTCAAACACCCGGCGGCAGTCCTCGGGACTCAAACTCGGGCCGTTGTCGGCGATCGCTATCATCACGCGATCGCCCTCCGCGAGTTGGGTCCGCACCCGCAGCGTCGAATTTTTGAGGCGGTTTTCCCCGGTCATAGCCGCTTCCAGGCGATCGATCGCATGGGTGAGCAGATTCATAAACACCTGGTTCAATTGGCCGGGGTAGCACTCCACCCGGGGCAGATCGGCGTAGTCTTTCACCAGTTCGATGCTCGACCGCCCGCCCTTAGCCTGCAGGCGGTTCTGGACGATCAGCAATGTGCTGTCGAGTCCGTCGTGGATGTCCACGGGTTTCATTCTCCCCTCATCAACGCGGGTGAACGATCGCAGCGATCGCACCACGTCCCGGATGCGTTCAGCCCCCA
>JBNGCR010000030.1:23496-37791 GCA_050045915.1 Limnospira sp.
ACGCGGGTGAACGATCGCAGCGATCGCACCACGTCCCGGATGCGTTCAGCCCCCACCTTCATCGACTCCAGCATTTTGGGCAAGTCCTTTTTCATGAACTCGTACCCCATCTCTTCGAGTTCTTCTTCGATGTCGGGAACTGGCTCGGGGTAAGATTCCGCGTAAAGTTCCATCACCTCCAGCAAGTCCTCGATGTAGTTGCGGGCGTGGGTGAGGTTGCCGAAGATAAAATTGACGGGATTGTTGATTTCGTGAGCGATCCCCGCCACCAGTTGTCCGAGGGAGGACATTTTCTCCGTCTGCACCAACTGGGTTTGGGTGCGCCGCAACTGCACCAAAGCGGTTTCCAACTCCGCCCGACGGCGTGCCTCCTGTTCCTCGCTCAGACGCAGGGCGATTTCCATATTGCGCCGATCGGTAATATCCAACCCCACGAACACCGCCGCCGCCCCCCGCTGGTACTTCTGGGCGACGATTAGATAGGTGCGGGGTTCGCCTTTGACGTGGGCGATAATTTCCTGGGAGTCGGTCCAGTTGGCTTTGTCGAAAAAGGCGTAGACGAATTGGTTGAATTCGGGACTCGTCTGCAGGAACCCCACTTCCCGGCCGAAAAATTGGTGGGCGGGTACGCCGTAGGCGTTGGCGAGGTGTTGGTTGACACCCAAATAACGCAGGTCAGACCCGATCCACGACACCAACCCCGGCACGGCGTTGAGGACGGCTTCGAGTTGATCCCGGGATTCGGTGATGGCGGAGGAGGCAGCCTTGCGGTCGGAGATGTTGCGGGCGAACCAACACAGCAGGGGTAAACTGGGGGAATGGGGCGATCGGCTCTGCCGGTGCGCTTCGCGCCATCGCAATTCCGGGTCGGTACTCTCCGGCGCGATCGCCTTTGGCGGTGCGCTGCGCGCGATCGGATCGACTTCCAAATAGTTGACGTTGACTTCCACCGGGACGATGACACCGAGTTTGTGGCGGTGGCAAGATTCAAAGGTCAGGGAACCCCGGTGTCTGATATCTTCGCAGTGAGATGACCACATGGCCGGGGGTAGGTCGGGGTCGATATCGTGGATGGTCAGCCGCAGCAGTTCTGGGCGGGAATAGCCCAACAGGTGACAGGCGGTGTCGTTGGCGTAGCACAACCGCCCCTCTAAAGTGATCCACAGCACCGCGTCGCCGGCCCGATCCATCGCCAGTTGGGTGAGTTGCAGGGCATTTTCAAGCCGCTTCCATTCCGTGATCGTATCGACTTGCACGACCAGGCCCGCGATGCCCCCCGAGTCGGTTTTCCAGGCCTGCACCGTCCATTTTACCCATTCCACCGTCCCATTTTCCGGGGGGAGGCAGGTTTCCAATTCCCAGCGGTCGAGCTCTCCCGCCAGGGATGCCGCCGCATTCCGATACCAGCGTTCCGGCAAGTGGGGGAAGCGATCGGATGGGGAAAGGTCGTCCCCGATCGCGTCATACTTGTCCCGCCACCGCCGGGATACCGCCAAGCAGCGCATTTGGCGATCAACCATTGCCATCGCCACGGGCATGGACTCCAGAAATTGACCGAATAATTGCTCTCCCGATACCCCCGATGCCGAACCACTCAAAGGAGAATGGCGATCGGCCGGCGCCACATTCTGGGACTGAAAGGATGGAATCGGTTTGTCATTCACAATTTGAGATGCTCCAATATCATCGCGTCTCGGCAGCACAGTGAAGGATTACAGGGGAGAGTTTAAAGATTTCGGATTCTTTAAAATTCGATCGCAGAAGTTTGGGGGGTGTCACCCCTCATTGTAAGATTGATTACATCGCTTTGTCCACCAATTTAACACTGCCGCGATCGCACCGACATAAAGATCGGATTTCCGTCCAGGTATTTTAGACAACAATCATGTCCCGAACTCTATCAATTCCCGGAGACATCAGGGGTTTTAAAGGTATAAAATTTGACATTGATATTCCTCACTTCTCACTTCTGTTGCCTGACTTCTTTTTTCTCCCCACCGAGCACACCCCATCCCTAAAACGGATTCCACTCCACCGAAAAATAGAGTCCCTGTTCTTGCCAGGTTCGATCCTGAGAATCCAAATCCGTCAGGGGAATTCCCCAGTCGAACCGGGCGCGGAAATTGTCCCCGTACTGCCAGCGCAGCCCCAACCCGACGGAAACCAACGTTTCGGACGACAACTGCAGTGTTTCGTCCGAGTTGCTACTCCAAGCCGTGCCGAAATCCACGAACGGCGTCAGTTGTAAAATTCCCTTATTTTGGTCGATGCGGAGGATCGGATAGCGCAATTCCGCCGAGGCGAAGATGAAATTATCCCGCAGCAAAGCATCTTGGCGGTATCCCCGCACGTTATCCAACCCCCCCAGCCCCACCTGTTCCAGGGGGACCAGTTCCTCCGTGGCTAACTGAACGTCCGATCGCACCAATACTACCGTATCCGGCGCTAACAGCCGCAGCCACTGCGCTTGTCCCCGCCATGCGAAATATTCGCTGTCGGGTCCGGTGTCGTTAATCGTGGAGTTGAGGAAATTCAAACCGATGCTAAATTGCGATCGCGCCGCGAACACCTGTTGAGTCCCCCGGCTCGTGTACTCCTGGGACAGCCGCAAAATTGACAGGCGCGTTTCCCCCTCATCGTCCGCCCCCCGCGCCAGCGGGAACCCCACCCCCAAAATCGAGGTCTGACTTTCCCGACGGGCCCAACTCACCCCCAGGGCCAATTCCTCCGTCGGAGTTTGGATGATGGGTTGGCGATACCGCAGTTCAAATGTCACACTTTCCGCCTCGATGTCGAGTTCGTCGAAGGGGGGTTCGACGATATTGCTGTCGGTGTAGTTGAAATAAAATCCGACGGTGCCGTTGCTGGTATTGATGGGAAAGTCGTAGAAGACATCCACCACGTTACTGCCGTCTGTGTTGCTGTAAAACAGACTCAGTGCATCCCCCTGCCCGAGGAGATTCGCTTCGGTGACTTCGATTCCCCGCTGAAACGTGCTCACACTCGGGGGCCGGTAGTTGTTCGCAAAGATTTTTGCACCGAAGGTTTTGGCGGTTTTGAATTCCACGTCCAAAATACTCTCGCCGGGACGGGTTCCAGCCGAGAGTTCCGCCTGGATGGTTTCGATGAGCGGACTCAGTTGCAGCAGTTGCAGGGCTTCGAGGAGGCGGTTTTGGTTGAGGGGGCCGGAGGTAGCCGCGGCTAGGCGAGTGCGAACGTAGTCGGGATTGAGGCGTCCCGCGGCCGTGACGTTGATTTCGGCAACTTCTCCTTCCAAAATCTGGATGGTGAGGGTCCCCCCTTCGAGTTCTTGGGGGGGGATGAAGGCACCGGATGTGATGTAGCCGTTGCGGATGTAAAGGTCGGTGACGGCGGAGCGGGCCTGCAGTAGTTCGGCGAAGGTGATGGGGCGGTTGAGAAAGGGTTCGGTGACTCGGGCGAGTTCTTCGTCGTCGAAGGCCGTGTTGCCTTCAAAGGCGAATTGTTCCACCACGATGGTGACGGACTCCTCCGGCGGGTTTTCGGGGTCGGCGGGGGTCGGTGAGGGGGCGGGCAGTAGGTCTTCGGGAGGGGGCAGCGGCGCGGGCAGTTCGGGTTCGGGTCGGGGACGTTCCGGCAGTGGGGGCAGGGGTTGTCGGGGTTGGGGTTGGGTTTGGGCGGACAGGGGCGTTGCGGCCAGAATCAGGGTGAGGACGATGCTGAGATGGATGGAATGGGGAAAAATTCGATTTAAAAGGGTTTTTTGGCTATCGTTGCACATTCTCACTCCTCAATTGAAGAATCAGGCTCCGTCTACAGCAGGCAATAGCTGATGTGGCAACGGGCGACTGCCACATCAGCTTGCACGATAAGAATCGAGAACATTTACGCTCGGGGGAGCGCCGAGCCTCGCCGACCCGATCGCGCCCGAGCACGATGAGAATTGATGCCAGTTGAAACGGGCTTTCGGGTTTCGAGGGTTGAAGGCACAACTCAGTTAAAAATTCAGAATATGGGATCGTGTACTGCCAACACAAGGGCCGCGATCGCCCATCTGTCCGAATGGTGTCGCAATCCTTTGTTCTCCGATCTCAGTTTCCCATCCGGACGGGAGAATGGATAATTGATAATTGATAATTGATAATTGATAATTGTCAATACTCATATTTGCCCGTGCTGCGGGTACGTCGAAGACCGGGACGTGAACGCGGCGAAGAATATTCTGGAACTGGGACTGCGTACCGGGGGGCACACGGGAACGGATCGGCTTGGGGAGATTGAAATGGGGGCTGGGTTGGATGCGTCCGGCTCGGTTACGGTTGGTGCGTGAACCAAGACCCGGAGTGTCAACGCATTCTCATTCTGGGGAAGGGGAAATGGGGAATGGGGGAGGTGCCGACCCGAAGGGTCGGCGTCGGGTCGTTCACGGTACAAATTCCGTCGTGACGCGATCGCCGGGGTTGTTTCCCGTCACCACAACGGTTTGATTGTCAAACTGGCCCGTCGCCCTCTCCCCCCGCAGGGTCATGGGGGGATCGATTTGGCGGTAGATCACATCCCCTTCTGCCTTGAAGCTTTGCTCGGAGACGTACCAGGTGAGCAAATCGGTGTTGATTTGGGCCTGCTGCTTCTGGCCGACCCCCAGGACGTTGCCGATCAGGTGAAAAATCTCGGCGTTCAAATCTCCCCAACCGCGATCGCCGGAAAAGGTGAGTTGTTCTTTGCGATCGATCACCGTGATGGGTTTGGGGGACTCGAGGGTTTCTTTTTCGTAATTCCAGCGCAACTCGTCGCTCGACACCTGCAGGGGGGGTTCGGAGAGGGCGACTTGAACGCTATCCTTCAACGTGACGACTTGGGCCTCCAGATCCAGTTCCGCTGCCTTCGCCACGCCGCGATCGCTCAGGGTTTGATTTTGAAAGCGATCGACTTCCACCCGGCGGTCGGCGACAAATTTTTCCTCCTCCCAGTGCCAGATGATGTGGTCAGACCGTAGCTGCACTCCGGATTCCTTAAAATTGATAGCCACCTGGTTCCAAAATTCCATCCGCTTGTCTTCGTCGAACACCTGAACTTCGGTGGCGACGGCCTGCATTTTCTCGTGTTCTCCCGTCACCCCGTTGCGGGCGATCAAAATTTTCTGATCCACGATCCATTCCAACTCCTGTCCCCGCAACACGATGCCATTTTCTAGGTCCGTAGCCACAATGGAACCTCGGAGAAACAGTCGCTTGCCGTCTTGGTGGAGCGTGCCGGTGTCCCCTTCAATTTGATAGCGCAATTTCCCGTCCGCGAACAATTCTCCTTGGGGTTCGGTGACGGTGGCCACTTGGTTGTCCTGGCTGTAGCTGGCCTGTTGGCCCCGGACTCGCCAGAGCAGTTGTCCGGCTTTGTCCGCCTGTTCGAGGACGACATCATCGAGGGTCAGGGTATTCTCGATTTCCTCCGATTCGGTTTCCGTTTCCGCTTCCACGGCGACATCCTCCGGCCCATTTGCCGGCTGACACCCTGCCAACCCCGCGATCGCCAGGGCGAGGGGCAACAGGATGTGAAACGAGCCGATACTGAGGATTCGAGCCATCTCGCCTCACGATCCTTCCGCTTTTCCGTCGAGCAAACTCATGCTCGAAAGGGGGCGGTAGTTGTAGTTGTGATTGCGGGGGGTTTTTTGGATGTCGTCTTTGATCGCTTCTAAGTCGATGTAGCGGTCGGCGACGTTGATCAGGCTGTCGCTGGTCATCGATCGCAGGCTGACCACTTCCACCCTCACCCCCCGGTAGCTGACGCAATCGACGGCGTAGGCGAGATCCCCGTCGCCACTTACCAGTACCGCCGTGTCGTAGGCCCCCACCAGGGCGATCATGTCCACGGCGATTTCGACATCCAAGTTCGCCTTTTTGGAGCCGTCGGGCAGTTGGACGAGATCTTTGGCGATCACCCGGTAGCCGTTGCGCCGCATCCATAGCAGGAACCCCTGCTGCTTTTCGTTGGAGCGATCGACGCCGGTGTAGAAGAACGATCGCAGCAGCCGCGAACCGCTCGTCAGGCGACAGAGCAACTTGGTATAGTCGATCTCGATCCCCAACTGCAGGGCGGCGTAAAATAGGTTCGATCCGTCGATGAAGATCGCGACCCGGCCTCGATTTTCTAAGATCTGCTCGGGCGTGAATATCTCTCCACTGTTGATATGATTCAACATGATTTTTTTATACCTCGTTTATTATCTATGGTGATGGAAAAATGGGGTTTTGAAAGTTGAAACCGTCAATTTGAGATGCCGGGGTCGGCGAATTGAATCGGTGGCGCGATCGCCCTAGGAGTCTGGCGAAACCGGCATTTCCAGCTTTTGAAAGACCGGTTGCGGTTTCCCCAGGGGTTGCCGGGGGGGTAAGATGCCCCAGCGGGCGTGGGTGCTGAAGGGAGCCAGCGTTTCCCCGACGTGGCGATCGTGAAAGTCGATCGCATATCCGAGCTGCTCATAAACCCCCTGAGAGAGATTGGGGACGATGGGTGAGAGCAAGTAAGTCGCCTGTCTGACGGATTCGAGGACACAATACAACACTTCTCCCACCGCTTCGAGATCCCCTTGTTTGTAGAGCGCCCACGGTGCTTTTTCGTCTACATACTTATTTCCCGCCCGCATCAGAGTGAGGATCGCTTCGCAGACCTGGCTGAATGCCAGGGCGTCGTAGGACTGAGCTACGCTTTCGGTGAGGGAATCGCCGATGGCTTTTAAGGGGTTGTCCGGGGGAATTGCCTCGACCGCGATCGCCGGAACGGTTCCGTCGAAGTATTTGTGAGCCATTTTGATGGTCCGGTTGAGCAGGTTGCCCAGATCGTTGGCGAGGTCGGCATTCAGGGTATTAATAAATCGCGTCTGATTATAATCGCCGTCCTGTCCAAATTCTATCTCTTTTAAGAAATAGTAGCGGACGGCGTCGGAGCCGAATTGGTTAACCAATGCCACCGGATCGAGGGTATTTCCCAAACTCTTGCCCATCTTTTTACCATCTTTGGTCAAAAAACCGTGTCCGAAGATACGACCGGGCAAAGGCAAGTTGGCGGACATTAACATTGCCGGCCAGTAAACGGCGTGAAACCGCAGGATATCCTTGCCGATTAGGTGCAAGTCGATCGGCCACCACTTGCCGATCGCATTCTCTAGGGTGGGTTCTTCGTCCGGATCGAGGAGGGCACTGACGTACCCCAACAGGGCGTCGAACCAAACGTACAGGGTTTGGCTGGGATCGATGGGGACGGGGAATCCCCAGTCGAGATTGACCCGAGAAATGGAGAAATCCTGCAATCCCCGGCTGACGAAAGCGATCACTTCATTGCGGCGACTTTCCGGGCCGATGAAGTCCGGGCGATCGCGATAGAGAGCTTCTAGCTGCTTTTGATATCGAGACAGGCGGAAAAAATAGTTCTGCTCGTCCCGCCATTCGACTTCTTTGTTGGAGTGGATCGGACAGTATTTTTCATCGACGAGTTCCCGTTTTTCTTTGAACTCTTCGCAGGAGACGCAGTACCACCCCTGTTGCTGGTTCAGATAGATGTCCTGGTTGTCCCAAACTCTCTGAAAAAAGTCTTTGACGATGCCTTCGTGGCGGGGAGCGGTCGTCCGGCTGAAGCGATCGTACTGGATATAGAGCTGTTTCCACAGATCTTCAAAACTCGAGACGATCCGATCGCAGTGATCCTGGGGCGCACATCCGGCTGCCTCTGCGGTGCGCTGAATTTTTTGGCCGTGTTCGTCGGTTCCGGTGATCAGCAAGACCGAATTCCCCTGGAGACGCTTGAAGCGGGCGATCGCGTCCGCCGCGATCGTCGTGTACGCGCTGCCAATATGGGGAACATCATTGACGTAATACAGAGGAGTCGTTAAAGCAAATGTATTTTGAGTGGTTTCTGTCACATCCATGACGATCTAGATTGTCCTATCTTAAAACTGGTGTCGATCTTAACTTGATGCTCCGTCGGAAATTAGCCGCTTTGACCGCCGGGTACAAGTCCCCCAGCGCCCAAAACAGTACCCATTTGATACCGTTTTAAAAATTTGAAACCGAGCTTGTAAATCATAAGGCTTTTTTAAAAAATCTCAAAAATTCTCAACGAAGTCTTAAGTTTTTCTCGCCCATCTCGAAGACGATCGAGGGTGAAAGGGGAAGATTTGGGGCGCTCGGGTCCGAAAAATGCGATCAATTGCTATTTCGATCCCGGTTCTCGCAGTCCACTGATTGATTGATCCCAGTCACTTCACCCATAAGGTAAAGTAATATTAAGCTGCATTCAGCTCGAACCTGACGGCGCGAAAAACCACCCGATTTCTATTGTGACTCATGGTTTCCAACAGAATTCAGCTCACCTCTCGCGGGCTTCTCGCCGGATTGGGAACCCGCATTTTCCTGCACCACGGCGATCGCATCCCCGCAGAGGGCGCCGTCCTGATGGTCAGCAACCACCGCAGTTTCCTCGATCCACTCGTCCTGATGGCGACCGTCCACCGCCCGATCCGCTTCGCCTGTCACCCCTTCATGGGTCAAGTCCCCCTGCTGCGGGAAACCATCGACGCCGTCGGAGCCTTTCCCCTCGACCATCGCCCCAAACCGTTTTTTCGACAGGCCGCCGGACTGCTGCACCGGCGAGAAATGGTGGGCATCTTTCCGGAAGGCGCCGCCCCAATGTTGCGGCGGACCCCGCCGGATCGGGTCGGCTCCTTTCACCGGGGATTCGCCCACCTGGCCCTGCGGACGCCCGTGCGGGAGTTGGTCCTGTTGCCGGTGGCGATCGCGAGCGTGGAGGAAACGTGCATCTCCTCCGGCATCCCGATCAAAGTCCTCAGTTGGTTCGACCCGGCCGAACCCCAATTCGACCAGCCCGGTTGGCATCCGGCCCTCGTCTACCGCCAGGTCAACGTCCTCGTCGGCCGCCCCTACTGGGTGAAACCGCAACTGCAAGGTCAATACCGCGGTCGAGACGCCAAAGCGGCCGTCGCCGACCTCACCAGCTACTGCAAAACCGAAATCGCCGACCTGCTGCGAAGGGGATGCCTCTGAGCAGACATTGCTTTATATCAAAAAAACGGCCGGAAAGACAACATCTACCTTCAGACAGAATCATTCGGAATCTCCATGAATTTTTTGAGCCCCACTTCCCCCCAACCGCACCGACCTTTATTTTGCTTTCTCCCCGGCATGGACGGCACGGGCCGCCTGCTGCGAACCCAGCAACCCCAACTCGCCGGCCGCTTCGACCTGCGGTGTCTGAGCATTCCCCCGGAAGATCTCTCCAGTTGGGAGATGTTAGTCGATCGCACCGTGGGTTTGATCGAAGCTGAACTCGATCGCCACCGACATCGAGATGTCTACCTGTGCGGCGAGTCCTTCGGTGGCTGCTTGGCCCTGCAAGTCGCCCTCAAAATTCCCCACCGCCTCAAACGCCTGATTTTGGTCAACCCCGCCTCCTCCTTCCAACAGAGGCCCTGGGTGCAGTGGGGGTCTTACCTCACCCACTGGCTGCCGAGTTGGTTCTACCCCGTTTCGGTGGCGGGACTGCTGCCCTTTCTTGCTTCCCTCCGACGCATCACCCCCGACGATCGCCGGGCTCTGTTGGAGGCCATGCAGTCCGTCCCTCAAAAAACTTCGCTCTGGCGGCTGGAACTGCTGCGATCGTTTCACGTTGAACCCCGGCAACTCCGCCAACTCAGTTTACCCGCCGTCGTCATTGCCAGCGGCTCCGACCGGCTGCTACCCTCGGTAACGGAAGCTCAATTCCTGATTCGGGAACTGCCCGATGCCCACATGGTCGTCCTCCCCGACAGCGGCCACGCCTGCCTGTTGGAAACCGATGTCAACCTGTACGCGATCGTCAAAGATTGCGACCCCGACCTCGATCGCGCGACACCGGACTCAGCCTGTGTGGGAATAATTGATAATTGATAATTGATCATTGATCATTATCAATTGATTCTTCTCGACTCCCCAAAAAAACAATGACAGCAACGGCAAATGCTCCCGCCGGATTCGCCTCCCGACTGGTGAACGGTGTCCTTTCTATCAAACCTCTAGCCGACTGGGCCAAAAATAGGGCCCGACAGATGATGATCGATCGCGCGGAAGATATGGGCGTTCCCTGGCGCCGTCACGCCGACGAACTCCTCTCCCGGGACTGGACTCGGGAATTCGAGGGAGTCAACGATCCCCACCTCGCCTACCCCGACTATTATTTAAAACCCTTTCACGCCTACGACAGCGGGAACATGAGTTGGCAAGCCGCGGTCGAAGTGGAAGTGGCGGCTAAAGCCGTCCACGCCAAAATTTGGCCCGAGGCGGGGGTGGCCGGAGATGACCGGCTGCGGCAGAGTTACCACGATGTCCTGAAAGCTCAATTGCCGAGAGATCCCGAAAATATTCTCGATCTCGGCTGCAGCGTCGGGTTGAGTACCTTTACTCTCCAGGAGATTTATCCCCGAGCCGCGATGACGGGTGTGGACCTGTCCCCCTACTTTTTGGCGATCGCGACTTACAACAGCGCCCAAAAACAGCCCGCTAACCCCCCCACCTGGGTGCACGCCGCCGCCGAAGCCACGGGTCTGCCCGACGCCAGCTCCGACCTAGTGTCCCTGTGCCTGGTCTGCCACGAACTCCCCCAACGGGCCACCCGCGACATCTTCCGAGAAGCCCGGCGCCTGCTACGTCCCGGCGGATACCTGGCGGTGATGGACATGAACCCCCAATCCGAGGTCTTGGCCAAAATGCCCCCCTTCGTCTTCACCTTGCTCAAGAGTACCGAACCCTATCTCGACGAGTATATGAGCCTGGATTTGGCGGAAACTTTCAAAGACGCGGGTTTCCAAACCCCCGTCGTCACCGGCAACAGTCCCCGCCACCGAACCGCGATCGCACCAGTGGAATAATTAATCATTAATCATTAATCATTATTAATTAATGATTCTGAACCGCGATCGCACCAGTGGAATAATTAATCATTAATCATTAATCATTATTAATTAATGATTCTGAACCGCGATCGCACCAGTGGAATAATCGGGAGTCGGGAGTCGGGAGTCGGGAATGGGGAGATGGGGGGCAGGGGAGGCAGGGGAGGCAGGGGAAGCAGAGGAGGCTCCAGGGGCAGGGGAGGCAGGGGAGGTAAGTTTTGATCAGATCTATAAACTCCCCAATCATCTTCAGATGATTTTTGCTTGTAGGGGCGCAAGGCTTGCGCCCTCGGGAATTGATTCCCAAGCGGTTTGGGCGTTTCACCCCTTTCTCTTCCTCCGCTTCCTCCGCTCCCTCCGCTCCCTCCGCTTCCTCGGCCCCCACACCCCACACCCCACACCCCAATTTATGTTAACCGCTAAAGACCTTTACAGCGAGTCGTTTTACCTCGCCAATAACCCGGATGTCGAGCTCGCTGTCGAGGCCGGCATTATTGAAAGTGGGTTCGAGCATTTCCTCGAAACGGGCCAGTTTCAGGTCCGCCAGCCCACGCCGCTCTACGACGAATTTTATTATCTCGCCACCAACCCCGATGTCGCCCAAGCCGTCAATAGTGGGGCGATCGCGAGCGGGTTCCAACACTTTATCAACGCCGGTCAATTTGAAAGGCGCGATCCCGGCATTTTATTTGACACGGCGTTCTATCTCGAAGAATATCCGTTTTTAGAATCAGCGATTCTGGCGGGGGACGTGACCGCGATCGAGCATTTCGTCAAATTCGGCCAATTTGCAGATTTCCGCCCCAGTTCCCTCTACAACCCCGACTATTATCAGGCCCGAAATCCCGATGTCGCCGCCAAAGTTGCCCGGGGCGAGGTGACAGGAATCGAACATTACCTCGAAATCGGGGCGGCCCAGGGTCGGGATTTCAGCCCGTTTCTGGAACCGGACGGCTCCAATTTTCCCAACCGGGTCGCCAGCGGGGACACCACCCAAACCGGCACGACCCTGATGGCCCGCAGCACCGTCGCCGGCCCCCTGACCTTTGAAACGGCGATCGATCCCAATTTCACCAATATCGTCTCGTCGGTGACGACGACCGCCCTCGACCCTACCCTCCCGTCCGAAGTGTCCGTATCAGGACTCACGCCGGGGACGCAATATTTTTATCGGGTCACGAATGCCCGGGGAGAGTCGGATCAGGGCAGTTTCCGCACGTCGAAACCGCTGGGAGTTCGGGGGGGGCTGCGGTTCGGAGCCACCGGGGACGGCCAGGGGGAACTGATGCCCCACGCGGCGGTTGGCAACGTGCCGGAGCGGAACCTCGATTTTTTCGCGGTATTGGGCAATACCATCTCGGCGGATACCGAGTCGCCCGATTTGCCGGGGGTGCGGCAGGCGGTGAGTTGGGAGGAATTCCGCACCAAGCACAATGAAATCTATTCCCGGCGGCTGGATTTTAATCCCTGGGGGAATTTGCGGGCTTCGACTTCCATCCTGCCAACGTGGAACGATCGCGAACTGACGGAGAATTTTGCCGGGGGGACGGCGCCGATTCTGTCCCCCCAGACACCGGGGTTGTTCGGGACCGGAGAGGGTTTGGTGAACAATACCCCCGTCTTCGAGGCGGCGTTGCAGGGATTTTTGGACTACAACCCCCGGGCGGCGGGCGAGGAACTGTACCGGGCCGTCACGTTTGGGGACGACGCGGCGGCGTTTCTGTTGGACGTGCGATCGTTCCGGGATGCCCCCCTGCCGCAGGTATCGGAAGCGGCGCCCCGACAACAAATTGATGCGTTTTTGGCCGCGAGTTTCGATCGCGATGGGGTCGCTGGCGCGGATCGCACGATGTTAGGACGGGATCAGTTGGAGCGGTTCCAGGAGAATTTGCTGGCGTCGGAGGCGGCGGGCCTGACGTGGAAGTTCATTTTTTCCCCGGTTCCGATGCAAAATTTGGGGATTCCGGGGGCGGCTGACCGCTGGGAAGGATACGCGGCGGAACGCAGCGAGATCCTCAAGTTTATCGATGAAAATGATATTGATAACGTGGTGTTTGTGTCGGCGGGGTTGAATGGGACGGTGGTTAACAATTTGACCTATCAGGAACAGTTTGGGGGACGACAAATTCCGGTCGATGCGATGGAAATTACGGTGGGTCCGGCTGCGGTTCAGGCCGATTTGGGTGACGGATTGACGGGCGCCCCCTTGGGTCCGGCGACGGTGGCAAACACGCCGGAAGATGTGCTGACGCGGGAGGCGAAGGCGGTTTATGATTCCTTGGAGACGCGATCGCTACGGGATGCGTTTATTCAGGATGTTTTTGACTCGCGCCTCGTCGCTTTGGGTTACGATCCCGTCGGGTTGCAGGGGTCGGGAATTGACGCTCAAGAAGTGATTCCGGCTCCTTATGTGGCGGTTCACACGTTCGGTTGGACGGAGTTCGTGGTCGATGAGAATACCCGACAGCTTCTCGTGACTACTTACGGTGTCGAACCCTATTCTCAAATCGACGTGGAAACGGTTCCGGCTCAGATTATTGGCCGACAACCCGAAGTGGTGAGCCAGTTTTTGGTGAATCCGGAGTTGTTCTAATTTGCGACCGGAGCCGTGGGGAAAATCTGCCACATTAACACACCCATCCGGCAGAAATGGTATAGCTGTACGCTGTGATATTTGCCGGTCTGATCTAAAATTGGGGGCAATTCTGGAGGATCTGTGCATTCAATCAAGTTGACTCAGATCCGACAGCCGAGACTCAGTTGAACCCATCCGCAAGGAAGGGGTTTTTTGATCGTGGCTACAATCTGCTCGTCCCCCCCGACAAAAAAATGGGTTTGGGTCGTTGAAAAATTAAGTGCGACAGAGTATAACAAATTGTAAGTGCGATTCGTTCGGGAATGAAATAGGGCTGAAATGCTTGAAATAACTTCCCGGTAAGGCTTCCATCCCCTTGGATAGATATAAGGGACGCACCCCTGACCAGCCTTATAACTGTCTGTATGTTCCAAGCTTAATATCACACGATATTAAGTGAGGTCGGAACTCTCAGGGTCAAAGAGAATAAATAATCTCCAAGAGAGAAGGCGATAGCCACCCCCAGTTTTGGGACTCACAACCCCAGGATTGAAGCGGGGAACGGAAGGCGATGAAGGAGAATCTGCTCCCAATAACTCGACCACTGCCAATCATCTACGACTAACCGAAAGGTGAACATCTGCCATGAACCCTCGTTATTGTTAGGTATCGAAAACAGGTTGATTACGGTGCTGCTCGAATGAGTAAGTGGAAAGGTAGGAATTTTTACTCCTTACCTACACAGACCCTCAAAAGTACACCGGGGGATAGGATGAGTCTAAGGATGAAATACCCATACAGA
>JBNGCR010000031.1:0-37689 GCA_050045915.1 Limnospira sp.
TGTCGGGATGGGTTATTCCATGTCCGGTGTCGGCGTGACTGAATCCGGTGCGGCTTTGGGTTATTCCATGTCCGGTGTGGGAATGTCTGGTGTCGGGATGGGTTATTCCATGTCCGGTGTCGGCGTGACTGAATCCGGTGCGGCTTTGGGTTATTCCATGTCCGGTGTGGGAATGTCTGGTGTCGGGATGGGTTATTCCATGTCCGGTGTCGGCGTGACTGAATCCGGTGCGGCTTTGGGTTATTCCATGTCCGGTGTGGGAATGTCTGGTGTCGGGATGGGTTATTCCATGTCCGGTGTCGGCGTGACTGAATCCGGTGCGGCTTTGGGTTATTCCATGTCCGGTGTGGGAATGTCTGGTGTCGGGATGGGTTATTCCATGTCCGGTGTCGGTTTGAGTCTGTCGGGAGCCGCCTTGGGTTACTCGATGTCAGGTATCGGAATGTCGGGTATCGGGATGGCGGCATCGATGCCTCCTATTCGTCCCCGGAAGTTTTGGTTGGTTGCCGATGCCGAGTTGATCATTTATGGTGCAACCGAGCCGGATGCGACCGTTACGATTGGCGGACGGCCTATCAAACTCAATCCTGACGGAACATTCCGCTTCCAAATGTACTTCCCCGACGGTCAATTCGACTATCCGATTATGGCGGTGGCGGCGGATGGCGAACAAACTCGTTCCATCCATCTCAAGTTCAATCGCGAAACGCCGGAACGTCACACCAATACCCGCGAGGAAGCTGTTTTAGAGTGGCTGGGTTAACGTTCGGTTTCGGGGGGCAATCAGTGTCGCGATCGCTCAATTCTCAAGTTTAAGACACATCAATAATGGCTGAGTTGGGTTTGATCCCTCCTCAGCCTTTTCTGATAGCGCTGCCCCCTGGGGTGTCGGGTGTGGGGAGAGAAGATTCGGTCATTCAATCGGCCGATTTTGCTCCGATTCAGTTCGTCGCCGATCGATACAGCAATTTTCAAGTCAATGAGGTACACTTTCTCATTCCAAGTCCCCGTACAAATTCTAGCATTGCCACAATGGCTCCCCCTCATCTCCCCCCTTACAAAGCAGGGCCGTTTCATTCTCGGTTATCAATTGTCGAGGATGATGAGGAAAACCGTTAATGGGAGCCGGGAGAAAGGGTTTTTTTCAGTTAAAAATACCTTTTCATTCCGAAAAATCTCCCTCTGCTCCCTCTGCTCCCGGTCGCTTCCGGTCGCTCCCCCTGCCATTTTTCGGGGAGAATGAAACAGCCCTGCTTACAAAGGGGGGCTGGGGGGGATGGGGGCGGGGGGGGGATCGAAGGGGGATAATGGGGGATCGTGCGGTTCTCATTCGAGCGAAAACCGCTGTAACTAACGCTTTCCGGCTAAGATTTGCTCTGCTTTTAATTCCAACTCCGGGAAAAGGCGGGAGACAATCATTTCTTCCCCTCGAAACGAGACGGCATCGTAGAACCCTTCAACCAACGTGCAGATGGTGACGAGTTCTTGCAGGGGATCGACGATCCAATATTCTTCGATATCGCGGACGGCGTATTCTGATCGCTTGCCGCGGTAATCGGCGGTTCGAGTCGATTCGCTCACCACTTCCACGACCAAAATGGGGGCGGGTTCGTCGAGTTCGATGACGGCTTCCCGGGCGGCGAGGTTTTCCCACTGTTCGATCGCCAATACGGTGACGTCGGGGATGCGGGAGGTGTCCCAGCGACCCCCCCGAGGCGATCGCACTCCGATTCGCATATCTTTAGAAGTCCAGGGCAAACTTCTGTTCCGGGCTTCCGCTTTAAATTCATCGTTCAAAAATTCGGCGATCGCGCCGTGTCGTCCCGTTCCCAGACTCATGGGGATCAATTCTCCTTCCACCAATTCATAGCGGGTGTCGGTGCCGTCCTCATATTTGAGGTATTCCGCAAAGCTCAACTTTCGAGTCGCAACAGTCATGACGATCGCGCTCCCAGGATTTGTCCTTAAATTATAGGGCGGAACTCGGGGGCCTTTCGTTCGACTTGAGAGCGATCGCCGCAAATCCGTAAACTATAAGAATAGGGAAAGCATCCGCTTTTCCGATCAGAAGTCATATTTCACAAACCCATGGCGATCCAGAAATTAGAACGACTCAAATCCCTGTTTGCCGAAATGGATCGGGCGCTCATCGCCTATTCCGGGGGCGTGGACAGCACCCTGGTGGCCCGCATCGCCCAGGATGTCCTCGGCGATCGCGCTTTGGCCGTCACCGCCATTTCCCCCTCCCTCCTGCCGGAGGATTTGGAAGACGCCCGCATCCAGGCGGCGACCATCGGCATTGCCCACGAGGAAATTAACACCCAGGAAATGGCGAATCCCAACTACACCGCCAACCCGGTGAACCGCTGCTATTTCTGCAAGAGCGAACTTCACGACACCCTCAAACCGTTGGCGAAAGAGCGGGGTTATCCCTATGTCGTGGACGGGGTGAACGCCGACGACTTGCGGGATTACCGCCCGGGGGTGAAGGCAGCCCGGGAGCGGGGGGTGCGATCGCCCCTAGCCGAAGTCGGAGTCAGCAAAGCCGAAGTTCGGGAGATCTCCAAACACTTGGGTTTGGTCTGGTGGGACAAACCCGCCCAACCCTGTCTGAGTTCCCGCTTCCCCTACGGCGAAGAAATCACGATCGCCAAATTGCAGCGGGTGGGGAGGGCCGAAGTCTACCTGAGACGGTTGGGGTGGACTAACCTGCGGGTTCGTTCCGAGGGAGATACCGCCCGCATCGAACTGCCCCCCGACCAAATTCAGACTTTCGTGTTAAAAACCGACCTCCCGTCCGTGGTGGCGACCTTTCAGGAGTTGGGATTCGTTTACGTCACGTTGGACTTGGAGGGATATCGCAGCGGCAAATTGAACCAAGTTCTGAAGCCGGAAGTTCTGGCGACTCAAAATTAGGGTGTAGGGTGTAGGGTGTAGGGTGTAGGGGGAGCTTGGAAGAAAATCTTACCGGCGTTGTTCCCGGAGCTTCCCTCCGCTCCCACCCCCCCAAATAAAAGCACCCCACCGAGTTGAGTGCTTCGTGGGGCAAGGACAGTTAAACGCTTGAGTTAAATTCTCAGGGCAAGTGTGACAGTTTTCGGCCGGAGCTGTGACAATCTTTGGACCGTCCACGGTCGATAGAGCGATCGCCCCTTATTAATTGTCAATTGTCAATTCTCAACGATCAATTATCAATAAACCTGCGAGGTGATGGAGGCCCGAGCCCAACGCCAATCCCGACATGGAAACGGCACAGAGCACGAAAAACGCCTTCCAGCTTTTAACGTTTCGGGTTTGGAGTTCCATGCGGGTGAGGGCGGTCGCCGAGAGGGCCATGAGGGTGGTGGTGAAGATTTCCAGCCAGGTTGCCAGGACGACGATCAAAAAGGCGCCGAAAATAACGGAGAGAAAAAAACCGATATTCGACTTGAACCAGGCGTTGAGTGGCCGTTTCAACCGATTGAGGGGAACGGTATACAACAGTGCCAGGAAGACGATGCCCAGTTCAAGTGCACCCCAAATGTGAATCTGCAAGTGAAGCTCGTACAAAGCCCACCCGAAAACCGTATAAGTCAACAGCAGCAAGCAAATCGAGAGGGAAAGCATCGTCGGGCGGCGGGGGTCAGAGGTTGGTCGAGATGGCCTGGACGGGACAGGTGGGGATGCACTGTTCGCAGACGATACAGCGCGATCGCGTAAATGTCAGATAGAAGGTTTCGGGGTTCAGGGTCAGGGCTTCGGTGGGGCAGATGCCGGTACACAACCCGCAGTCCACGCAGTTGTCTTCGTCGATGAGGATTTCTCGGCTGGCGAGGGAAACGGTGACGTTTTGGGATTGCATCCATTCGATCGCCGCTTCAAGTTGGTCGATATCTCCGGACAATTCGACCACCAGGGTCCCCATCTGGTTGGGGGCGACTTGGGCCCGGATGATGTTGGCCGCCACGTTGAAGTCCTTAGCCAACCGGTAGGTGATCGGCATCTGAACCGAACGTTTGGGAAAGGTCAGGGTGACTCGTTTTTTCATGGTCAATATGCGAGACTCACTCTCGATCTTAATATCAGATCTGGTTTTTGACCGGACGGACTCTATTGAATCGGTGTGGGGCAAGTGAAAAGTTTTCTCCCGAGAGAATTCGTTAAACTGAATTCACTGATAATTCTTTGCTATTCATTGCGATTCCATGAGTACCAATCCATCGAATTCCCCCTCAACTTCTGCTACGCCTGGAACCCGCCTGAGAAATTTTACGATCGCGATCGTGGCGATCATCCTGAGCGTGGCGGTGTTTTTGGGGTTCCGGAGTGAGGCGACATCGACTTCTTTGAACGAACTGGCAGCGGAGTCCACCCCCATCGAGGTGGCGTTGGACAACGGCAAGCCGACCCTGATGGAATTTTACGCCAACTGGTGTACGACCTGTCAGGCGATGGCCGAGGACATGGGCGAAATGCGGGACACTTACGGCGATCGCGTCAATTTTGTGATGCTGAACGTGGACAACAGCAAGTGGCTCCCGGAAATCCTCAAATATCGCGTGGATGGGATTCCCCATTTCGTGTTTTTGGATGAAAATGCCGGGGCAGTCGGGGAGGCGATCGGCGAAATTCCCAAGGGGATTTTGGCGACCGATTTGGACGCATTGATCGCGGGGACGCCGCTGCCGAAAGTGGCCCGGGGCGCCGAGGTTTCCCCGTTTAAAGCCCCCGTCGCGCCGTCTTCGGATGCCGGAACCGATCCCCGCGCCCACGGTGCCCAAGTGAAATCCTAGGCGATCGCGACATCCTCCACTCGACTCCGACACCGATCCTCCGGGTCGGGTGTCGGATTTTTCCGTTACGGAACTTATCAAATCTTAAAAAAAATCAATTTTGACAAGCTGAAGTCGGGGGCAATTTTGATCAGCAATTGTGCGGATTAACGGGGTAAAGCCGACATTTAGAGGCGGTTTCGGCAGCGCTCAATTACTTTAAAAATTATAACATAATTTTAATACCTGTATCAATCATCGCCGATTGCAAATAAATATTGCAATTTCTCGCCAAACCTTGATATTTCACTTAATATGTAAAGTGTAG
The DNA here is from genome assembly GCA_050045915.1 of Limnospira sp. Taxonomy (GTDB): domain Bacteria; phylum Cyanobacteriota; class Cyanobacteriia; order Cyanobacteriales; family Microcoleaceae; genus Limnospira. Next base: position 5,080 of record JBNGCR010000031.1, read on the forward strand.
AGGAAGAGATTACCTGACAGAGGTGAAGCAGTTATGAATATTTTTGAAAGTTTATCAAACATGATGGCTTACCTGACGGAGGGAGTCGTCCGGATTTTTAGCCCCAGCGACGATGCCTATCCGATGGTCGGTGTCAACCCCTTTGAAGGCACTCCCTATAAAGGATCGCCCTGGGACGAATAAGGTGAATTGTGCGGTTAAAAATCAAGTTTCGAGTCTCCCTCCAATCCGAGCCTGCTGGGGTTGGAGGGTCTGGTTTTGGGCGATCGCGGAACAATTGATAATTGATAATTGAGAGTCGATCGCCCTGCATTCATTCCCTCTCCTCCCGGTGCGCCGTTGCGGAGCGAGATGGGATATCAGAGCTGATTGAGAAAAAAGGCCAGGGCGGCGCTGCCGAGGGGGACGGTCAAATTGTCGATACCCAGTTTGGAGATCGTTTCCAACAGGGTCGCCACCACAGCCACAGCCGCAGAGATTCCCCAAGTTTGCCAAGTGTTGCCGTTGACGGACAGCAGGATCGAAGTGCAGACGATAAAACTGGTCAAAGTCATCGTCAGGGAACCTTCCCAGCTTTTTTGATTTCCCCACAATTCGTATCGGTGGGAACCGAATTTTTGGCCGACGGTGGCGGCGAGGCCGTCTCCCCAAGTCATCACCAAAATCCCCAGGGCGGCATATTCGGGGCGGGCGATCGGCCAGAACCAACCGATGAGCAGACCGATGCTGACGGCGTAGAAAAACGTACCCAAACTCTGGCGTCCGACGCTGTTGATGCTCGGGAGGATGGGGACGGCGAGGGAAATGAGGGCGATCGCGCCAGAAATGACCCCGGCCGCAACGCCAACCCAGGCAGGAATTTGCAGCCACCAGGCCAACAAAATCACATTTCCCGTCCCGATGTGGACGACCTTCCGGGACACTTCGGCATCGACGGCGAACAGGCGGTTGAGTCCCTCCGCCAGGGCCAGGATCGCGCCCAACCACAGGCCGACCAGGGCGATCTGGAGCCAAACCGTGGGATTTTCACTCAAAACAGACATGGGAATCCTTAACGAATGGGACGCCGAACGGGTGCGGGGTTGACCGTTGCGGCTCCCAGAATTATAGATCGCCGATTGACGGACGGTGCGATACTTGGTGCGATCGCCCGAAAGCTCGATTTTCAAACGGAGAGGGAGGGATTCGAACCCTCGGAGAGGCTAAACACCCCTCAACAGATTAGCAATCTGCCGCTTTCGACCACTCAGCCACCTCTCCTGGTGACATCAGCTTATTCTAACAGATACAAAACGGGAAGTCTAGATCTCCCATCCAAAAATTTTGAACTGCCGTCCGGCCGAGATTCGGAGATGCGATCGCCCGTAGGGGTTAAGATTTCACTGTAGATGCTGTTGCCGACCCTGGGAAATTGTGCGATGGAAGCCGAGGAGTTACTGGACCGCTATCAGCGAGGGGAGCGCCACTTTCAATCCGTCGATCTCGGGGGGGCGAACTTGAGCGGCGTCCACCTCAAACAGGTCGATCTCAGCGGGGCTGACCTCGGGGGAGCCAATCTGAGTTGGGCCGTCCTCACCGAAGCCGAGTTGACCGGAGCCAATTTGACCCGAGCCGACCTGCAAAGTGCGCTCCTGGCCAGCGCCCACCTCGATCGCACCCAACTGAACGGGGCCAATTTTTCCCGAGCCGACCTGCGGTTCGCGTCCGTCCAGAACGCCCGACTCAACTGGGCGATCCTAGAAGGAGCCCAGGCCCACCGCGTCAATTTGACCGCCAGCCGCCTCGACCGCGCCAAGCTCAAGGGGGCGATCCTCAACAAGGCCGAACTCAGCTTTGCCCAACTCCCGGAAGCCGATCTGAGCCAAACCAATTTGGTGGCGGCGAACCTGCGGGAGGCGAATTTGCGGGAGGCGAATTTAACGGCGGCGAACCTGCGGGAGGCGAATTTGACGGCAGCGAATCTGGCCGAAGCCGATCTCGGTGGTGCGATGTTGCGGTCAGCGGTGCTGGTGGAGGCGGATCTGCACCGTAGCCTGTTGGCAGGGGCGGATCTGACCCGGGCTATTTTGGACCGCGCCGATCTGAGCCGCGCCGACCTCGCCGATGCCTATTTGCTCAAGGCCAGTTTCCAACAAAGCGACTTGTTGCGGGCGAATTTGCAGGGGGTGTATTTGCTGTGGGGAAATTTCGTCGGGGCGAACTTGCAGGGGGCCGACCTGCGGCGGGCCGATCTCAGTGGCGCCTATTTGCGGGAGAGTTCGCTGGCGGGGGCGGATCTGCGGGAGGCTCTGTTGGTGGATACTCACCTGATCGAGACGACGTTGGAGGGGGCGAATTTGACGGGATGTTGCATTTACAATTGGCATCCCCAGGAGGTGGATTGGTCGGGGGTGGTTTGCGAGTATGTGTTCGCGGGATTTGATTTTACGAACAAGCGGCCGAGCGATCGCACGTCGGCGGTGGAGGAGTTGGGGTTGGAAGCGACATCCGACGACCGCACGGTATTGACGGTGGAATTTTTTGAGGCCATCGACTGGGAGGCGCTGGTGTACGCGGTGGCGGCGGTGCAGCGGGAAAGCCGCGATTTGAGTCTGACCATTCGAGGATTTGAAACCCTCCCCGATCGCTCTCGGCTGCAAGTGCAAGCGAATCATTGGGTGAATGCGGAGTGGGTCGGCGACCAAATTTTGAGGCGATATCCGGAAATGGTGGCGCGGGTGGGCGATCGCCGATCGGTTATCGACGAATTGCTCGAATTGCACAATCTTTCGGACTCGGCCGGTGCCCCGTCCCGCTCCGTTTCGCGATCGCCCGATTGGGAATTGTCGCAGCTCTCCGAGCGTCAAAAAAATCTCTATTGGGACATCTCCCGCCAGATTCAATCCATTCTCAATTCCCAGTCGCCGAGCCAATTTGTCGATCCCGTGCAGCGTTTGTTGAGTTATTTAGAAAAACAAGGGATTTCGACCCGGGAAATTCGGCATCGGGCGATCGTTGAGCCCATTGTGGCACGCGCCAAGCGGGAGCGGAAATTCCGGGAACAGCTCCGGGAATGGGAAAAACAAGCCGGCATTTCAGGAAACGGGTCCCTGGTGCAACAACTTTTGCGGTTTGCGATCGCGCTCTTATCCAAAGAATCCTAGAGGAGTTGTGTGTCGGACGGCAATTGGTTATTATCGATCGAGGTACCCGCATTTTCACTTATTCAAGAGCTATCCAATCACCGAGTTTGATGAATCAAAACCTCGATTCTAAAATCCATCATTTGATCGACAGGGTTCGATCTCGAACCGGTCAAAATTTAACGGACATTCAAATTAAATTATTGACGGAAATTCTCGGCGATTCCAACAAAACCTACGAACAAATTGCCCGGGATGCTTTCTATTCTGCGAGTTACATCAAGCGTTTCGTCGCTCCCCAACTGTGGAAACTGCTCTCCGAAGCCTGGGGAGAAAAAATTACCAAAGCCAATTTTATCGAAAAGTTAAACCGAGAAATTGAGTACCCGACTCTACACCGAGCCATTCTGGAACCGCCTTACGATGCCGTCCCCCTCAATTCTCCTTATTATATCGATCGCCCTCCCATCGAAACGGACTGTTATCAGGAAATTCTGAACGACCACGCTTTGATTCGGGTTACCGCCCCCAGGCATATGGGAAAAACGTCGTTAATTTCCCGCATTGTTGCCCACGGAAAAGCCCATAATTATCACGGTGTCTGGCTGACTTTAAATCTCGCCGAGAGCGAATTATTTTTGAACCCGCCCCGTTTTTTTCGCTGGTTCTGCGCCAACCTCACCCGGCAGTTGCCGATTCCGTCCCAGTTGGATGACTATTGGGACGAGGATATCGGATATTTGATGAGTTGTACGTTCTATATGCGATCGCACGTCCTCGAAACCATCGACGCTCCCATCATCTTGATTCTCGACGAAGTGAACGTGCTGTTCGATTACCTGAATTTGGCCCGAGATTTTTTTTCGATGTTGCGAGCTTGGCACGAAGAGAGCAAGGATGCGGAAATTTGGCAAAAATTGCGTTTGGTGATCAGCAACTCGACGGAAGTTTACGTCAACTTGGATGCCAATTGCTCTCCTTTCAACGTCGGAATGTCGGTCGTTCTCCCCCCCTTCGACGTCTCCCAAATGATCGACTTGTCCCGGCGGCATGGACTGAGTTTGTCGGAAAATGAAATTGATGGCATTGCTTTCGAGTTGGGGGGGTTCCCTGCTCTCATTCGCCAGCTCTTTTATGAAATAGTCCGTCGGAATCTATCCCTGGAAGAAGCTTTACAGGATGCGGCGACGGAAAAGGGTATTTTTAGCCGGGACTTGCAAGAAAAATTGGATTATTTACAGCAGAATCCGGATTTGGCGGAAACCTACCGGGACATTCTGTGCGATCGCTCTCTCCCCGTATTGGAACACAAGCAAATTTTTCAGCTCAAAAGTTTGGGGTTGATTCACTGGGACGGCAAAGCCATACGGGTCAGTTGCGACCTCTATCGCCAATATTTTGGCGATCGCCTCTGAAGATGGCCTCACGCGACGCGAAACACCGGGGTCTGGTAACATTTGACGCAATCGCCGACGGTCCAATCCGGACTCAGGCTGACGGTGGCATCTAATCTGATCCGGTTGAACTGGGACAGTCTCTCGACTTCTTCCGGCTCCAGATAAAAGACTTTTGATAAAGATACGACGGGAATTGTGAAGTCAAATTCTCGAGAAATTTCCCCCGAATCACGGGCACAAATATCGTCAAATTTGTACTCTAAAAAATTGAGTTTTTTGTAAATCGGAATGGGGGAGAGACGGTCGAAAATGATATCCCATGCGGAGGGGGCGATATTCAGTCGGAGTCGGGGAGTCACACGAAGCCAATTTTTTGTCTCCGTTGCGGATAAGGTAACGGTATAAGAACCTGAAATCTGAATCCGATCTCGGACGGCTTCGGCCCGAAAGACGTTTAACGTAATTTGAGCCATAGCGAGGGAATCTCCAATTCAAAAATTATGCAACTGACTTTATTATTAAAAGCGGCGGCAAATTTTAGCAACGGGATAAAGTAGATAACCTCATCCTTAAAATTGACCGAAAATGTTTATATTTTCTTTATAGTGCCGGTTCGACGGGCCAAACATCTGACAGCCGGGGATTGATACATATTTTTTGAATTTTGTCAAGGCGATAAGATGGATAATATCAGCCGACCAGATAGATATAAAATCGACATTGAAAATTGAAGTCCAATTCAACTTATGACATTTGCCCGAGACGCCCGACAACACGCCCCCGCCACCGATCGCAACCGACAGCCCATTTTAGAAGTCCTCGATCGCGTCCTCCCGAAAACCGGGACCGTCCTGGAAGTCGCCAGCGGTACGGGACAACACGCCGTCTTTTTTGCCCCCCGCCTCAAGCCCCGCCGCTGGCTTCCCTCCGATCCGCAACCGCTGTTGCTCGACAGCATTCGAGCATGGCAAAATCACGCCCCGGCGGACAACCTTCATCCCCCCCTGGCGTTGAATGTAGAAGCCGATTCTTGGCCGGTGGAAGGGGGCGCGACCCCCCCGGAACTCGCCGAATTTCCCATTACCACCCTCGTCGCCATCAACCTGATTCACATTTCCCCCTGGTCCGCCTGCGAGGGGTTGATGGCTGGGTGCGATCGCATTCTCCCCCCCGGCGGCATTCTCTACCTTTACGGCCCCTACAAAATGGGCGGGCGACACACGGCACCGAGCAACGAATCTTTCGATCAATATTTGCAAAGTTCCAACCCCAGTTGGGGCGTCCGGGAACTCGATGATGTCGTCAAATTGGCAAATTCCCACCATCTCAAATTGTTGGAAACCGTGGCGATGCCTGCCAATAATTTTTCCGTCGTTTTCGAGCGGTTCTGAATGACTTGATATCGAAATCGATAATCCCAAAGAAACTGCGCCAGAGGCTGCCATGACCCTTGACGCAGGCACAACTCGAAACTGAGCGACAGCAAAAAGAACGGTTGGCGGCGAGGTTGCGGGAATTGGGGATCGATCCGGACGGGGTGTAAATTTAGCTTTTCCAGATCTGCGGCGGGGGTGGCGAAATCGTCGCTTTCCGCGAAGTTTACATTGACAAAAGTGCCAGGATGTGATAGCCAGAAAACAGGAAACTGTTCAGGCAAACGGCGGGGGTGCGATCGCGATCTTTAATACCGGCTCGGCAGTTCAGACCCAATTTTTCGGTAAAATAATTCCTTAATCATCAAAACCGGAAAAATAATCAGGTATAAAGCATGACTGCAACCACGCCGAAACCCGTCTCATCGATCCCAGAATTCTGTCAGGGCATCCAGTATTTTGGCGAAACATTCCCCAAGTTGGAAACCTACGGTCAAACCCCCGCGATCGCGGAAGGAAAGACGGCCATCTCCGACCCCCGCGACCCCGCCGGCGTCTACCAGACCTTACTCTACGCCGACGCCCTCCGCTACCTGATCCTGCAAGTCACCGGTAGCAAAGCCTCCGGACACCCCGGCGGTTTTGCCAGTCAGGCCGAATCCTACGCCGCCCTGGTCATGCTGGGCTACAAAAACATCATCACCGAAGTCGGCCACCACGCCCCCGGTTTTTACAGCGCCGTCTTCCTCGATCGCTCCCTGGAGGACATGGAAATCTACACCGTCCAACAACTGCGCGATCGCTTCCGGGAAATGCACGGGCTCCTCGGCCACCTCTCCGGCTACATCCCTGGACTGCTCAACCCCGCCGGCCCCCTCGGCCAGGGCCAGCACTTCGCGATGTCCGCCGCCCTCCTGCACCGGGACAAACTCTTCCCCTTCACCCTCGGCGACGGCGGCATGGGCGAACCCTACCCCATGAGCAGCATGGCCCACTTCAACACCGCCTACCCCGACGTCACCAACTTCCTCCCCGTCCTGGTGTGGAACGGCTACAGCCAGGAACACCACAGCATGGTTTCCACCAAAACCAACGAGGAAATGATCGCCTACTGGAAAGGCAACGGCTTCGCCGAAGTCATCCTGGTGGACGCCAAAGACTTCGACGACCAAAACCAACCGGGCGATTACGTCGATAGCACGGCTTTCTCCCTGGACCGGCGGATGGCTTTCACCCAGGCCGTTTTGGAAGCCGCGGACAAAGCCGCCAAATCCGCCCTCGGCGGCACCCTGACGGTGTTCATCATCAAACAACTCAAGGGCGCCGGAGTCCACGCCCGGGGCGCCAAATCCCACAATCTCTATGCCGGAGATACCCTGGATAATCCCAACATTATCAAAACCCTCCAAGAACGGGCTCTCCCCATCCAAGCCTGGGAATTGGTCCGCAAAAACCTGGAACGGGCCGGCGGCGGGCCGGCTTCCAAAACCGTCGTCACCGAATTTGAGTATGCGATCGCCGATCTGGGGACTTTGCCTTTAGAAGAGTATACCGTCGGCGGCGATCCGAAAGTGGCGACCACCGCAATGGGTGAACTGGTCGCCCACGTCGGCCAGAAGGACCCCCACTTCGTCGTCACCAACGCCGACGGCAACGCCGCCTCCGGCATCAACAACATCAACCAAGCCCTGAAAATCATCCACCCCACCCCCGACGACACCTATTTCCAGGGACCCAACGGGCAGGTTTACGAACCCCTCAGCGAGGATGCCTGCGCGGGACTGGCGGCAGGGTTGGCATTGATGGGAGCGCGGACGCTGTGGTGTTCCTACGAATCCTTCGCCATCAACGGCTTGCCGATTTGGCAAACTGTCACCCAGGCGATGGCCGAACTGCGCCGCCCCACCCCCTCGACGATTACCCTGTTCACCGCCGGAGCCCTGGAACAGGGCCGCAACGGCTGGACCCACCAGCGACCGGAAATCGAGGCCTATTTCGCGGCGATGATGCGGAACGGCAACGTTTTCCCGGTGTTCCCCCCCGACGCCAACAGCATCCAAGTTTGTTATGAGTGGGCGCTGACGACCAAAAATAAGGGGATTACAATTACTGCCAGTAAGTCTCCTCTGCCCATCCGCACCACCTTTGAACAGACGCGCCAAGGGTTGCGGGACGGTGCCGTTATTTTGGAAGAGGTTTCCGGCGATAAAACGGTGGTGTTTGCCGTGCTTGGGGACATGACATTGATCCCGGTTTTTGAAGCGGCGGCTTATTTGGAAACTGAGGGCATCGGCACTCGGATTGTGTCCGTGATCAACCCCCGCCGCCTGTACCGTCCCAGCGATGTTGCGTGGGATACCTGCTCGGAAGCGGACGGCGATTTTATGAGTGATGAAGCGTTCGATAAGCTGTTCGGCGGCGATGCCCTGATCGGGGTGACGGGCGGCGCCAGTTTGATGCTGGAACCGATCATGTTGCGGAGTTCTGTTAAGCGGGATACCTTCGCCTGGAAGCGCGGCGAAACGGCCTCCAGCGCGGGTCAGGTGATGGCGTTTAACGGCCTGACTGCCGAGGCGTTAACTAAGCGTGCGATCGAATTGGTTCACTAGGGTTTAAACCGGGCTGATGGCGCTAAAGCGCAACAACGGGCGATCGTCTTGTTGTTGGGCTTTAGCCCCGGCTGGGTGCTAGAATTGGGAGGATGCGATCGCACTCAATCAAACCCATGTCGCAAACTTTAGTTGATATTGGCAGTTTAATCACCAGCAATCCGGACATCCAAGGGGATCGTCCGATTATCGCGGGAACCGGAACTTCCGTTCGGCGAATCGTCGCCCTCTACAAGCAAGGTTACGGGGCCGGTGAAATTGTCGCAGACAAGGATTATTTAACATTGGCGCAGGTTTATGCGGCGTTGGCTTACTACTACGCCAATCAGCGAGTTATTGATGAGGATTTAGCGGCCGAATCTGCCGAGTATGAAAAGTTAGCATCTCGGGAATTTTAACTTCGATCAATCATTGCAACCATTCTCATGATCTCGATGGATGGAAAATTTAATACATTATATTAGCCAGTGTTCATTTACCTTGATATTGAACAAAAAACCGTTTATTATCTGGATACTTTTTTTGAATCCGCCGATTCATTATTTCCCAACTCTTACCCGGCGAATATATGTCGAAATAAAAGCAAGTGTGAAGAGATTGTCAGGAAAATTTATGAGAAACAAAAATCAGAATAGATCATTTTTGATGTGAGCTTGGAAGTTAATTATCAAGCGAGTCCGAGATTTACCAAGCGATCGCACCTCAGCCATACCAGGAAACCAAATCGTCAAATTGTCGTCACCCCTCTAATCCAGCCATCCAGCATCCTGCCGCCATGACTATTTTTAACGTCCGGGAAGCCGTCGAATCCGATATCGGTCCGATCGCATCCCTCCACACCTCCCAATCTCGCACCCGAACCCCGAATCTCGAGGGGGGATTTCTCCTGGCGGAGAGCACCGAGGAGATGGTGGGGGAGGGGATGGCGAAAGGAACCCGCTTTTTTGTGGCGATCGCACCCGAGACTGAAGAATTGGTGGGATTTGTCGCGATCGCCCAGCCACAGATTTCGCCCGACCTCGTGCACAACATTCGCTGGGCGGGGACGGACTACGGCGATCGCCTCTCCGACCACCGCCACCGTTACATTCAGGTCGTCGCCACCAAACCGGGTTGGACGGGAAAAGGAGTCGCCCGCCGTCTCTACACCTCCATTTATCGACTATTTCCCAATTCTATTTTATCCGCTTTGGTCGTCACCCGACCCATCACCAACCACCGTTCCCTACATTTCCACATCCGGCAAGGTTTCACCGCCATCGGAACTCTAAATCTAGAAGCTTTGTTCGATTTAGAAAACTATGAAGGGACGATTCTTTATCGGGAGACTTGAAGGAGAAATTCCCTTTATATTTTACCATCAAAATAGGTCGGGCGCAAGCCTTTCGCCCCTCCGGTTGATATCGAACTTGGTGCGATCGCCGGATTCAACCCGTTTTTTTCGGTTCAACTCATCTTCCATCTTTTGATGTATTAATAATTGAGTCGTTTCTTTTAATTTTGTTAAGTCATCTTTCGATCACAAAATCGACCGTCCGAGCCATTTGAGAAGGGGGGGCGATCGCTTCGAGTCCCGTCGGAAAACACAAATTGATCCGGGGGGGATGAATTGTTCTAAAATAATTGAGGAGAAACGATATCTCGACTCCCTCAACGCATCACCCGGTACTGGCTCATGGACTTAGAATCCCATCGGTTTATCAGTTATTTTGAACCCGAACAGGCTCAAAAACTCTCTCAGTTGGCTCTCGTCGAAGACTATCCGGACGGATACCTGATTTTTGAGGAAGGCGAAATTCCCGACTACTTGTATTTAGTCCTGAAGGGACAGGTCGAATTTAGCAAACGGGCTGAAGGCGATCGCTATCAAGTCGTTACCGTCGCCAAACCGAATAGTTTTTTCGGGGAATTTGGAGTTTTGGACGGACAGCCCCGCAGCGCCAGAGCGATCGCCAAAGGAGGAGCAACCCTCGCCAAAATTTCGCGAGAAAACCTGATGACCATTCTCCAAGATGCCCGAGGAGAGGTGGTTTTGAAACTTTTTGGCTATATTACCCAACAATTGCGAATTACGACCACCGAATATGTCAAACAAATGGTTCATAAACAAAAAATGGAACTGCTCGGGGAAATGGTCAATACAATTTTACATGATTTTCGCAGTCCATTTACCGGAATTCAGCTTTCGAGTTCTATGCTACGAGAACTCCATACCGACGAAGAAACCCGGGAATGGTGCGATTTAATTTCAATGCAAATTCAGCGGATGTTGGGGATGGCGGAAGAGGTGTTGGAGTTCAGCCGAGGAAGTACCACCCTCAGCCACCGCCGGGTTGATGTCCGCGAGATAATCGGGCATTTTGAAAACTTGAATCGCGTTTATTTCCGATCCTGTGGAGTCCGATGGACGATCAACATCCGAGAAGAGATTTATATCCGAGCCGATTCTAACAAGATCCTGCGGGTACTTCAAAATTTGGTCGGGAATGCGATCGAGGCTTTGGAAGATGGCGAGGGACACATCACCATCACGGCTCAAATTCGCGATAACTGGTGTGAAATTTCCATTCAAGATAACGGACCGGGAATTCCGGAAACGATTCAAGACCACTTATTTGATGCGTTTGTCACCTATGGAAAACAGGGGGGAACCGGCCTGGGAACGGCGATCGCAAAATCCATTGTAGAAGCCCACGGTGGCACGATCGGATTCGAGTCAGACCGGGCGGTGGGGACGACATTTTGGATTCGCCTCCCCCTGAGTCACGACGATCCGATTCAGGATGAAATTGTAGAGGAAATTCGGCTGGTTTGATGGTATAGCTGACAGCTTTCAGCGTTCAGCAGAAGCCGGCGATATTCTAACTGTTGAGGCTAAACCCCCCATTCTTGCGTAAGATTTCCGAAAAATCCGCGAAAATCGGAAAACTACGATGCACCAATTTTGAGGGTTGAGACGGGGAGTCCAAAACTGGGGGTTGACAAAAATAGATTTTTATGAATTTGGGGCGGGCGGCGATCGCAACCATTCCCGAAACCATTCTCAAATCCCACCGACAGACAGTTTCTCCCCCAAACTCCCGGAGGAGTTGGAGGGAGTTGAATTTAAGCGATATCTAACACTTCAAAATCCGTCTGGCCGTAAGCCATCTGGCGATCGACCGCCGAAAGTATTTTATGATTCGCTTTGTCAGACAGCAGACAGGCGCAAGCCAAAAGCGCCACGTCCGGACGGTGAATGGTTCCCGCCACCCGATAATCTTCCGTCAAAACGCCGTTTTTCGTAGCGGGTTCGGACTTCAAACCCCCCGGACGGATGATGGTATAGGTGAGTCCGCTGTCGATCAAATGTTGCTCGGCTTTTTCCTTTTCTATCAAGACCGATTTCAGGGTTTCCATCGCTTGGGGTGGGAGGGCGATCGCACTATTTCCGCTGCCGATAGACGAAATTAAAATAAATTTATCCACCTTCGCCTTCACCGCCGCATCAATCAGATTTCGATTGCCCAAATAATCCGCCCGCTGGCCGTCCTTCGGCAAGCCGCCGATGGTACTGACCGCCGCCCGAACCGGCATTCCTTCCAGAAATCCCCGTTCCACCGCCGTCGCGTCCAGGGCATCTCCCATCACCACTTCCAGCCCCAGGGCCTCCAATTCCGGGCGGGTGTCGGGCGATCGCAGCAGGGCTTTCACCTTGATTTGTGCATCCGCCAAACAGTTGGCAATTTCCCGACCCACACCCCGACTGGCACCGGCTAAAAAAATACAAGATTCAGAATTCATCATCATATCAAACTATCAAATTTGTCGATAACGTTTGTCGGGGCTATTCGAGAATGCTCCCGCTTTATCCCCCGATTATATCCTACTACGGGCATTCTTTATAACATTCAGAAAATTTTAGCACTCCAGACACCGAGGAAACGGAAAAATCCGACTCTAATTATATTAAATCCGGTTGAATGCTAGAAAACAACGGGTTGGATATCAAGACCGCTTGGAAATGGCGGGAGCAACACCCTACACAACCAGAAATCGGGGGAAACGTGGGGGGTTGGAGAATCGATAAAAGGACAATTCAATGATCAATGATCAATGATCAATTCTTCCCCCCCAAACCTTACCGATCGCCGTCCGAAATCAGCGATCGCATCCCCTCCAACGTCGCCGGGATGGCGTGGGGGTCCATAAACATCACCTTGCTGCTGTCGCTGTTGCCGATAGACGTTCCCATCTCCATATAATGCTGCGCCAGTAGATATTGGAGGGCTTCCCCTGTTTTGGGATCGGCTTTGAGAATTTTGGTAAGGATTTGCAGAGCCTCCGCCGTGGCGTGGGCTTTGAGAACCTGGGCTTCCCGTTCCGCCTGAGCCCGCAGCACCAGTGCCTTTTGGTGGGCTTCCGCCGCGAGCACTTCCGCTTCGGCGCGACCCCGAGCCGAGTTGACCGCCGACTCCCGCTCCCCTTCCGAAGCCAAGATCGCCGCCCGCTTTTGCCGTTCCGCCGACATCTGCAATTCCATCGCATCCATCACCGCCTTAGCGGGGCAGATATCCCGCAGTTCCACCCGCGTCACCTTCACCCCCCAGGGGTCCGTGGCGATGTCGAGTTCCCGCAGCAACAGTTCGTTGACCTCCGTGCGGGCGGTAAAGGTTTGGTCCAGTTCCAGCTTGCCCATTTCCGAGCGAATTTGGGTGCGGACCATATTTTCCATCGCCGCCTGCAAATTATTAACCTTGTAGCAGGCTTTTTCCAAGTCCATAATCCGCCAGTAGACCACCGCATCGACGCTGATAGAGACGTTATCGCGGGTGATGCACTGCTGGGGGGGAATGTCGAGGACCTGTTCCCGGACGGTCTGGCGGTAGGCGACGCGATCAAAAAAGGGAACGACCCAATTTAAACCGGGTTCAAGGGTGCGGCCGTTATATTTTCCCAGGGTTTCCACCAGAGCTTTATCGCCCTGATTGATAATTTTGACCGAACCGGCGGCGGCAGAGCCACCCAAAACTCCAAAAATGATGAGTCCAAATGTCAGTAGCTGTTCCATTTTGTCTCTCCGATTTAATGATTGTGTCGGTCTGAAATTTTGATGATTTAAGTTGGGAAAATATCCCGCAGTGCCACCCGTGTCACCTTCACTCCCCAGGGTCCGGTTGGGCGATCGAGTTCCGGCAATCATATAGCAACGAGCGCTGGCGTGGTTAAACGCCGGGAATGATCAATCTCTCTACTCCCAACTCCCGACTCCCTTTTATAGGTTTTGTAACTATACGATCGCGCATTGCTATAATTGCTCGATCGCCTCTCGGAAGTCATCAACCTTGTAAGAGGCTTGGGCCAGATCGACGATCTTCGAGTCAACCCTGGCATCTCATTCGGGATCGGGGGACAAAAGCCAAGACTTGGGGCGATCGCACCGCCGAGATCGAGAGAACCTACACCTCAAGCGTCCCCCATTTCGCCGAATGCACCGACAATTTAGGAATGAATTAACTTTTCGGGGACGACGATCAGGGTGTTGCCCTCCCGACTCACCACCAGCACTTTTTGTTGGGGGGCGATCGCAAATTCCCCCTCGCACCTCGCCCGCCAGGACACCCCCTCGCACAAAACCCGCCCCGTCTGTCCCGGCAAAATTTCCGTCAGACTTTCAGCCTCCGTCGCCGCTTCCAGGACGGACACCCGGCGGGAAGGCAGAAGGCGGCGAACCCCGAGGGCAAATACCAGCGATAAAATCATCCACAGGACGACCTGAACGCCCACGTTGGGCACCAGAAGGGAGATCCCAGCCACAGCGAAGGCAGCGAGTCCCATCATAAATTCGATAAATGCCGTGGGCAAAAACAACTCCATCAGACAGAGGAGTACCCCGGCCAGCAACCAAAAAAGGGTGGGATTGATGAACATGGGTTTAATGATGTCGTTGCGGAATTGATAAGGTTGAGTCGATGGCAATTGGTGATTGCTGACACCCCAGTGCGATCAACAGGAGCTACAATCATTCTAGATTTGAGATTTTGTATTGAGTGTCCCCGGCAATATATCTTCAAAGTGTCTTTAGATAAACTCTTCCAAATCAGCAGTTCCTCGCCACCGCCGATTTACTGCACCAACCCCGCCTGTCCCCAACCGCGCAATTCCTTGGGACAGTCCAATTGCCTCACCTGCGAAACTCCCCTCACCTATCGTTACTTGTGGGCCGTCGGTTCCACGGCCGAGGCCATGAAACCGGGGCAAATTGTCGGCAACCGCTACTACGTCACCGCCCCCCAAATTTGGCTGGACACCAAACCGGGGGTGCCACCGATGCTGCCCGATCGCCTCTCGGATGCGATCGCCGCCTACCTCTACCTGTACCCCCATAAACTCCACCTTCCCCAACTCTACGGCATTTACACCTTGGCGACATCCCCGGAAACGGCGGAAATTTTACTCCTCGATAACGTCCCGGTGAACGACAAGGGCAACCTGCACCCCTCCCTGGTGGAATCCTGGCCCAAGGCGACGGCAGTGCGCCAGGTCTACTGGCTGTGGCAGATGTGGTCCTTGTGGGAGCCCCTCTCGGAACAGGGGGCCGCCTACAGTTTACTGATCAAGGACAACCTGCGGGCCGACGGGTGGCGCCTGCGGTTGCGGGAGTTGCACCGGGGAAAAATTCAGCCCACCCTGCGGGATCTGGCGGAGTCCTGGTCGGCGTTCGTCGAGACGGCCCACGAGAATTTGCGATCGCCCCTGCAAGATATCCTGCACCGCCTGCGGCAGAGTCCGGAGGGTTCCAGCCCGGGTGCGATCGCCGACTCCCTCAACGAAATTCTATTGCAACAGGCGACGCGGCTTCCCCTACATCTGGCCGTGGCCGGACAAACAGACACCGGACGGATGCGATCGCACAACGAGGACTGCTGCTATCCCACGGCCGCGGATCTAAAACAACAAGAGATTTACCCTAACGACAAGCTGATCCCCCATCTGAGTCTGGTCTGCGACGGGGTTGCCGGCCACGAGGGGGGCGAGGTTGCCAGCCAACTGGCAGTCCAGTCCATCAAACCCCTGATCCACAGTTTGATGTTGGAAATTGGGGAACAGCAGACACCCCAGCCACCGCACCTAGTCGCCCACCAACTGCAGGAAATTACCCGGGTGGTCAACAACGTCATCGCCGCCCAAAATGACGAACAGGGGCGATCGTCCAAGCAGCGGATGGGAACCACCCTGGCGATGGCCCTGCAACTGTGCCAGCCCGTGCCAATCGAGGGGCGATCGGACTCCAACAACGCCCACGAACTCTACATCGTCAACATCGGCGACAGCCGCGCCTACTGGATTACCCCCGAATCCTGCGAATTGTTGACGGTGGACGACGACGTGGCGACTCGGGAAGTGCGACTGGGCCGCGCATTGTACTGGGATGCCAAACAGCGGCGGGATGCCGGCGCCCTCACCCAGGCTTTGGGAACCCGGGAGGCGGAATTTCTGAAACCGGCGGTGAAACGGCTGATTATCGAGTCGGATGGGTTGCTACTGCTGTGTTCCGACGGACTCAGCGATAACGACTGGGTGGAAAAAACCTGGGCGAATTACGCCCCGGCGGTGCTGCGGGGGGAAAAATCTTTGGAATCGGCAGTCCGAGATCTGGTCGAGATCGCCAACCTCCACAACGGCCACGATAATATTTCCGTGGTGCTCAATTACTTCGGCGTTTCTCCTCAGAAATTGGTCCTCGTCGAACCCCCGGAACCGCCCCAAAAACCACAACAACCTTTGGAGTCGGAATTTACGGCAGCTTCTCGGGCGCTGATGGAGGAGGATACGGCGACTTTGGCCGGAAAATCAACTCGCAGACGAAACCAAAAATTGGGGCTGACCCTATTGATCGTTTTATTAATTGCGGCGATCGCGGGTGGCCTGTGGATCTGGCAGCAGAACCGAGAAACCGATCCGATTTTCCCCCAGGAGTCGGTGCGGATGGGAAATGAAAAGTGAAAAGTGAAAAGTGAAAGTTTATCGCAACGAGCGCTGGCGTGGTTACACGCCGGGAATGATCAATCTCTCTACGACCGACTCCCGACTCCCGACTCCCTCCCCTCTGTTCCCTATTCCACAAGGGTTTCGGCGATCGTCCACCCGCTCTCCCCCGCCACCAATGTAACGGAATATTACAGTTTTGCCATCAAAGCAGCAAAACGTCTTGACATCTCAGAATGAAGTCGCTATCTTGTGATACATACCCGGGTACACAAGTTCACTGTCCTATGCAAAGTAAGCAAAAGGTAACACTTTATCTTCCACCCTCACTGCACCGCAAACTCAAAATCAAAGCGGCAGTCGAGTCGGAACCCATGTCAGCCCTAGCCGAAAAGGCACTCGTCTTTTATCTGACCCACCCCGAAGTGGTTGACGAATTGGAAGCATTACACGGCCACACTCATCGAGTTTACGCCTGTCCCGAATGCACCACTTCCGTCGTGATAGAAGAAGGGGAATTGGTTTCCGTCAAGAATCAGCCCAGCGTGCTGCCTGACGAAGAATTGCCAGTCCAGCCAGTGCGAGAAGTAAGTCCGAGCACCGCCCAACCGGGGGAAGAAGAACTCGTCCCCTGTTGAGGAGGAACACAACCTGGCTTCGATGATAGAGCGATGTCGTGCTCAGAATCGGACATTGGGAACTCTCACTGTTAGTAAATGTTGTACCGTCTCTTGGATCGAGGACCATGCAAGAAGAACTTAGTATCCTAATTGAAGCTCGATATCCTCTGATCTACCTCGTAACTTTCGAGGAGGAGCGGTCTGAGCAGGCGATCGCGACCATCGTACAGAACTCGAAGCGCCAGAGGGAAGTATACGTCTGGACCGTCACTCGCGGACTAACCCAATACAGCCGGGATCAAGCCCGGAACACGGTACAGTCCAACACGGTATCGCCACAAGCTGCGATCGAATGGGTGATTCGGCACAGGGAGCCAAATGCTAGTGGCAGTATTTACATCTTTAAAGATTTGCATCCCTTTAAAGATTCTCCAGAGGTAACCCGGTGTTTGCGGGATGCGATCGCCAGTTTCAAAGGCACAAACAAGACCATCGTCCTGATGTCCCCCGTGCAGGAAGTCCCCATCGAGTTGGAGAAGGAAGTTGTAGTTCTGGACTTCCCCCTGCCGGACATGAAAGAACTCAACCAAGTGCTCTCGTCCCAACTCGATCAGGCCCGTTCCCGTCGGATCACCACCGAAACTCGGGAAAAGTTGCTCAAAGCCGCCCTAGGTTTGACGCGGGACGAAGCCGAGAAGGTGTACCGCAAAGCCTATGTGACGGCGAACCGGCTGACGGACAAAGAAGTTGACATCGTTCTGTCCGAGAAAAAGCAACTGATTCGGCGTAACGGTATTCTCGATTTCATCGACGTGGATGAAACCATCGATGCCGTCGGTGGCTTGGAAGAGTTGAAGCGCTGGTTGCAACAACGCTCCGACGCCTTCACCGAGCGGGCTCGGGAGTACGGATTGCCCCAACCCAAGGGAATGCTCATCCTGGGAATTCCGGGCTGCGGAAAGTCCCTCATCGCCAAAACCACGTCCCGTCTCTGGGGTTTGCCCCTGCTACGGCTGGATATGGGCCGGGTGTACGACGGTTCGATGGTAGGGCGATCGGAAGCCAACCTCCGCAACGCCCTGAAAACGGCAGAGTCCATCTCACCGGCGATTCTATTCATCGACGAACTCGACAAATCCTTCGCAGGGGGAACCGGGTCGGCAGACTCCGACGGTGGCACCTCAAGCCGGATCTTCGGTTCGTTCCTCACCTGGATGCAAGAGAAACAGTCCCCCGTGTTCGTGATGGCAACCGCCAACCGAGTGGAGCGTCTCCCCGGCGAGTTCCTCCGAAAAGGACGATTTGACGAAATCTTCTTCGTGGACTTGCCCACCAAAGAAGAACGGGAAGATATTTTCAGAATTCACCTCTCCAAGCGTCGTTCGGATATCGATCGCTTCGATCTCGATCAACTCTCCACCGTATCCGACGGCTTCTCCGGAGCAGAACTTGAGCAGGCCTTGGTCGCCGCCATGTACGAGGCCTTCGCTCAAGACCGCGAGTTTACGCAGCTCGACATCATCGCCGCCATCAAGGCGACCCTACCGCTGTCGAAGACGATGAACGAACAGGTCACAGCGCTACGTGACTGGGCCCGACAGCGGGCGCGACCGGCTGCGTCCTCCGTCGCTGAATATCAGCGCATGGAGTTCTGACAGGCTTTCTCCTGGTCCAAACAGGAGCAAAGGCTAGCACTGGTAAGTGACTAGCAGTTTCTACCCCAATCGTCTTTGCGATCGACGCCAACGCTGCTTCAGCAAAGCGATTCCAGTTCAAACCCAAAACCGTTGTTGTTTCGTTTTCAGTTCCACTAGGAGGATACCTAAATGTCTCACTTTAGCACACTGCGTACCAAGATCACCGATGCCGAAATCCTAAAGGCTTCCTTGCGCGATCTGGGTATCTCTGTGAAGTCCAACGCTGATGTCCGCGGCTACAACGGCCAGCGCGTCCGCGCCGACTTGGTTGCTACCCTCGAGGGTGAGTATGACCTGGGTTGGTCCCGCAACAGCGATGGAACCTACGACCTGATCGCCGATCTCTGGGGTGTTGCTAAAAAGCACAACCAAACCGAGCTGATCAACTCCATCAACCAGAAGTACGCCGTCAACAAGACTCTGTCTGATGTGAAGCAGCGCGGTCTGCAAGGCGCCAACGTCAAGCTGGTCGTCCAAAAGTAGAATCTCTGAGCGTTCCCAAGCTAGCGGGTTAACCATATGCGGGTTAGCCCGTTTCTTTTGAATTGGGAATCGGGAATCGGAATCATATCAAAAACAGTCGGAGTCATTGAAAATTAGCTCGGGACGCGATCGCACCCCAAAAGGTATATAAAAATCTATCTAAAATTTAAATGCATAGATTGACTTTTATAGGTTGAAACCCTATCAATGTATTCATTAATACTTGATACCCCCGTCGCCAGAAAATTGGGAGTCGGGAATCAATGAAATCTCAAATCAGGGCGCAAGCCAGGGGCCCCTAAAATTACCGACACCTGGGCATTGTGCGATCGGGATTGAAGATGAGGATATTCCCAAATCCCGATCGGCTGAAAGCTGAAAGCTATTAAGAGGCGGTTCCCTGCAACTCGTCCAAGCGGGCCAGCACTTCCTGGCTGTGAACGGCGGGAATGACGCCGACAAACCGTTCCCGGAGAATGCCCTCCGGATCGACGATAAACGAATGCCGCATGGAGAAGAAATTCAGCCAAGATCCGTAAGCCTTGCTGACGCTGCCATCCACATCCGCCAGCAGGGGAAACTTTAACCCCTCCGAATCGCAGAAGTCCGCGTGAGAGTCCACATCGTCGGCGCTGATGCCCAGAATTTGGGCGTTTCGGGCGAGATATTGGGGCAGGTCTTGTTGGAAGCGGCGGGCCTCCAGGGTGCATCCCGGCGTGAAATCTTTGGGGTAAAAATAGACCACCACCCACTGTCCCCGGTAATCCGAGAGGGACACTTCCCCATCGCCGGTGTTGGTGGGGAGGGTGAATTCCGGGGCGGGTTCGTCCAGTGGCGGGAGGGAGCCCCCCAAGGCATGGGCGGGGGCGGCCAGATTCAGGTTAAACAGGGCGATCGCGATCGCCAACAAAAGACCGATACAGGTTCGACGGGACATGATATCGACTCAAATGAGAACTTCTTTACATATCTTTACACAAAATCCGATTCGAGTTGAGGCGGGGGGAACATCGGAGGCGGATTTGCTCTCAGGGATAGCGATCGCCGGTGAAAAATGGTTCGGAAACGGGTTAATATCGTGTACGGAAAAATTGTGTTTTAAATATGGCAGACGTTCAGGCATTAAACGGTCAGGCACTCGTGGCAATGGTGGTCAACGATGCCCCCATTGTGATTCAAGTTGACGGTGATAACGCCCCCCTCACGGCCGGGAATTTTGTCGAATTGGTGGATCGAGATTTTTACGACGGCATTTCCTTTCACCGAGTCGTCCGCGAACCGAATCCCTTCGTCGTCCAAGCGGGCGATCCCAACAGTTTAGATCCGACGTTTCCTGAAGATTTACTCGGAGGTGGGGGCTTTGTCGATCCGGATACCGGAGAAGTCCGCAATATTCCCTTGGAAATTAAACCGGAAGGGGCGGCGGAACCGATTTATAGCCAAACCTTTCAACAGGCTGGAATGACTCTCCCTCCCGCGCTGCCAAATGTTCAAGGAACGATCGCGATGGCGCGATCGGACGCTCCCGATTCGGCCTCCTCTCAATTTTATATCAATCTGGTCGATAATCCCAATTTAGATGGCAATTATGCCGTGTTTGGGGGATTGGTTCAGGGGTTCGATGTGGTCGATCAAATTCAACAGGGCGATCGCATCCAAGATGCCGAAGTGATCGACGGTATTCTACCCACCCGCGTTTCGAGTTTGATCGCAGATCCGGCCCTTTTAAACCGGTTTATCAATCGGATCAACGTGACAAGTTTGCCCCTTTCTTTTGCCTTTCCCCAAGAGATTGATGCGGATAATGTCATTGAAATCCCCCAGGACATCAGCCTGCAAAATCCCCGGGGCATCCTGGCGGGGGCGGGCAATGATTTGATTACAGGATCGCCCGTCAGCGATGCCATTAACGGCAACCAGGGCAACGATACAATTTCCGGTGTCGGCGGAGATGATTACCTGTTCGGCGGCCGGGATGACGACCTTTTAAATGGCAATGAAGGCAACGATATCATCAACGGAAATCGGGGCAATGATGTTGTTTTTGGCGGTGTCGGCAATGACTTTATTCGCGGGGGACAGGACAACGATAATTTGTCCGGAGATGCCGGAGATGATTATCTGATCGGAGATGGGGGAACCGATACCCTGACGGGCGGCGAAGGGGCGGATACGTTCATTTTGGGCGGTGCGGAAACGTCCGCAGAACTCGCCGATCGCATCCTCGATTTTAATCCCGCCGAGGGCGATCGCATCGCGGTGGTGGAGGCGATCGATCCGGCGACTTTAGTTTTGAATGTGGCGGGCACCGGCACTCAAATTCAACTCCCCGGCGGCGGTATTTTGGGGGTGGTTGAAAATACCCAACCCGATGCGGTTCGGGGGGCAATTTTTGCCCTATCTGGGGAAGATTTAGCTTTGACAATTGGATAAGCTGGGAGATGTGTAAGTTGGCTTGAATGAGAGTAGATATTGTTGAACTCCCCTCTCCCAAAGTTGGGAGAGGGGTTGGGGGTGAGGGCGAGAAGCCTCAACTCAGCCTACACTAGAGAAAGAGTGATAGTAACCCCATGTCTCAGTCAGCAAAATCCGGCGGTTGTCGCAAAATGGTGCGGCGGACATTTCTGGTATTGGTGGGAATCGGCTTATTCCGAATTTTGAAAGCCGTTTTTTCCATCCCTGAAAACCGCACCCGCGCGATCGCTTTTATCGATCCTTACTTGCAAGAATACTTCCCCTGGCTGTCCGCACGGCTGCAATCCGCCGATGCCCCGGTTCCCCAGCCGACGATCAAACCTTTGCCCAACGCCCCGATACCGGAAGCGGAACCTTTACCCGCCGCCCCGATTCCGAAGGCGACACCCCAACCGACGCCGGAATCCGTTTCAGGAAATCCGGTTATTGTCACCCAAAAGCAACTGTTGGGGGTGCCCTTTTATCAGACGGCGATCGATTTGCGGGACTCCCAAACCTTGCTGACTATCGGATTGGCGAATAACGCCAAACAAGCCAACAGCAATAAATCCTCTCAAGGTGACGAACCCTTTGAAAATATGGTGAAACGCCACCCGGCGGCGGTGGTGGCGAACGGCACATTTTTTAGCAAAGATGACGAAAAGCGGGTGATGGGAAATATGGTGGCGGCGGGGCAGTTTCTCAAATACAGCCGTTGGGAAAACTTCGGGACGACGCTGGGTTTGCGGGAGGGTAATCGCCCGGAAATGATCACCGCCAGGGCACAGGGAAAACCGGAATGGGACCAACATTGGTTTTCGATTACCTGCGGCCCCCGGTTGGTGAAAGGGGGTAAAATTTGGCTGGCGCCCAAAACGGAAGGGTTCAAAGATCCCCACGTTTTGGATGTGGGGTATCGGACGGCGATCGGATTTACCGAGGATGGCAATCAATTATTTTTGGTGTCGTTTTTGGCGAGTTTATCATTGCAGAAAGAGGCGGAAGTGATGAAGGCGTTGGGGTGTTACGAGGCGATGAATCTGGATGGTGGCGCGTCGGAAGCCCTCGCCTATCAGAATCAGGTGCTTGTTTCTCCGGGACGGAATTTGACGAATGTTATTATTGTGTACGATCGCAATTTTCCCGCCCCCCAGGAGGTTCAAACCGCCTGGGGTAAATTTCAAAACGGCGATCGCCCCAAAATTCCCGGTTAAATGGATTGGAAAAATGACCCCCAATTTTACGGCGGCAAACTGGATCTACCCTCCCAAAAATTATGACATTCGACCCGATTTTGTCCGCATCGAAACCGAAGCGGAAACCGATTTTTGGCAGCGCAGTTATTACGGTTTCAGAAATGAGAATGCGCCGGCTTTGTTGCTGGAGTGCGATCGCAACTTTACCTTTACCGTCCGAGTTTCCTTTGACTATCAAACCCGGTTCGATCAGTGCGGTGTCATCATTTACGGCGATCGCGAAAATTGGTTCAAAGCGTCCATCGAATATGAAAATAACGAGATTTCCCGTTTGGGAAGTGTCGTCACAAATTTGGGCTATTCCGACTGGGCGACGACCGATATTCCCACCCCGAAACTGATCTGGTATCGTCTCAGCCGCCGGGGGCCGGATTTTTTGATCGAGTCCGCGATCGACGGAATCACCTTCAAACAAATGCGAATTTTTCACCTTCATTATTTGGGAGAAACGTCGCCGGAAATGGGAAAAGCCGATCCACCCCATCCCCCAAGTTTGTCAATTCGCTACGGTTTGTATGCCTGTAGCCCCTCGAATTCATCTTTTGTCGCTCAATTCGATAACTTTAAATTGACCGAATGTCGGTGGAAGTCCCATTTTTCCGAATAAAGCTTCACCCCACCCGCATTGAAAAATTCCCACCTGACACCAGGACGGTTGGCAGTATACTAAACAGTTGGGCGTTGGAATTGGGGATGATGAGACTGAGAAAATGGGCGATACGCCTGACGGCACGCTTGGCGATCGCATTTCTAATCCTTTTGGGGCTGACCTGGGGATGGGTTGCCCCGGCCGATGCTGTCAGTTTATCCGATCGCGATCGCCTGCTGAAGAAAAACGCCTGTCCCTCATTTTTGTGGCAGGCGTGCGACCTCCGAAAAGCCGATTTGCGGGGATTGGATCTCACCGAAGCCAACCTGGGGGGGGCAAATTTGCGCGACGCCGACTTGCAGGACGCAGTTTTCAAACGGGCGAACCTGGCCGGGGCGAATTTGCGCGGGGCGAATTTGCGCGGCACCAACTTATTTGAAGCCGACCTGAACCGGGCGATTTTGGACGGTGCCGATTTGAGAGACGCGCAATTATTGGAAGCCAATTTGACGTTGGCGAGTTTGAGACGGGCTGACCTCAGAAATGCCAATTTTTTGGAGGCGAGACTCTGGGGGGCAGATTTGACCGGGGCGGATTTGCGACAAGCCAGCTTACGAAGTGCGGATTTGGAATACGCAAACCTCGCCGAAAGCAACTTGAGTCGGGCCGACTTACACAGCTTCTATTTCCGGGAAATTCAGAAACCCACCAACCTCAGCCACGCCAATTTGGAGGGGGCAAATTTGTCTAAAGCGAACCTGCGGGGGGTTATTTTTCGCGGCGCCGTGATGCCGGACGGGCGGATTTCGGATTGATGGCTGCGCCGGGGAGTCGGGAATCGGGAGTCGGGAGTCGGGGGGCGGAGGAAGAAATCAAGAAAATTTCATTTTTCATTTTTCATTTTTCACTTTCCCCACACCCGTCGCCCTGAGCGGAGTCGAAGGGCTATACCCCACACCCCACACCCCAACCCCATCTTTAAGAGTCTGAGAAAACGTTACAATCCTTAATGGAGCCAAAAGAATTGCACCGAATCCGATGATCGAAACCCTGCAAACCCAACTGTACGAAGTCGCCCAATTTGCCAATTCCCTCGTCCGGGACCAACTGACGCACCTGGGATGGGCCAGCATTTTGACGCTGTTCGCCGCCGGGTTGCTCACCAGTCTAACCCCCTGTATGCTTTCCATGTTGCCGATTACCGTCGGCTATATCGGGGGGTACGAGAACCAAACGCGCCTGCAAGCCGCCACCCAGTCCGCCTGGTTCGCCTTGGGGTTGGCGACGACGCTGGCGGGGTTGGGCATTTTCGCGACGCTGGTGGGGCAGGTTTACGGTCAAATTGGGGTGGGATTGCCGATTGTCGTCAGTATCATCGCCATTTTGATGGGGTTAAATCTTTTGGAAGCCCTGCCCCTGCAACTGCCGGCTTTTGATACGATGGGTTGGATTCCCAAAACCCTGCCGGACGGATTGCGATCGTACCTGCTGGGACTGACGTTCGGTTTGGTGGCTTCCCCGTGCAGCACCCCCGTTTTGGCGACGCTTCTAGCCTGGGTTTCCACCACCGGGGACATTCTCCTGGGGGGGATGCTGCTGTTGTCCTACGCCGTGGGTTACGTCGCCCCCTTAGTGTTCGCCGGCACGTTTACCGCTACGATTAAAAGGTTGCTGGCGCTGCGAGAGTGGTCGGGTTGGATTACTCCGGTGAGCGGCGCTTTGTTGGTGGGGTTCGGAGTCTTTTCCCTGTTGTTTCGACTGTCTCCCATCGCCTAGCCGAGTTTTTATAGCCCGGAAGTCTGCCATGTTTCATCACACCCGCCCACCTTTGACTTTTGCCTCTTGCCTCCTGACTCTTGCCTCTCAAACGAAAAATTTAACATAAGAAACCGAGTCTAATTTCCCTATGACTGCAAAGGACGTATTTTTATCCAAACTTTCCGATTGGGGGGCGGCCCCCCGACGCTTTTTAAGAAAAGAATTGCTTCCGGTTCTGGCTGATCTGCGGCTGGCAATTATTTTGCTGTTGGCGATCGCCCTTTTCAGTATCTCCGGGACGGTGCTCGAACAGGGCGAGTCGGTGGCGTTTTACCAGGCGAACTACCCGGAAGATCCGGCACTATTCGGCTTTTTGACCTGGAAAGTGATCCGATTTTTGGGATTGGATCACGTCTACCGCACTTGGTGGTTTTTGTCAATCCTCATTTTATTCGGATCGAGTCTCACCGCCTGCACCTTTACCCGCCAGTTGCCCACCCTGAAAGCCGCCCGCCGCTGGAACTATTACGACAAGCCGAAACAGTTTAAAAATCTGGCGTTGAGTGCCGAACTCAAAGACGTTCCCCTCGACCGATTCAAAGCCTTTTTAGAAAAACGCCGCTATCTGGTTTTTCAAGAGGGAGAAAAACTCTACGCCCGCCGGGGAATTGTGGGGCGCGTCGGGCCGATCGTCGTCCACGCCAGTATGTTGATCATTTTGGCGGGTTCGATATTGGGCGCGATGACGGGTTTTATGGCTCAGGAAATGGTTCCGAGCGGCAATTTGTTCGGCATTCAAAATATTATCGACGCCGGGCCGTTTTCCGAGTCCCAATTGCCCCGAGATTGGGCGGTGCGGGTGAACCGATTTTGGATCGACTACACCCCCGACGGGACCATCGATCAGTTTTATTCCGATCTGTCGGTGGTGGATGAACAGGGCACGGAACGCGATCGCCAAACCATCCACGTCAACAAACCGCTGCGTTACGGCGGCGTGACGTTCTACCAGGCGGACTGGGGTATCGCGGGGGTGCGGGTTCGCATCAACCGATCGCCCGTATTGCAACTGCCGATGGCCCAATTGGATACCGGAGGCAACGGCCGCTTTTGGGGAACTTGGGTTCCCACCAAACCCGATTTGAGTGACGGGGTTTCTTTGGTGGCGAAGGACTTGCAGGGAACCGTTTTAATTTACAACAATCAGGGCGAATTAGTCTCGACGGTGCGGGAGGGAATGTCCCTGGAAATCAACGGCGTCACCCTCCACGTCGATGAAGTAGTGGGCAGTACGGGACTGCAAATTAAAGCCGATCCGGGCATTCCGATCGTTTATTTGGGCTTCGGATTGCTGATGGTGAGCGTGTTAATGAGCTACGTTTCTCACTCCCAAATCTGGGGATTGAAAGAGGGCGATCGCCTCTACATCGGCGGCAAAACCAACCGCGCCAAAGTTGCCTTCGAGCGGGAAGTCGTCGCCGCGATCGAGGAGATGGAATCTGAGGGAAAAGTGAACAATGAACAATGAAAGAGGATTTGGGGGGATTTGATTTCCCGATGAGGAAGGGCGAATGCCATTCGCCCCTACATCATTATTAATTAGCTGTTGGCAGACAACGAGGTTTCAATTTGTTTTTTGGTGTTCTTAAATTCGGATGCCAGATTTTCTTGTTGTTCCATCGAGCAATTGTTGGAAATTGCCAAGAACATGGTGCTTTCTTCCTGGCGGGTGTGGTCGCCGACGATTTCCTTCACCTGGGCGAGTTTGCCCTTGAATTCCGCCGAGGTGGGACTCATGGCTTTCATTTCATTCATCAGCGTTTTCAATTCGGAATGTTCGTCGAACAGTTCTCGGGTGTCGGACTCGCCGTAGAAGGGGCGGACTGAGAGATAGACGACCTGTTCTTCTGCTTCGGTGTGGACGATCAGATCTTTGTAAAGCTGCCCGAAATACTCCTGAATTTTCTGGGGGTCGTCGGATTTTTCGATCTCGGATATCAGGGTTTTGACCTTGTCGTGGTCCATCCGGATGATGGTCTGGATGTTCATGTCGGACTGGTCGCTGCCTTGGGTGACGGCGCTGCCGAAAACCCCGGTGAGGGCCGCCAAGCCATCTTGAACCTTCGCCCAAACGCTCTGGTCGGGTTCCTGGCCGGTCAGTTCTTGAGTGCCGAGATATTCGAGCATTCCCTTGAGTTTTTCCTGGTGGGCGCGGTTTTCAAAGTTGATCGCATTCAGGGGCGCGATCGCTTTTTCGACATCGGGTCCGGCAATTTGGGCGGATTTGTGAACCACCAAACCAGAAATGACCTGTCCGTGTTTCAGGAGTTCGTGTTGGGCCATTTTTTCGTACAGGCTCAGGTCGGAACTGCCCATCATTTCTTGGGCGTGCTGCACGAATTTCTGGATATTTTCTTTTGGCTTACTTTGGATGCCATACTGGATGATGCTGGTTTCCAAAATACCCAGATTTTTGCGGTCGTCTTCCAGCATACTTTCCAGGCGATCGCGGATTTCGCTGTCGCCGCATTCCTGCAAGAATTGTTCTTCGTTGGCGATCGCCAAATTCTGAATGGCTCGCATATCCGCCAATTTGGTCGCGATCGCTTCCCGTTTGGCATCTGTTAACGTGGCTACCATGAGTGTTCTCCTATTTTGATTATGGTTCGTTCTGTCTACAAGAATTCCACAGTCTGACCCGACTCTTCATCTTTCTAAAGAAAGAACAAAAGAGGATAATTTAAAACATAAAATGTGTCTCATGTTTTTATTAAAAAATCGGCGCGATCGGCTCCGATTTTTAAAAATTTCATCAATTCTCGCCATTTTCAGATGGTCTTCCGATCGCCCGTTGCCCGAGAATGACCCGGAAAGTCCGGAACTTTGAAGCCCCGTTCCCCAGCCAATGTCCTACCACCACTTGCGATCGCCATTTTCATCTACCCTGGCCTGTCGGATGGTGTCGGAAATTTCTTCCGCATCTCTGACGTGGTGAAGTGCTTTTTTCTCGCCGTCGGATTCGTCAACGACAAAATAAGTGGGAACAGTGACATGATCCCCGGTAATATCAGCCGTGTCCACCGCCACCTGTCGCGCCTTCTCTTCGACGGACATGGAATCGTCGATGCGATCGCCCGGATTCGTTGTCAGGGTATTTCCACCCCGCTCCATTGCTTCTTTATGTTGCCGCTTCTGTTCGGGACTCACCTCTTCGGGAGTCATCGGTTGTTTAATTTCACGTTCGTTAGTCATAGAGTCAATCTCTCCGCTTTCAACTTTTCAGGCTCTAATCTCGATCTTAATTGGACTCAGCTCAAACTTCATCCTGCTTTTGAGATAAACTGGCGGTTAGAGAACCTCCATCCCAAGACGGATTGCCGTTCAAATTTCCGGGGAATTTTTGTGGCATTATTTTCAGTCGATTCCCCGCATCATCATCCCAGAGCGGATTGTCAGGGTCATCAATCGGCAAACCGGGGGTCAGTTTAAAATAGAGTCCGCTTTGAATTCGTCAACATCGCCCATTTCCGCCCCGATCGCTCGTCTGTCGGGTCTACCCCGCAGGTGTATTCGGTACAATTTGCGAGTTTCCGAGCCGGATTGTCTCGGAGATTCCGCGAAAGAGCGGGTTGGTCAACCGATTTAATCATCGATCATTCGTCCCAAATCCCATGCTGGTTCAACCCCTAAACCAACTCATCATCAAACTCTTCGGTCGCACCTCCCTGCGGACGATTTTGATCGTGCCCTTCGTCGTGCAAGTCGTGGGAGCGGCGGGACTGGTGTGGTATTTATCCTTCCGAACCGGGGAAGAGGCGATCGCGGATCTGGCCAACCAACTGATCGAAGAAGTGAGCGATCGCGTCCGCCAAAATTTGGAATTGTACCTGGCCGTCCCCCAACAGATGAACGAAAACAAGATGGACACCATCAAATTGGGATATTTGCAACTCGACGACCTGCAACCCTGGGAAAAATTTCTGTGGCACCAAGTCCAACACTACCCCTACATCAACTTCACCTCCGTCGGCAATTGGAAGGGGGACTACCGCACCGGAGAACGGCTTTCCAACGGGTCTTTGATGCTCAATTTGTCCGGCCCCTCCACCGATTTCGATTTCTACTCCTACAACACCGACGACGAAGGAAATCGCACCAGCATCGAACTCAAAGTGGACAACTTCGACATCCGGGAACACACCTCCTACACCAGCGCGGCGGAGGCGGGAAAACCCACCTGGAGCGATGTCTACATCTCCTTCCTCGAACCCACCTTAATTGTGAGCGCCCTCCAACCCGTTTACGGCGATCGCGACGAATTGACAGGGGTGCTGATCGCGGCCCTGCGGCTGGATCACGTCGGCGAATTTTTGAACCGACTGAATGTCGGCAAATCCGGACAGGCATTTATCATCGAGCGGGACGGCACGTTGCTGGCGACTTCCACCTCGGAATTACCCTTCAGCGACCAAAACGGTGAGCGGGAATTGCTCGACGCCCGAAATAGCACCCATCCGATCACGCGATCGGCCACCCGCTATTTATTTGAAACCTTCGGAAACCTGGAAAAAATCGACAACTCTCAACGGCTGACATGGGTGTTAGACTGGGACCGACAATTTTTAAATGTCGTCCCCTTCCGGGACGAATACGGCTTGGATTGGCTGATCGTGGTGGTCGTGCCGGAGTCGGATTTTATGGCAGAAATTAACGCCAACATTCGGACAACCATCAAACTCTGTATCGCCGCCACCATCGGTGCGACGATCATCGGAATTCTCACCGCCCGATGGATCACCCAGCCCATTTTTCGCCTCAACGCGGCGGCCGGCGATCTGGCCCGGGGAAATTGGAAAGAGTCTCTGGAATCAGAACGGACGGACGAACTCGGAAAACTCGCCCATTCGTTCAATACAATGGCCCGACAACTCCAGCAGTCTTTTCGAGAGTTAAAAAGCCTCAACGAAGCGCTCTCCGAAAGTGAAAGCCGCCTGACAAAATTTTTAAATGTTCTGCCCGTGGGCGTGTCCGTCCACGACCCGGATGGTCGCGTTATTTACTTTAACGAAACGGCGGAGCAACTATTGGGAATCGAAGAAATTCCGGACGCGCTGGGTTCGCATTTGTCCATAAAATATCACGTTTACGAAGCCGACAGCGATCGCCTTTATCCGACTGAAAAACTGCCCGCAATTCGTGCGTTAAAGGGCGAAACGGTCGTCGCCAATGACTTGGAAATCCGGCGGGACGGACGGCGGATTCCCTTGGAAGTGAGGGCGACACCCATTTTTGATGGCGGGGGAGAGATCGTTTATGCGATCGTCGCATTTGAGGATATTACCGAGCAAAAAAGAGCCGAAAAATTACTCTCCGATTACAGTCGCACGTTGGAAGCGGAAGTCGCCGATCGCACCGCCAAACTCGGACGGGCAAACGCGGAAATTTTGGAACTCAACAAACGATTGAAGGCGGAAAATATGCGACTCGGGACGGAATTGGAAGTCGCCCAAAAGTTGCAGCAGATGATCTTGCCCCGGGAGGAAGAATTGCAGGGAATGCCCGATTTCGATATCGCCGGATTCATGCAACCCGCCGACGAAGTGGGGGGCGACTATTACGATATTATTCTCCACAACGGCACGATTCAAATTGGCATCGGAGACGTGACTGGACACGGCTTGGAAAGTGGCGTTTTGATGATGATGGTACAGACGGCGTTTCGGACTCTGATGGCGGTGGATGAAACCGACCCCGTCAAGTTATTAAATGCCATCAATCAGGTAGTGTACAGCAATGCCAGCCGCATGAAATCCGACAAAACCCTGACTTTATCGTTGTTGGAAGTTCACTCGGAAAAATTGCACTTGTCCGGACAACACGAAACCCTAATTTTGATTAAAAATAATGGCGATATCGAACAAATCGACACCTTGGATTTGGGCTTTCCCCTCGGTTTGGAAGAAGATATTTCCCCCTTCATCGATCGCGTCGAAGTTCCGATCAAACCGGGCGAAATTGTCGTTTTATATACGGACGGGATCACCGAAGCGGAGAACACTGGTAACGAAATGTACGGTTTAGATCGCCTCTGCGATGTCCTCCGCCGTCACCGGGACAGTTCGGTTCACGAAATTTGTCAGGCGGCGATCGCGGACGTGAAAGAATTTATCGGCGGACAGCAGATTTTCGACGATATTACGTTGGTGGTATTGAAGAAAAAAGAACCCTCAGATTGACGCGATCGCTCATTCTCCGTAACTCCGATCCGCTTGAAATTTGGGCGGCAATCCGATACAATAATAGAGATTCATCACCGCTTCAAACGCCCAGTGATCGGGGGAAACGTCGGAAAAGGGAATCGGCAACAAATCGAAGCGTTTCCCAGAACAAGCCGCCCGCAGTGTCTCCTCGTCAATTTGGGCGATCGCGTTTCGTGTATTCTGGGTGCGATCGCCCGTTTCCCCCTGATTCCCAAAGGGTCGGGAAAAAGCAGGTGCGATCGGGTTGAGAATGAATAGAGTTAGAAAAATCAGGTATAGTCGGTTCATCAGCCCAAGATATAGCAACAGACAGAAACGTTATATCAGATCCAGATCATTACAGCAGTTTTCGATGCTATGAGGTACATTTTGATCCACCATTATCCCCCTTTCCAAGGGGGACTTTCTGGTTCCCCCCTTTCCAAGGGGGGTTAGGGGGGATCTTTTCCATCTGTGTCTCATTACCGCGCAAAGTGCTGTAACCGCAATTGTCGGGTGTGGAGAATTTGAGATTTGAGATTTGAGATTTTATCGCAAGTTCGATATCAAGACCGCTTGGGAATCAATTCCCAAGCTACCCGATCAAATCATATTCAGATGATTGGGGAGTTATAGCAAGCGACAAGGCAGTTCGGACACAATTATAGCAGTGCGCGATCGTATAGTTACAAAACCTATAAAAGGGAGTCGGGAGTCGGGAGTCGGGAGTAGAGAGATTGATCATTCCCGGCGTGGTTACACGCCAGCGCTCGTTGCTATACTTGAACCGAGTCCACGCTTGCGTGGAGTTTTGCTATTAGCCTTGAAATTCATTTCAAGGCGGGTCTCAAATTGGCAGATCAGTCCTAACCGTCATGGCGACTACTATAGCGCAGCTATAGCGCCCCATCGAGGGGAATAGGCAACAGGCAATCGGCAATAGGGAACCGAAATGACCTTGAAGAGGACAGAGCAATTGTTCTCCCTCCTCACTTCTCTTTTCTCTCTTCTCCCCACACCCTATACCCTACGCCTTCCGCCCCGT
>JBNGCR010000032.1:0-37455 GCA_050045915.1 Limnospira sp.
TCAGTTTTGGACTGCTTAAGAATCCCCGCGTCTTTAGACCGGGGAGAAGTCAAATTCCGTTTGTGTTGTTGGCGTTGACGTATCTGTACTTATTTATCAGCAGCGTCACCCCCGAAAATGCCGCCGCCCTTTCTAATCCCCAATTGGCGGATATCGCCCGCTTTTTCGGCGACGAAACCGCCGCCGCGACGGGGTGGGTTCACTTTTTGGTGCTTGATCTATTTGTGGGGCGTTGGGTATACTGGGAAGGACAAAAAACCGGAGTTTGGACGATTCATTCCCTGTGTCTGTGTCTGTTCGCCGGTCCCCTGGGCTTGCTGTCCCACGTCATCACCGCCGCAGTGAGTCGGAAATTCTTCTCGGGTAGCGGGGAAGAAACCGCCGCCGTCAGCCAATCCTAGATATTGCCAAAATTTTCAGTCCCCACCCAGTCAATTCTCAGGCGGGTTTCAGTTTGATTGGATGAAATAATGACAGTCGTTCGTTGTTGGGCTTTAGCGCCATTCTGAGGTAGCCCAAGCCCAACAACGGAATGGTTTTTTGTTGCGCTTGGGCGCATTATTTAACGAGGAAGAATTATGGCTGTTGACTATGATATCGTGGTAATCGGAGGGGGATCGGGGGGCTTGGTTGTCGCCGCCGCCGCCGCCCTGTTGAAAGCCAAAGTTGCCTTGATAGAACGCGATCGCCTGGGGGGGGACTGTCTGTGGTTCGGCTGCGTCCCCAGCAAGTCTTTTATCCACGCTTCCCGCGTCGCTTATCAAGTTAAAAATGCCTCCCGATTCGGGATTTATACGACTCCCCCAAATATCGAATTTTCGGAGGCGATGGGACACGTCAAACAGGTGATTAAAAATATCGAACCTAACGACTCGCCGGAACGATTTGAAGGGTATGGAGTCGAGGTTATTTTTGGAGACGGTCAATTTCTCGACCCCAGAACCTTTGAAGTGAACGATCGCAAATTGAAGGCGAGAACCTTCGCGATCGCCACTGGTTCTCGCCCGTCAATCCCCCCCATACCCGGATTAAAAGAAGCCGGTTTTCTCACCAACGAACAGGTCTTTTCCCTCGAAAACCGTCCCGAATCCCTGGCAATTATCGGGGCGGGGCCGATCGGCTGCGAGTTGGGACAAGCCTTTTCTCGCCTGGGTTCGGACGTGACCATTTTTTCGAGTCGCGACCAAATTTTACCTAAAGAAGATCCGGAGGCGGCGAAGGTCGTCCAAGACCAATTTGAAGCGGAAGGAATTCGCGTTTTGAATCAATCCCGCGCCGAAAGTGTGGAAGTCAAAGATGGCAAAAAAGTGATAAAATCTGGAAATCAGACCATCGCCGTCGATGAAATTTTGGTATCGTCCGGGCGATCGCCAAATGTAGAATCCCTCAATTTGGAAGCCGCAGAAGTGGCGGTGGGAAAAAAAGGAATTCAAGTGAACGAAAAACTGCAAACCACGAATCCGAGAATTTACGCCTGCGGTGATGTTATCGGCGGGTATCAGTTTACCCACGTCGCCAGTCACGAAGCGGTGACGGTGTTGACAAATGCGTTATTTTTCCCGGTGAGTAAGGCGAATTATCGAGTGATTCCGTGGGCGACATTTACCGACCCGGAATTGGCGCGGGTGGGACTGACAGAAAAGCAGGCCCGCGATCGCTTCGGGGATGATATCTACATCTTAAAACAAGAATTTGCCGATGTCGATCGCGCCCAGGCAGAGGCGGCAACGGCGGGATTTGGTAAAATTATCGTGCGCGGAAATGGGGAGATTCTCGGCGCCCACATCGTCGGCCCCTCGGCGGGGGAACTGATCCACGAAGTCGTTTTGGCGATGTCGAATAATTTGAAAGTTTCCGCCCTCACCGGAATCCACGTTTATCCAACGCTTTCCGAAGTTAATAGCAAGGCGGGTTTGTTGTTTAAAAAGCGAAAATTTGCGGAAAATAAATGGCAGCAAAATTTACTAAAGAAGTTTTTCAACTGGCGGCGATCGCTTTAGGAGTTAATATCAAATCCGGAGAATTATCTGTCCTCAATTGTCACGATCGCATCCATCCCCAAATCCCCCTGTAGGGGCGCAAGGCTTGCGCCCTCTGTTCGGTCAGCGGTCAGTGCCAATAATGTGTAAATCAACCTGGGGTAGACCTCGCATTAACCTTTGAACAATAGAGCCTTTAATCAGGAGTTGCCAGCGAGATCGTCGAGTTTCCCCCAAAACGATTTGGGTAATGTGTTGTTCGACGGCAGTATTAAGAATCGCTATCACCACATCATCTGACTCCACCCGCAAAAACTCCCCCTCAAACTCCTGACACATCCGTTTGCAGGTTTCAATGTGGAGTGCCTCAGATTTAGAAAGAAATTGATGAGGATGAGCCACAAACAGCACAGACAAACGGCCATTCATTTGGTTAGCAATGCGTGCCCCTCGTCGCAATAACCGAATCGAACTGGGATAGGTTGAAACACAGACCAGAACCCGTTCTTGGATATTGCAATAGCCCTGAGAATGGCTCTGTCGGCCATTCTCTTCAATATTGTCAGCCACTTCCCGCAGCGCCAATTCTCTGAGAGCGACAAGATTGCGACGTTGAAAGAAGTTGTGCAGAGCCCGATCAATCTTGGCAGAGGCATAGATTTTGCCCTCTTGAAGGCGCTCTTGCAGAGTTTCAGGAGTAACATCTACGACGATGACTTCATCAGCTTCATCAAGTAAGCGATCGGGTACCCGCTCGCGCACGACCACCCCAGAAATTTTGTGTACCAGGTCATTAAGGCTCTCTAGGTGCTGGATATTAATAGTGGAATAGACATCAATACCCGCTTCCAAAATCCAGAGCACATCTTGGTAACGCTTCTGTCGTTCAGAGCCGGGGATATTGGTATGAGCCAATTCATCGACCAGGACTAGCTGAGGACAGCGGGCGAGTACAGCAGAGGTATCCAATTCCGTGAGAGTGCGCCCCTGCCAGTTGATCTGTTTGAGGGGAACCTGCTCTAAGCCAACTGCCTTCTCAGCGGTATCTGCGCGTCCGTGGGTTTCCAGTATTCCAATGACGACATCAAACCCTTCCTGCTTTAGCTGTTGGGCTTCCTCTAACATTCGATAGGTTTTACCGACTCCCGGTGCCATGCCGATAAAGACTTTGTGCTTACCTCGACGATGGTTTTGGGGGGATTGGGTGGGGTGATACATAGGGAGGTTTGGAATATTAGAAAGTTTTAATTCACAGGTTATCCAAGGCTAAGTTCAGGGTGAGAACATTGATACCAGGCTCCCCAAAAATACCGAGGAAGCGGCCTTCAGTATTTTGAGCAATCAGCGATCGCACTTGGTCAGTAGACAGGCCACGGGCAAGGGCGACCCGCTCAACTTGAGCCTCAGCAGCAGGGGGGCTAATGTGAGGGTCAAGACCGGAACCCGAGGAATAAAGTAAGTCAGCGGTGGGTTCAATCCCGGCCCTACGAAGACCCTGGGCTTCATTCTGAATGCGTGCCAACAGTTCCGGGTTGTCTGGAGCCAGATTACTACCTCCCGATACTCCGGTGGGGTTAGCTTCCGCGTCAGAACTATAATTGACATCACTAGGACGGCTCCAGAAATAATCCTCAGAGGTAAAGGTTTGACCAATGAGCGCGGAACCAACCACCTCGCCCTGAGAGTTAGTGAGAAGACTGCCGTTAGCCTGGTAGGGGAAAACGCCCTGACCAATGAGGAAAATCAGCAGGGGATAGAGGAAAGCGGTGAGGACCCAGAGGGTAGCGAGACTGCGAATACTGATGATGAGGTCTTTCATGGTGAATTTATGAGAGGTTTAGGGGTTTAAGAAGGTAAAGGCTTATAGGGATTAAGGTTGTACTTAGAACTTCTCGGGCTGAACAATGACTATGGCTAAATAGATAGCCATGCCCACAACGATGATGCCCAATAAGCCCAAGGCATAAGCGGTGCCACGGGTGATGTTTTGGTCAGTGGCGGCATAGAGGGCAGGGGCGATCGCCAGATTTAATAACAAACCCAGCAGCAAGATTTTAGGAAGAGTCGGTTTCATCGGAGGTACTTTGTAAAGAGTGAATGATTGGCGTAAATTCAGAGATTTTGCCCGTTAGAAAATTGGCAATTAAAACCCCGTTACTGCCGATACCCCCACATCAATCACCTTGATGGCAATAAACGGCGCGATAATACCGCCAAGTCCGTAGATGAGGATGTTGCGTTGCAGCAGTTGATTAGCAGTGAGGGGGCGAAACTCAATTCCTTTCAGGGCTAGAGGAATCAGGGCTGGGATGATTAACGCATTGTAAATTAGGGCCGACAGTACAGCCGTGCGAGGGCTGCTCAGACCCATGACATTCAAAGCCCCAATGCCTGCAGTGGCAAACATAGCCGGGATAATGGCAAAGTATTTAGCGATGTCGTTAGCCAGGGAGAAGGTAGTAAGGGCTCCCCTGGTAATCAAAAGCTGCTTACCGATGGTTACCAGGTCAATCAGTTTGGTGGGGTCAGAGTCGAGATCCACCATATTGGCAGCTTCTTTAGCCGCCTGAGTGCCTGAGTTCATAGCAACGCCCACATTAGCCTGAGCCAAGGCAGGAGCGTCATTGGTGCCGTCCCCAGTCATAGCCACCAACTTACCCTCAGATTGCTCGGTTTGGATGACCTGAATTTTGTCTTCAGGAGTCGCTTCGGCAACAAAGTCATCCACCCCAGCCTCCTCAGCAATGACGGAAGCGGTAATACGGTTGTCGCCGGTGAGCATAACCGTGCGTACCCCCATACGGCGCAGTTGCTCAAACCGCTCTCGAATACCGGGTTTGATGATGTCTTTGAGATAGATCACCCCGTAGATGTCACTGTCCTGGCAGACAGCCAGAGGGGTGCCGCCGAGGCGCGAGACTCGCTCAAAGGCTTGGTCAAGTTCGGGGTCCGCTTCGCCACCCCGAGAGCGCACAAAGCCACGAATAGCATCTACTGCTCCTTTTCGGACTTCGCCACCGTCGTACAAGTTGGTGCCACTCATGCGGGTGCGTGCGGAAAATTCGACCCCTTCAGCTTGACTTTTATCGAAGGGAAGTGTGGCTCCGAGCTTTTCTGCCAGACGCACGATGGACCTCCCTTCAGGAGTGGTATCAAAGACGCTGGCGGCTAGTGCTGCTGTTGCCACTTCCGCCTCACTGTAGCCGTTAACTGGGATAAACTCTTCGGCTAGGCGATTTCCCAGGGTGATGGTACCGGTTTTGTCGAGAATGAGAGTGTTGATGTCGCCACAGGCTTCTACCGCCCGCCCAGAGGTAGCCACGACGTTAAACTGGGCGACCCGATCCATGCCAGCGATACCGATCGCACTCAGTAACCCGCCAATAGTAGTGGGAATTAGCGCCACCAGCAATGCCACCAGAATGGTGATGCCGACAGGACTATTGGCGTAATTAGCCGGGGGTGGCAGGGTCGCCACCACCATCAAAAATACCAGGGTGAGTACGGCCAGTAGCACCGTGAGGGCAATTTCGTTAGGGGTTTTAGAACGTTCCGCCCCTTCTACCAGGGCAATCATACGGTCAATAAAGCCTTTGCCGGGGTCAGATGTAACTTTGATAATCAACTCGTCAGAGATGATATGAGTTCCGCCGGTCACTGAACTGGCCACATCTGAACCGGGCTCTTTCAGGACTGGGGCTGACTCACCAGTAATTGCGGACTCGTCAACGGAGGCTACCCCATCGATGACCTCACCATCGGCGGGAATGACATCTCCGGCGATGACCTTGATGCGATCGCCCCGCCGCAGGCTAGTTGAACTCACCGTTTCTATGGAGCCATCTGGCTGCAAACGTCGGGCTATGGTATCTGATTGGGTAGACCGCAGAGCATCGGCCTGAGCCTTGCCCCGCCCTTCGGCGATCGCCTCGGCGAAGTTAGCAAACAGCACTGTTAGAAACAAAATCAAGGTAATCAACCCGTTATACAGAGCCGCTCCCTCGCTCTGATCAGATCCAAATAGATTGGGGTTTACGGTCAGCACGGCGGTAATCAGGGTGCCAACCCAAACTACAAACATCACCGGGTTTTTAATCACCGCCCGGGGTTCCAGCTTGTGGAACGCTTCCACTAAAGCCCGCTGATAGAGGTCGGCGATCGTGGACTTAGGGGTGTGCTTCCGGGGCGGGCGCGGTCCGCGAGGTTGTTTAGAGGATACAGAAGATTGTGTCATGGGTAATAAAGCTAGGTGGTTAATCTGTTAGCGCGTCAAAGGTTATCCCAAGTTGAAGCCAGCGGCTACGGGTCCTAACACCAAAACCGGTAGAAAGGTGAGCGCGCCGAGGATGAGGATGGCACCGGCAGTGACTCCGGTAAATAGAGGGGTGTCGGTACGCAGGGTACCTGCTGTTTCTGGGACGGGCTGCTTGCGAGCCATGCCCTCGGCCAAAAACACTAGGGCAATTAAAGGTACATAGCGACCCGCCAACAGGGAAACACTGGCGCTGAGATTCCACCAGAGACTGTTATCGTTTAGCCCCTCAAAGCCAGAACCGTTGTTGGCTGCAGCAGAGGCGTATTCGTAGACGACTTGAGAAATGCCGTGGAAACCGGGGTTGCTAATACCCGCCAGGGTTTCGGGAAAGGCCAGGGTGATGGCGGCGGGAATCAGAATGGCAATGGGATGGATGAGCAGAATTAGGCTGGACAGGACAATTTCACGCTTTTCGATTTTGCGGCCTAAAAATTCGGGGGTGCGCCCCACCATCAGCCCGGTGAGAAAGACGGTCAAAATTAAAAAGACGAACAGGTAAGCGGTGCCGGTACCCTGACCGCCCCAGACAATCTGCAAAAACAGATTGGAGAGGGTGACAAAGCCCCCGGCGGGCATGAGGGAGTCGTGCAGACCGTTGATGGCACCACACATGGTACCGGTGGTGGAAACCGCCCAGAGGGCAGTGAGGAAAGGACCAAAGCGGGTTTCTTTGCCTTCTAGGTTGGGTTGTGAGCTACCTAAGACTTGGTTGACTAAGGGGTTGCCCTGATATTCCCCAATGGCGGTGATGATGATAAATACGGCGTAGATGATGAACACCATTGAAAAAATCAGCCAGCCCTGTTTGGGGTTGCCAGCTATGTAGCCATAGGTGAGAATCAGACTGGCCGGGATGACCAGCATGATGACGGTTTCGAGTAGGTTGGTGAAGTTGTTGGGGTTCTCGAAGGGGTGGGCGGAGTTAATGCCAAAGAATCCGCCGCCGTTCTCCCCCAGTTCTTTGATGATTTCAAAGTGGGCAACGGGACCGCGAGCGATGAACTGGGTCGCTCCTTCTAGGGTGGTGGCTTGGGCTGGGGCGGCGAAGGTTTCTGGGACTCCGGCAATTAAAAGCGCGATCGCCCCCACTACTGAAATCGGCAGTAAAATACGGGTGATCGACACAATTAAATCTGCGTAGAAGTTGCCTAAATGCCGTCCCGTCAGACCGCGAATAAAGGCGATCGCCACGGCAATTCCTGTGGCTGCAGAGGTAAACATCAGAAACCCTAGCCCCCCCATCTGGCTAAAGTAGCTGTAGGTGGTTTCCCCGGAGTAATGCTGCTGGTTAGTGTTAGTGGTAAAGGAAATTGCGGTGTGTAGACCTAAATCCCAACTGGGCGCACCCAGCTCGGTGGGGTTCAGGGGCAGTACACCCTGGAGCATCAAAATCATGTAGACCACTACGATCATCACTAGGTTGCTGACCAGCACTGCCTGAATGTATTGACCGCCTGTCATGCTGCGGCTATTAAGGATACCAGAACCGGCAAATATGACTCGTTCAATGGGGGAGATTACCGGATCGAGCCAGGTCTTCTCACCGAGGAAGACTTGAGCCATATAGCGCCCGAGGAAGGGCGAAACAGCTACCAAAATACCCAACATTAGGGCGATTTGAAAAAAACCTTGTAGCATGGGATTCCATCATTTAGGACAGACAATTTGCATCTCTCTATTTTGATGCTTTTTCCTCAAAAATCAAGGTATAGAAGGCTGTTTAGCCAAAATTTATATGCACTTATATAAACTCCAAATATAAAACTGTTTAGGCACTCAATTAATGGTCTATATCATTTGGTATAGATTTTGCCAATTTCTGTAAAAATATGCCTAAATGTAGATTGACAATTGGCGGATTTTTTGCTATTATAGATGTACAATTACCTTCGGTTCCTGGTAATGTCTGCCTCCCCACTTCAACTCAAACCTGACTGGAAAAAGACTCACTGGCTGATCGCGACGCTATTTGCAGTGGTGATTGTGCTGGAGTACAGCACACCGCCGCCCTATGTATTTGGCTACCTGTATATTGGGGCGGTGTTGCTGGCTAGTGGGCGACTGGGGCAGGCGGCAACGCGATCGGTGACGACGATCGCAGTTTTGCTCACCCTGAGCAATCTGTTTATTCCCGGTCTGGAGCCGATTTCCTCAGTCACGATCGCCAATCGCAGTATTACGGTCATGGCTCTGGTGGTGACCGGGTGGATGAGCGATCGCCTTCAGCGCTACGAAAAAGCCATCACCCACCAGCACGCTCAAATCATGGCTCAAACCCAGTTGGCGCGTATGCGAGAAGATTTTGTCTCAACCCTAACCCACGACCTGAAAACCCCTCTCCTAGGAGCCATAGAAACCCTCCACGCCCTAGACACAGAGCAGTTTGGTCCGATCACCTCCGCCCAGCGTCGGGCCATCACCATCATGACCCGCAGCCATCAAACCACCTTGCAACTGGTCGAAACCCTGATGGATGTCTACCGCAACGACGCTGAGGGTCTTCAGCTCAACCCAACTGCTGTCGATCTGGTGGCTTTGGCAGAGGACACCATCATGGAACTCACCATGTTGGCTGCCTCTCGGCAAGTGCATATTCATCTGCATCAGGGTGGGTCAGACTTTCGTCAGTCCTGCTGGGTCAATGCCGACGTTCTCCAGTTACAGCGGGTACTGAGCAACCTCATCGCCAATGCCATTAACCATTCCCTACGGGGAACAATGGTGGAAGTGGTTATTCAAAAGAAAGGGGATGATTGCCAAGTTCAGGTACTTGACCAGGGCCAGGGCATCCCCACCGATGAAATCACCCATTTGTTCGATCGGTTTTACCAAGGTCACAGCGATCGGCAAACCAAGGGTACTGGGTTAGGACTTTATCTGAGTCGCCAAATTATTGAAGCCCATGGCGGCACGATCTGGGCTGAGTTGCGTCAGCCCAAGGGGGTGATATTTGCCTTTCGCCTTCCCGCCCAGTGGCGGGGTCAGGATGATAGCTTGATCTTACGTGCCTTTAATCGTTCATGAACAGTAAATCGATTAACATTCTCTTGGTCGAAGACGACGAACTGTTTCGTCTGGGGCTATCGACTCGCCTTCAGGAAGAACCCACCCTGCACGTTGTGGCTGAGGCTACCGACGGCGAAACGGCTATTGCCTTAGTTAACCAGCAGACCTTCGACGTTGTGATTTTAGATATTGGTCTGCCCGGTATCGGCGGCATTGAAGCCTGTCGCCAGATTAAGCAGCAGCATCCCACTCTCCCGGTACTCGCCCTCACCTCCCACAATCAACCGGCATTGATTGCTCGTCTGATTGAAGCTAAGGCTCAGGGTTACTGCGTCAAGGGCATCGCTGCCGAGGTTTTAGTCCTGGCAATTCGCTCCGTCGCCGCCGGGGCTACCTGGTGGGATGCGATCGCCTCTCAAGAAATTCAAGCGGCTTTCGAGATCTCCGATTCCAGTCCTGAGTCTAACGATACCGCCTCTGACCTGCCACCTCTGACAAAGCGTGAGCAAGAAATTCTGGCTCTGATGGCTAAGGGCCAAAGCAATCAGGAAATTGCCGATGCCCTTTATATCGCACCCGGTACGGTCAGAGTCCATGTTCACGCTATCTTGCAAAAGTTGGATGTGCGCGATCGCACCCAGGCTGTTATCCTTGCCATGCAAAATGGTATGCTCAATTCCTGAGAAGTACGGCTTTCTGTTGAAGTGCGATCGCGTATCATGATCATCTTAATTTTCGCCATGGTCAACATTAACCCCTGGGAAAAATTCATCATTTAAAATATCCGCGATCGCCTAGGGACACGCTACCGGCAATACCTCCAATGGTAACTGAGTTTCCGCCCTCGCTTGTTTTCGCGCACTGGCATAACATTCGTCCGCGACACTGGCGAGATAATTCTGCAAACTCGGAGAGGATTTCAACGCCCGACGGATACGCCGACGGTGTTCGATAATACTCCCCTCCCAACTTCCGGTTCGCCATTTCGGTTTAAATTCCCACTTGAGTAAATGCAGCAATACCACCACCAAATTATTCTCAAGGCTGTGGCGTTCCCGCCGTCCCATGTCTTCGATTTCCTCGATTAAATTGTCCCAATCTACGTCATTATAGTGGCGCGATCGCAACTGGGCGATCGTCATTTCCAGCCATTTGAGATAGTCTTTATCGTAAAGCTGTTTGATATGGGATGGCGATGGTATCATAATTCGGGTGACTGAATCAAGTTTATTATAGCCTGAAAGATTGGGCGATCGCAACGGGTTCATAGGGATTGTCATAGTGAATCACCTTCCCATGCAGAGGTTTATTCTGAGAAGAAAGCTGTCGCGATCGCATATCCTTTTTGACCGTTTTCAAAATGGCTTCAATAATCAGGATACGCTCTTCTATCGATGTGCCTTGTATTTTTTTCAGAATTTCTGATTCGATCATTGTTTTGATTATATAATGGTTGTTTTTGGTGCGATCGCTAATCTTTATCTCCCGTTCTCATTGATGTCAGAACCGCTCGTATCAACTCTTCTTCCGTACATTGGTACAAATCCCGCCACCGAAAAACCTGCCAAACCTCCAATTTCGGTGTCGTCCTTCCCTTTTCCCAGTTGCGGATAGATGATTCCGCACATCTGAGAATTTCTGCCACATCCTTGATCCTGAGTCCCGCTCGCTCTCTTAAAGCCTTCAAATGCATATCGGAGTAGACGCCCACGCTTGAGCGCTAAGTTTTGACGCTATTTTATGGCGCTAACACTTGACAACCCGGTGGGGTTTGCACTTTAATGGTTGCAAAAGGAACGCCAGTAGATCCCCGCCAAGAGACTGACTGGCGCCCTTTGTGTTGTACGCTTTGCAATTTAGATCATGCCACAAAACAGCGCCATCTCACAGCCTCCGGCGATCGCATACCGCGATCGTCTCAACTCCTGGGCGATCGCCCGTTTGCTTCCGAACCTGCAACGGACGGTTGTCGCCCGCTTTTACAGCCGTTCCGACGCCGAGGGACACCTGCAATGCTTGAAACGCCTGATCCCCCAGGCTTCGTTTGTCTTGGTGTTCGACTCCTCGCCTGAAGACAAGGTGTAGGAAAATCCGCGATCGCACTTCCGGGGTGTTGGGTTTCGGGGGTGCGATCGCATATTTCAAATTAAGATCTGAGTAAGTCGTCATCTAGTTTGATATTCAGTAACTTTAAATTGGGGCGATCGCTGATCGCTCGAAACACTCTGGCAATGTAATAATTATCGCATTCTTTCATAAATTCCCATTGAGCATTTGTGATACTGAATGGCGTGGTTTCGGACTGATACTCCGCTCGTTTAGTTGCCTTGGCATCAATATAATATGCAACGTCTGTCAAATTCTCTTCGAGGACTTTGAAATCATAAGGATATTTTTCTTCTCCATCTTGGTTCATCCAGAGAACTCGATCTGCCCCAAATTTTCTCACCAGTTTATCATAAACAAATTCTTCTCCCCGTTCGCCAATATTGGGTTCATCATCAATATCATCGAAACTGATACTACTGGGATAAGTTCGCCGCCGACTTCTTGAGGAAGTCTGCGACGGTTTAGATACGCCAGACTCCGTATCATTTAAGGATCGCTTCAAAGATTGCAAATCGACACCCAACTCTTCCAATAAACTGATGACTTCCGTTTCCGAACCGGGAGTTATGGCTTTTTGTTTCAACTCTTCCAGTTTACGAAAATCATCAAAGTTATTCAACATTTGATTGATGTCGGATTCCGATATATTGGGATTGATCGCCAACTTCGTCAACGCACTTAATTTTTCCGGATCGGTCTGGATCAGTTCAAAAATGTTCTCGTTGATTCGCTCATCCCCAATAATGTTTAATAAAAGCTGCGCTTTGTGTTCAAAGAAATAAGGAAAGCATTTTCTGATAAATTCTTTGTCTTGAGATGCAGACCACGAAAGCAATATTTTGACGGGATGAACGAAGTTATAATCTTTGCGATCGCCTTCATATTTGGCCAATGCTTCATCAATTTCTTTGGCTATATTCTCGATGGTCTCTGTTTCAGATTCATCAAAAAATTCTGGAGTTCGCTTAAAGTTTTCA
Source organism: Limnospira sp. (assembly GCA_050045915.1). Lineage (GTDB taxonomy): Bacteria > Cyanobacteriota > Cyanobacteriia > Cyanobacteriales > Microcoleaceae > Limnospira. Next base: position 12,387 of record JBNGCR010000032.1, read on the forward strand.
TGATTGAGTAGCAGTTCACTTCCCCAGTCTTTCTTGGTTAAGCAGTTGGCGATCTCTTTGATTTCTTCGGGAATACCCCCATCCTTCTTGACAAGTTTCTTTTCACAAAACTCACCATTTTGATTCGGCCAAACTTTTTGATCTTTAGCAAAGTAGGATATATGATTCGGCAATTGACGAGTAAAATCAACCAATTCATCTAAATAGCTGACCGCATCTTCCCAACTGAGATTGATACTTTTTGACAATTCATTTAAACTCACTTTACTGGCTACGTCTTCAATCATTGATTTTACAATCCATTGATTGCAATCATCCCACTTAAAACCTTTTAATTCTGGTATGATTTTAATTGAAGACGGAACGGCTTCACCATAAATGGTTTTTCCCAATCGCCAAATCGTTTCGCGATCGCTTTCATTGGGACTAGACAAATAACTAATCAAATCATAAACTGCACTTCTCAATCTTGGATTTGGTTTCTCTTGTGGAAGTTGAATGATTTGGTTGATTTCATCTGAAGCATTTGAAACACTGAGTTTATGCTGATGATTTTCAAAGCCTTTGATATTTTTATCCAACAATTTTTTTCTATAATTGATTCTCAGCTTTTTTAAAACATCTTTGATTTCTTCAGGAATGTTTTGATCGAAATTAACTTCACTCTCACATTTAAAGTTCCCCTCCTGATTCGGTAATACTCGCTTTTTAAGATAAAATAACTGCCAATCTTCATCGCGATTTAAAAATTGGATAAAATCACTAATCCAAGTGACAGCTTCTTCATAAGTTTTAGATAAAATCCCTTTAAGAGTTGCCACATTTCCCAATTTTACCAAATCCGATACTAGCGTTTTTAGCAACCAGAGATCGCACTCATTCCAAAGTTTGGCAGTGTATCGACTCAAGGGACGCTTTTCCGGTACAGCCTCATCCAAATCTTTGGCAAACTGCCAAATTTTATCTCTCAACTCCATCGCCGTATCGTCTAAATCTTCCCGATTTGGAAAACAGCTAATCAGGTAGTAAACCGCTTTTCGGATTGATGACGGCGTATTATTGTCTCTGACGACAGCATCAATTTTATTGGAAACCTGATAGATATCCAATTGCTTAGAAAAATCGCAATTTATTTCTAAATGTGCCAAATCATTTTTCCAATCTTGTCCCAAAATTTTGAGGACATATTTCAATTCTTCCGGGATGCGATCGTCTTTGAATAATTCACTAAACCGCTTGAAATTACCGTATTGATTCGGAATGATGGGATAATTGTCTAATAATTTGGTGGATTTATTGGATTCATCCGCGATCGCGAACTCAATGACTTGATTCAACCAATCCAGAGTTTCCGACTCGTTTTTGTTGATTTGTTCTCCCAATTGCGTCAAATTTTCCCGAGCCGAAATATTTTGAATCAAATTCGACAAATCGAAACGCAAATTGATTCCGAAATCTTTTTTCCAATCTCCATCAATAAATTCATACCAATCTGACACCTGTGCTTCTATTGGCAATTCTTCCGGATGCAATGTCAACCCCAACTCCCAAACTCTGAGAACTTTGCCTGGAGTTCGGTGGTAGGGGATTAACGCATCTTTTAGGGGGATTCGACCCCGTTCTTGATTGTCAACAATGGGGGTATCTAAAATGGCTTGTCGGATGGCTGTTTGTATGTTGGATTTGTACCAATCCTGATCGATGTCTTTTGGCATTCCAGAATTGGCTAATAAATGAGCATTTCCCCAATTCAAGCTGACACGATCCAAAAGTTTCCGATACAGTGCTACAGCCTGTTCAAAGATTTCCTTGTTGAGATGGCGTTTTTCATCGTCGCGATCGTCCAATAAAACGCTGTTTCTCGGTTCGCTCGGATTGAAAATCGGACTATTTAAAATGACCGGAAAACTAAAATCTTCCGAACCGATTAGCGGAAAATCACAAAATAGCCTCGGAGTATCGAGACTGATTTTATCTAAAATCCACTTTTCCCCTACTTTTTTGACTGGAACAGCGACAAAAATTGTATTTTTATCGTTGGAAACAGAAGCGATATTGACGACTTCTACATTTTCATGAGTTTGAATCGCGATCGCGGATATTTTGACATCACCGAGTTTTTCTTCACTCCCCCTCGCATAAACGATTTGAGTCTCCTCGATTTTATCGATAACTGTCACCGATTCAATTTTGGGAATGAAAACTAAAGTGTAAGCCAAAGCATTATGTAAATCATCAATTCCAATCTTGGCAATCTTCAGTCCTTCGCGATCTAGATCGTATTTGAAAGCAGTATCAAGATCTTGATTGGGTTGATAGTCTGTTAATACCGGACATAAATCGTTATCATCCAACTCCCCAAATACCTGATAAGATTGCTGCACTTTAGCCGTCATTTCATCGGGGGTTTTGGCTTCGCGATCGAGTTGGAGATTAAACCGCTTATAAATGATGTCTTCGTCTTTGTCTTCCAACACGCCGGAAACACCGACTTTCTTCGACAATAAATGTGTCGTCATGAAGCCGGTGCCAAATTTTCCCGTCGTCGCCACCAGTTCTTCGGCAGATTCGGCTCGATCTTTTGTTGATACTTGTTCGATTAAATAGGTTATATTATCCATCAAAAATGGATTGCCATTGTGCTTAAACTCGACCGAATCATTTTGCAAAACGACTTCAACTTTTACGCTGCGATCGGCCACATCTTTGGCATTTTGCAGCAATTCCCAAATCCACCGTCTTTCAGACCCTTTGTTTTCATATAATTTTTCGATGCCATCAAGCAACTTAGTGGCGACAAGTTTTTGATGTGCTTTGAGCGATGATTCGTAAGCTTTTCGTTGATAACTCATGACTGGGACCCCAAAAAAAGAAAACTCTCGCGTACTAATTTAGTTGTCAAAATTTTAATTCTTGGCTGCTGGTGCAGGAGCACCCCTTATTGATTGAGTTTATACCATGCTCCATTGCTCAAATCTCGAAGTTCTGGCAAATCTAGTTGAGCTTTCTTGAAAATATCTGTTTTTGAAAAAATATCTTCAAGCTTTAGAAGATGGGTCGTTATATTGGGATAATTTCTGTTAAATTCTTGTAAACGGTTTAAGTATCCTGCGGTATAACCGATCCCTGACAACATAATGCCAATATCTGCATTGTGTATCCCTAAATTGCCACAAAAATCAGCAGTAAACGAAGCATCTAAAGCAGTACGATAAAGTTTGCACTGAAAATAGATTTGTTTGTTACCAAGTACCCCATAACCATCAATTCCGCCATCTTTTCCGGGTGGCCCTGGATTCAAACCAAGGTGAGCGGCAAAACGTCGCCCTAAATCTTGCTTGACTGCTTGCTCAGATTCAATTATTCCCTGTACTAAAGGATTCATATTTTCGATTAACCCGCTTTTTTCAAAGATTTGAGAGGATTTTCAATCAAGTTTTCATACATTAATTTGATACCCCAAAAAATACATTCATTTACTTGGTCAGTCATCTCTAATTCTCGGAGCTTCTGATCTATATCTGGAGTCGGCAGAAAATCCTTATTGTATTTTTCTTGTTTGAGTCTTGAATTTCCAATATCGGCTAAAGTTGCTTTTAACTCTTCTTGAAAATTTTGAGACTCTTGTGATTTTCTGTTTTTCCATTGATCTATCAAATCCTGATTTTCTTGTTTCTTAATTTTTGTATCCATAAAATGGACGTAACTGATGGCAGAATTGGGAAAATTTTCGGTTTTACATCTCACAAATTGAGCCAATTCACTCATTTTATCTACCTCTGATTTTGTCAATTTATAGGGAATTTTATCTTGGAGCTTGTTGTGTTTTTCTTGCTTGAACTCCATCATTCCTTTATCAATTGCACTTTTGATATTTGAATCAGTTTGGTTTTGATTGTTTTTAGTCATGCTTATATCCTCTAATTAAGTCAATGTTTAATAAATCGGAAAAATAGTCATATAAATTTTCGTGATTTTCATATTCCCAAATATACTGTCTGTCTTCATAAAGAGCCGTTTGCATTTCCTCTTGTAGATTTTCCATTGGAAGAGCGATCTGACAAAATTGGTTTTTTTCATCGGCTTTGATTTTAGATAATTCTATCTCTACTAATTCCCTGGGTATACCCAAAGGTACGATTGATACTTGTGCAATATAACCGGCTGTAGATCTGAGCTGAGAGATCAGATCTAGCATCCGAGGAATTTGTTGAAGCGCTCTTTTCGTTTGAGATGTGTTGATAGGGATTAAAATTAAATCCGGATCGTTTCCAACAATTGCTCTAACCGTATGGCTTTTAGGGGATTTTATGTCTAAAACAATATGACTGTAAGATTGAGCTTGTTTTTTAACTGATTTACGTTCTTCATTATAAATAACGGTACTACTTCCGCTATCAACCAGAGAGTATGAATCATATTGATTGGGTGAACTCTCGTCCCCCGCAAAAAATTGCCAAAGGTCGGTTTGATCGTCACAATCAACGAGGAGTACGCTGTCTCCCCGATTGATCAATACACCTGCTACATGGACAGCCAACGTAGTTTTACCTACTCCACCTTTATTGTGGGTACACAGAATAATCAAGTTTTAGATTTTCCCAGACTCATTGACTGTCTTGATTATATCAAGATGAGGCAAACTCGGTCAACTTGCGAGTCTCCGGATCGTGAGATGAAAGATTTATACGGGTCAATTGTTGGTGCGTTCCCTACCCTCACCCACCCACTCTAACGATGAGGGATGAGTGGGAACGCACCCTACACAACTGACTTTCCCAATCCTCTTCAGAGGATTTTTGCTATTAGCTTGGGAATTAATTCCCAAGCGGTTTTGGTCTTCAACTTAGTTGCTCAACGCATTCGCCGGAATCCCCAAAATCTCGTCGATCTTGGGCATCTGATCCAGCGGAATTACCCGGCCTTCATCCTCGAAACCTTCGATCTGATCGAAGTTCAAATAGCGGTAAAGATCCGCCGCGAACGGGTCGAGTTTTTCAGTGATAATCGCCATGTATTCCTCCACCGAAGGAATGCGACCCAACAGCGCACAAACCGCCGCCAGTTCGGCCGAACCCAGGTACACCCGCGCACCCTTACCCATGCGGTTGTTGAAGTTGCGCGTCGAGGTCGAGAACACCGTGGCGTTGTCTTCCACCCGCGCCTGGTTGCCCATGCACAGGGAACATCCCGGCATCTCCGTCCGGGCGCCTGCCGCCGCAAACGTGCCGTAAACGCCCTCTTCCCGGAGTTGCTTTTCATCCATGCGGGTGGGGGGGCAAATCCACAGGCGCACTTTCACCGGGCCCGCCCCTTCCAACACCTTGGCGGCGGCGCGGTAGTGGCCGATATTGGTCATGCAGGAACCGATGAACACCTCGTCGATTTTGTCACCCTCACACTCGGACATCAACTTGACGTTATCCGGGTCGTTGGGCGCCGCGACGATGGGCTCTTTGATCTCGTCCAAATTCACTTCCAAAATGTCGGCGTATTCCGCATCTTTATCCGCCTCCATCAATTCCGGATTCGCCAACCACTGTTCCATCTTGGCGATGCGGCGGGCGAGGGTGCGGGCGTCCTGATATCCCCGGGCAATCATATTCCGCATCAGGGTGATATTCGATCGCAAATACTCCGCAACCGTCTCCGTCCCCAACTTGATCGTACATCCGGCACAGGAGCGCTCCGCCGTGGCGTCCGTCAACTCGAAGGCCTGTTCCACCTTCAAATCCGGCAGGCCTTCCATCTCCATCACCCGGCCGTTGAACAGGTTCTGCTTGTTCTCCTTGCCGACGGTCAATTTCCCTTCCTGCATCGCCACCCAGGGAATCGCGTTGACGATATCCCGCAACGTGACGCCGGGTTGCAATTTGCCCGTGAACCGCACCAAAACGGATTCCGGCATATCCAGCGGCATCACCCCCAGGGCGGCGGCGAAAGCCACCAACCCGGAACCGGCGGGGAAGGAAATCCCCAGGGGGAAGCGGGTGTGGGAGTCGCCCCCGGTGCCCACCGTGTCCGGCAGCAGCATCCGGTTCAGCCAGGAGTGGATGATGCCGTCTCCGGGACGCAACGCCACGCCGCCGCGGGTGGCGAAGAAGTCGGGGAGTTGCTTGTGGGTTTTGATGTCCACGGGTTTGGGATAGGCCGCCGTGTGGCAGAAACTCTGCATCGTCAGGTCGGCGGAGAAGCCCAGGCAGGCGAGTTCTTTCAGTTCGTCCTGGGTCATCGGCCCGGTGGTATCCTGGGAGCCCACGGTGGTCATGATCGGTTCGCAGGAGGTGCCCGGACGCACCCCCGGCAGTCCGCAGGCTTTTCCGACCATTTTCTGGGCCAGGGTGAAGCCTTTGCCGGTGTCTTCCGGCATGGAGGGGCGGGTGAACAGTTCGCTGGCCGACAGACCCATTTCTTCGCGGGTTTTGTCGGTGAGGCTGCGGCCGATGAGCAGGGGAATCCGGCCTCCGGCTCTTACCTCGTCTAAGATGGTTTCCGGTTTGAGGGTGAAGGTGGAAATCACTTCGCCCGCTTCGTTGGTGATTTCGCCCTTGTAGGGGTGGATGGTGATCACGTCCCCGGTTTCCATTTTGCTGACATCGCACTCGATGGGGAAGGCGCCGGAGTCTTCGGCGGTGTTGAAGAAGATGGGGGCAATTTTGCCGCCGAGGATGTAGCCGCCGCGCCGCTTGTTGGGGACGAAGGGGATGTCTTCGCCGATGTGCCAGAGGACGGAGTTGATGGCGGATTTCCGGGAGGAACCGGTGCCCACCACGTCCCCGACGTAGGCGACGGGGTGGCCCTTCTGTTTGAGTTGGGCGATGGTTTCGATGCCTTCGGGCATCCGGGACTCCAGCATGGCTAAGGCGTGGAGGGGGATGTCCGGGCGGGTGGTGGCGTGGGGGGCGGGGGAGAGGTCGTCGGTGTTGGTTTCGCCGGGGACTTTGAAGACGGTGACGGTGATGGCTTTGGGGACTTTGGGGTTGCGGATGAACCAGGCGGCGTTGGCCCAGGCATCCAGGATTTGTTTGGCGTAGGGGTTGACGTCGGAGAGGCCGAAGACGTCGTTGAAGGTGTCAAAGACCAGGGTGATTTTGCTCAGGGCCGTGGCCGCTTCGCTGGCGATGTTGGAGTCGGAGGACTTCAGGAAGCCGACCAGGGATTGGACGTTGTAGCCGCCGACCATTGTGCCCAGGAGGTCTACGGCGCCTTGGGGACAGATGAGGGGGCACTCGATTTCCCGTTTGGCGACGGCAGTTAGAAACCCGGCTTTGACGTAGGCGGCTTCATCGACACCGGGGGGGACGCGATCGCGCAATAGGTCCAACAGGAACTCTTTTTCCCCTTCGGGGGGGCGTTTGAGCAGTTCGCACAGTTCCGAAGTCTGCTCGGCGGTCAGGGGCAGGGGGGGGATGCCCAATTTTGCTCGTTCGGCGGCGTGTTGACGGTAGGCTTCCAGCATAGTGTGACTCTCCTCATTGTTTCATTGTTTTATGCTACCGATTAATCCCCGCAACTGGGTATCGAGAATCACAGTCGATCGCCGGCTGAGGTGCTGTTCCTCGCCGAAACCCGAAAAAAGTGCGCCATTCGCGACGCACTCGGGGAAGGTTGACTCGGGCCGGAAGTTATACGAAACTAAAGCCGCTCTCCAAACTAAGAGAATCGCCGTCTTTGACCAGGCCAATTAATTCTTCTCCGCTTTCTCCCCGGTAGATCGCCGTACCGTCAATGAGTCCTACCGCAGCATTGGGAACCAGTTGATAGTCGCCGGGACTCCCGTGGAGTTGGATCGTATCTTGCGTTGGATCGAAGTTGAGGATCACCGCATAGTCACCGTTCCCGTTTTCGGCGTATAAGGACCCTTGGGCGGTTCCGAGTTCAAAAATATCCGCCTCGGGAGTGCCTGACATCACGTCGCGATCGCCGGTTAAAGGATCGTCGTTGTCGAGAATAATACCGGTGGCTTGGAGTTCCGCTTTGTCCCCCGCCAGAACGCCATTTTGGGGCCGGAAAAGTTGGAGTCCAAAGGTTTCGTCCGGCTCGATATTTTGATCGCCGCTAATGCGTATCCTGATGGGGGCAGTGGTCTCGCCTTTGGGAATCGTCAGAATATCGCTCTTGGGACTGTAGTCTGGCCGGGTTGCAGTCTCGTTTTCTGTGGAATACCGCACTTTAACGCTTCGGTTGGCGGGGCGATCAAGACTGACGTCGAATACGGCGATTTGGAGTCGGTTGTCCCCTTCAAGCACCACAGCATCGGCAATGTCAATGGTCGGCACGTCGTCGTTAATTATGGTTCCTTCACCCCGGCGATCGCGTGCGGTTCCCTTCAAATTGCCGTTGACGATGTTGCTTAAATCCACGAAAAACTGTTCGTCATTTTCGACCGCTTCATCTCCCAAAACCTCCACGGGAATCGTTTTTTCCGTTTCCCCGGGGGCAAAGGAAAGCTGACCGCTGGTGGCGGTGTAGTCGGTGTTGGCAGTGGCGGTGCCGCGATCGTCGATGGTGGCATAATCGACCGTTAAGGTTTTGAATCCGGGACGATTTAAAGTGACGGGGAAATTGAGAGTCCCGACACCGCTTTGCCCTTCTTCAATCTCCCCATCACCGATGGATAGCATAGGAAAATCGTTGTCAACGATAGTCCCCGTCGCTTCCGAGTTGGCTAGGGTGGCACCTTTGGCATTTTTTAGGTTCACCAAAAAGGTTTCGTCTTCCTCTATGTTGCGATCGCCTTTGACGGGCACTTTAATTTCTTGGGTCGTTTCCCCCGGCCGAAATGTGAGCTGACCCCGGGTGCGGGTGTAGTCGTTCGCTTTGGCGGTTCCGTTTTTCGTGGCATAGTTGACCCTCACCCTCTCATCGCTCGGGCGATCCATACTGACGGTAAATACCGCGTCCTGAGTGCCGCTGTTCCCTTCCTCGATGCTGACATCTTCAATCGTCACTTGAGGCAATTCATCATTCAGTATCGTCCCCGTCCCCTGCCTATCTTTGGGATTTTTAAATCGGCCATTAACGGGTGCATCGAGTTGGATCACAAAGGTTTCATCGGCTTCTACAACCTCATCCCCGATCACCGGTACGGCTATTGTTTGTTTCGTTTCCCTGGGGGCAAATATTACCGTACCGCTGGCGGGTCCATCATAATCTTCTCCCAAATTGGCCTGACGCCCTTTAATCGTATAATTGACCATCACCGTTTTGCTGGTGGGTTCGGAGAGAGTCACCGGAAACTCAAAATTTGCGATCGCGGACTCTCCCGTCATCGGGTCTAGGTCGCCTTCGGGTAAACTTACATCGCCGATGGATAGCACGGGAAAATCGTTGTCAACGATAGTCCCCGTCGCTTCCGAGTTGGCTAGGGTGGCACCTTTGGCATTTTTTAGGTTCACCAAAAAGGTTTCGTCTTCCTCTATGTTGCGATCGCCTTTGACGGGCACTTTAATTTCTTGGGTCGTTTCCCCCGGCCGAAATGTGAGCTGACCCCGGGTGCGGGTGTAGTCGTTCGCTTTGGCGGTTCCGTTTTTCGTGGCATAGTTGACCCTCACCCTCTCATCGCTCGGGCGATCCATACTGACGGTAAATACCGCGTCCTGAGTGCCGCTGTTCCCTTCCTCGATGCTGACATCGCCGATGGAGATTCCGGGAAAATCGTCGTTGGCGATATTAATTTTAGCTGTTCTAGATTTGTCGAGTTTACCGTTAACTGCATTGTTCAGTTTGAGCAATAGCAATTCATCTTTTTCGGGGGCGATATCCCCCAAAATTTCCACTGGTATAGTTTGGCTAATTTCCCCGGGGGAAAAAGTCAAAGTCCCCGTCGGCGAACTGACATTATAATCCTCTCCCCGGGTGGCTTGGCGATCGACGATCGCATAATCAACTGTGATCGTCTTGGTGCTGGCTTCGCTCAACTTCACGGCATATTCCAGGGTTTGGATCGTCCGCTCTCCCATCGGGTCGAGATCCCCCTCTGGGACGGTGGTTTCCGTTTCTTCAAACCCCAGCAGCGGTTCAAACGGTCGCGCCCTCATGTTCAGATTGTATGGGGTCTGATTGCCCTCAATTTTCAAGTAGTAGGTGCCGGGATTTAACGTTTCGCTCGTCGAGAAAGGTTTCCGAGTCTTTCGTTCTAAAATCGGCTCTGCGATCAAGTTTCCCAGGTCGTCCGCCGAAAACAACTGGGCTTCCAGCAGGCCGTTAATTTGATTTATTTTTAAGTCAAAGTCGCTCTTTCCTTCCAGTTCAAAACTGTAAAAGTCGGTCGAGTCTTCTACGCCGAGTTTGGTAAAGCCAATCCTATCTCTGTTGCGGAAATTTTCGAGAACGCCGAGGGATTGTGCCGTTGACGGGGTGCGATCGGGGTCGAGTTCCCTCACCGATTGTGCTTCGAGATCTAACTGATATGTCGTACCGCCCCTGCGGCGTGCGGGAACCACGCTCACAAAGTAATCTCCCGGTTCCAATTCTTCGGTAATTTCCTCTGCTTTCGCCCCCCCTTTGCGGCTCCTCGCCTTTTCATTTAATTCGCTATCGAAGAGATATACGTCGGCGTTGGCGGTGAGTCCGTCTAGCTTCAGGTTGAAGCCGCTGGTTTCGTCGATGCTAAACTGATAAAAATCGTTGTTGTCTTTGAAACTACCTTCTCTAAAACCGATTTGATTGCGCTCTAAAATTCGGTCTTGCGCGTCGAGGCTACCGAGTTGTTTGGCTTTTTGCCGGTTGGAATAGTCGTCTTCGGCGAGATTGGCGCTGAGGCGGAGTTTGTATTTCGTTCGATCTTGATTATTAGGGAAGACGCGGATGTAATAAGTACCCGGCCCTAAGACTTCTTGGATCTGTTCAGAATTGTTGCGGCCTTTCGTACTGCTGTCTTGGACTGTACCCGCACTATCGAGCAATTCTAGGTTGGCATTGGCTGTTAATTCATCAAGTGTGATGTTAATATCGCCTTTTTCCAGCAGTGTGAAGCTGTAGTAATCGTTGAGATCGCGGTTATCTTCGCCACCGAATCCAATTTTATCTTTTTTAGTGAAGGTTTTCTGGGTGGTCGGATCGTTGGCATCCAAGGCTTTGGTGGGGTCGATCGCTACCTCTGCTAAAGGTTGTCCCGGAATGTCCCCATCCTCATCTTTAATGTCGGGATCTACGAACAAATTAAGATTGTATTTAGTTCGGTTATTGCCCACTTTTTTAACCCGGACGAAATAATCGCCAGCGTCCAAAATGGGATTGAGTTCGTCAATGGCAGTGCCACGGTTGTCAGAACTGAAGATGCGGACGATGTTCTGGTCGGCATCGAAGCCGTAGAGTTCCAAATCGGCATTGGCAGTCTCGGGATTGAGGGTGACGTTTAATTGGCTCTCTTCTTCGATGGTAAACTTATAATAATCCGATTCATCAGTGTTGTTACCGGAACCGAAACCGATGCGATCTGATCTCCGTTTTCGGGACTTGAGTATTCCCCAGTCTTTCCCCGGCAGTTGGTCGTCGGCTTCTCCGAAAGGTTGGGCCGTGGCGCTGAGGATGTATTCGGTGCGATCGCTCGAAAATGGTTTCACCCGAATGTAATATGTATCCGGGTCTAAAATCACGTTAATATTTTCGAGTTGCTGACCCGAATTATTGGAGTTAAATAGCAGGCTTCCCGTGCCATCCAATAACTCTAAATCTGCATTTTGCTTGAGTCCACCCAGGTTGATGTTGACATCTCGCTGGTTCTTGAGGGTAAATTTATAGTAGTCATTTTGGTCGCGAATGCCATCGACTTCAAACCCAATTTCGTTGGGGAACTGTTTCTGCTCTTTTGATAAGATTAATCGTTTTGCTTGGGCTAAAGTTCCATAATCTTCGTTCCCGAGTAAAGCGTTGAGGCTGAGGCGATATTCGGTGCGATCGCTCCCAAAAGGAACGACTTTCAGGAAGTAAGTCCCGGCCTCTAGGGGCCGGTCAATTTTCTCCGGTTCCAGACCGGTTTTGTTGCCCTGGTCGAGAATCGTTTCCCGATCGCCGTCATACAAAAAGACATCGGCATTTTGTGTCAGACTATCCAGGTCGAGGTTGAAGTTTCCCTCCTTTCTCAAGGTAAATTTAAACCAGTCTTCTTCGTCCCTTCTCTTGCCTTTAGAAAACCCCACTTGGTCGGATCTTGTTTTTGGATCTTCGCCGATCGCTCCCAGGTTAATGATTTTCTGTTTTTGAGGGTCGAATGGCATGATAATTTCTCCGGTCGTAACAGCTTTTTCACCGGGTTGGATGGCCCGTGAAAAGGTAGGGGGCGCGATCGCGCCCCCTACCGCCAGGTTTGACCCCAAAAAGGGGGCGGGTATTTTGCCAGTCCTGGGACGGTCGGGGGTCTGTTCCTACCCCCGACCGTTACCCGAAAACTAAGCGGAAACGCTCAGATCGTAAGGCGTTTGACTGCCTTGACCCAAGACTTTGACGACGTAGGTATCGGGACTCAAGAACGTTTGAATCTCCTCGCTACTGGTGCCGGAATTGGTGGAACTGCCCAGCAGTTCCCGTCCTTTGCTGTCGTACAGTTCCAGGTTGGCATTGCCGCTCAAGCCGTCGAGGGTAATGTTGACGAAACCGCCGGTGTCTAAAACAAAGTTGTAATAGTCATGGGTGTCAACTTTGCCCCCTTCCGTAAAGCCGATCAGACCGCCTTTGGTGAGGGGATCGTCTCCCGCGGTACCTAGGTCGATTCCCGGTGCGGTGTCGTCGGCGACTTCCGTGATGGCACCGGCGCTCATGTTCAGATCGTAGCTGGTCTTGGCTGCTCCCTTGGGCAAAACCCGCAGATAATAGTCGCCCTGGTCTAAGGTTTCGTTGATATTTTCGTTGAGGCTTCCCCCTTTGGCAGAACGCTGGAGCAAGGTGCGACCGTCGCTGTCGATTAACTCGAGGTCGGCGTTGGCTTTCAGGTTTGTCAGGTTGATGTCAACGGTACTTTCCTTGGTTAAGGTGAACTTGCGGTAGTCGTTGACATCGCGATAACCGCTTTCTCGGAAGCCGATGGAGTCGCTGTCGCTGTAGTCACCCAGGACGCCGATATCGTTGACATTTTCGGGTGGCCGGCCGCCGTCCGGGTCGGTGAGTTCCTCCATGCCACCGCCAACTTTGAGGGTGTAATTCCCGCGAGCGCTGCCTTGGGGTTCGACCCGGATGTAGTAGGTGCCCCGTTCCAAGTCTTCTTCGATGTTTTCGTCTGCCTTGCCACCGTTGCGAGAGCTGTAAAGCACACTATCCGAACTGTCGCGCAGTTCCAGATTGATATTGGCGCTCAGGTTTTCCAGGCTGATGCTGACTCGCTTCTCTTCGCTGAGGCTAAAACTGTAGTAGTCCACCTGGTCGCGGCTGCTGCCGTTGCCGAAGCCGACCGTATCGATCTTGCTGTAATCTTCCGCGAGTTCCCCGATGTCATTTCCCGGCGGAAAGCCATCTGTGTCGGCTGCGTCGCTGCTGGCAAAAATATCCAGCAAATAGGGAGTTTTCGCAGTCCCCTGGGGTTCGACTTCCAGGAAATAGGTGCCGGGTTCTAGAGTGTCACTAATCTCGTCCTCTTGGCGACCAGGGTTCGTCGAGTCGCGCAACAGGGTTCCATTGCTCTCGTACAAGGTGATGTTGGCATCCCCCCGCAGTTGGCTCAGGGTAAAATCAACATCGCTTTCTTCGCCGACAGTGAAGATGTAGCGATCGATGGTGTTGCGGATACCGCTGGAGGTAAAACCGATGCGGTTATTATTGCTGTAGCCGTCATCGAGGGAGAGCAGGTCGCCGACCTCGAACTCATCAACGGCATCGATATCCCCGGTATTGACCGTCAGGCGATAATCGCTGCGGGCGTTGCCCTTGGGCAAGACCTTGACGTAATAAGTGCCGGCGTCCAAAAAGGTGTTGATATTTTCGTTTTTCCGGCCCCTTTCATTGGCTCGATTCATCACGCTCGTGCCATCGTCCTCGTACAGGATCATGTCGATGTTCTGCCGCAGGCGCCCGAGGTCGATGCTGACGGAGCCATCTTCGGTGAGTTCAAAGCGGGTCCAGTCTTCTTGGTCCCGACCGGAACGCCCCTCGGTGCGGCCCATTTCGTTGTTGAAGACCTTTTTCTCATCATCGGCGATCGCGCCGAAATCGTAGGCTTCTTCCGGGGTAGGATAGTCGTCAACGTAGGGCAGAGCCGCCGTGATACCCAACCGGTAGTTGCTCCGGGCATTGCCGTTGGGGGTGACTTTGACGGTGTAGGTTCCGGCTTCGAGGCCCTCCAACTCCAGCTTTTCGGCTTTGCGACCTTTGTTGTTGCCCTCCTCGACCAACTCCTCGCCATCTTCGTCGTAAATCGCGACGTTCAGATCGGCTCTCAGTCGGTCCAGGGTCAGGTTGACATCGCTTTCTTCCGAGAGGGTGAAGCTGTACCAGTCCACGGTGTTGCGGGAGTTAGCCGTGGCACGACCGACATCATCGCTGGCGCGGACGGGGTTCCCTTCGCTCACTTCCCCGAGAAAGATGCCCGGCGGGGTATCCGGGTATTCGATGAAGGGGCTCGCACTCAAGCCCAGGCGATAGTCCGTCCGGGCGTTGCCTTTGGGGAAAACCCGCACGTAATAATCGCCGGACTCGAAAACTTCGCTGATCTTTTCGGCTCGGCGACGGTCGTTGAAGGACTGGAACAGGACGGTTTCGCCGTCTTTGTCCAAGATTTCCACGTCGGCGTTGCCCTTGAGTTGGTCGAGGGTGAGGAAAAATTCGCTCTTTCCGGCGACGCTGAATTTGAAGTAGTCTTGTTCGTCCCGGTTCTTGCCCCGGCCGAAGCCAATTTCGTTAATTTCGCTGACTTCTTCCGAGCCGATGACACCCAGGTCTTTGGCCGTGGCGGTGGAGTCGATTTCGTCCGTCAGGGCTTCGGCGCTGACGGCCAGGCGATATCGGGTGCGATCGCTCCCCTCGGGATACACTCGGATATAGTAGGTGCCGCTTTCTAAGTTTTCAGTAATCTCCTCCCGCCTGCGGTTGGCTTCGGTAGAGTTAAATAGCACCGTACTGCCATCGGCATCGAGAATCTCCACGTCGGCGTTGCGCTTGAGTTGGTCGAGGGTGAGGTTCACCTCGCACTCGGCGCTGAGGGTGAATTTATACAGATCTTGCAAGTCGCGGTAGCCGCCCTCGATAAAGCCGATTTCGTCGGTGTTGCGGTATTTTGTTTTCCCCTTGCTGAGGTCGCCAATATTAATTTCGTCCTCAACAACCCGATCTGGGAGGTCAAGGGGTTTGACGTTGACCGTGGTTTCGCCGTATCCCAAAACCTCCAAGGACAGGCTATCTTTTCGGGTCGTCAGATCTGTGGTTCCGAGTTCCACCTCAAAGGTCCGACTTTCCCCACCTTTAACGTCTGTATACTGCACCGGGTTGATGCTTTGAACGTAGCCAAACTCATCGCTCTGAGCGACCATCGTCAAATCGCTCAACACTTTTTCCAAGCCGCTGGTTACGACTTCAACTAAGTTGGAGCTATCCCGACTCAAGGTTTCGACCGTCCCAAATCCCAGTTCATCGACGAGTTGTTCGTAGGTTCGGGTCTGGTCGCCGGTGACGGCAAAAATCGGCACGATACCGGCTTCTTGTAACGCCGCCTTGACTTGGTTGATACCCGGGTAATCTTCTCCGGTTCCTGCCGGGTCGCCATCGAGGACGATATCGCCGTTATTGGCGGTGATGATACTTGCCGATTTTCCATCTCCGGCTTGATGGTACTTGGCATCTGTAGAAAGAACCACAACCCGACGGGAGTTATTGCGGTAGCCCACCTCTTTTTCCCGGAGGGCCACCTGCATCAGTCCCTCGAGTTGAGCCTCCGGTAGGTCCCAACCATTGCCGATTTTCAAACCATTCATCGCCGTCTGGAAATCGGAGATCGAGTCGGTTACGGCTTGTTCGGTACGGTATACATAATCGCCGAAGTCACCCAAGGGATATTGGGGTTTGTCGATGAAGGAAGCCAGGCCAAATTGACTGTCGGGTTGAATGTCTCGAACTTCGGAAACCAAGTCCGGAATCAAATCCCGCAACACCGGCAAGTCATCAGAAAACGAACCGGACAAATCGGAGAGAAAAACCAGGTCGAGTTGGGACCGGGTTGACCTTCTCGGCACGGTTGCCGTAATGTCAAATTTAACGTTATCTCCGGGGACGATGGTGACATCTACAACGTCGGGATTTAACCCTCCCGCGCGATCAACGATGTTGGTTATACTGCTTTTTTTGTCGCTCATAATTTTCTCCGTTCGGTAAGTTGTGAACCCACAATTTTGGGGTCTTTTCTCGCGGATATTACCTCCTAAAAATCGAGAAAAAGCTCTAAAAAATAAATCTTGATCTCGGTTTTATAGGAGGGTTTATTGTCAGCCGAGAGAAACCTTAGAAAAAGCTAATTGTGTAATCCGTCTGGCTGCTGCCCACGGCATAAACCCGCAGGTAATAGTCGCCGGCATCCAAACTCGATGAAATGATTTCGCTGTCGCTGCCGGAGTTGGAAGAAGAAAAGAGCGGGCTACCGCTGTCATCCAACAGTTCCAAGTTGGCATTCTGCTTCAGATCGCCCAGAATGATCTGGACATCATCGGCTTCGTCGAGGGTGAATTTATAGTAGTCGCTTTCGTCGGCCACTCCGTCTTCAGTGAAGCCGATTTCGCCACTTTGAGTGAGCGGATCGCCACCCAAGTCCGTAGCCGTTTGCACGGTGCCGTCGGGGTCTTCTCCGATAATCGGATCGTCGTCGATGGGCTCGTCGTCGATGGGTTCGTCGTCGATGGGTTCGTCGTCGATGGGTTCGTCGTCGGCGGGCTCGGCGTTCATGGTCAGGAAATAGCCGGTTTTGGCGTTGCCGACGGGGAAGACTTGGGCGGTGTAGTCCCCGGCTTCGAGAGTTCCGGTCAGAAATTCTGGGGCTCGGCCGGGGTTGAAACCGGTCAGAACCATTTCGCCCTCGCTATCGAGCACCATCACGTTGGCATCCCGCCGGATTTCGTCGAGGGTGAGGGTGAAGTCGCTTTTGGCATCCAAGCTGAAGTTGTAGGAGTCGGTGGTGTTCCGGCTTCCCCCCCGGCCGAAGCCGATTTTCTCCCGTTCTTTGTACTCGTTATTTTTCAAGTCGCCCAAAGAACCGACTTCAAAAACTTCAGTGCCTCCACCAGCCGCCTCGGTTTCTATACCCAGACGATACCGGGTCTCGGCGTTGCCGACGGGCAGGACTCGCAAGTGGTAATCACCGGGTTCCAAGACTTGGCCGATGAGTTCTTCGCTGCGTCCCTTTTCCCGGGAAACGTAAACGGGTCTGCCCCTTTTGTCTTCCGGGTCGAAAACGCCCCTGTACACTGCCAGGTTGACGTTTTGGGTGATTTGGTCGAGGGTGGCGGCGAAGTCGGTGTTCTCGCTGAGGGTGAAGTTGTAGACATCTAACTCGTTGCGAACGCCACTCCGTTCCTGGCCGACGTTGTCGTTGTTGCTCGTTTCTGCGACACTGCTCAGGTCGCCGAGCTCGAAGACGTCATAGTTATCGATGGGTTCCTCGGCGCTCAGGCTGAGGCGATAGTCGGTGTTGCCGCTGCCTTTGGCGACGACTTTGACGTAATAGGTGCCAGCATCGAAGGTTTCGTTGATGGCTTCCGACCTCCGGCCTTCTCTTTTGGATCGGTGGAGCATTTCGCCGTCGCCGTCGTAAATCTCGGCATCTGCCGCGTTGACCCGCAGTTCGTCCAAGGTCAAATCGACGTTTTTCTCGGCGCTGAGGGTGAATTTGTACCAGTCGGCTTGATCTCGGAAGCGATCGCCCGTCAAGGTCCCGACACTCTCTTTTTCGTTGACCGGGTCGGGTTCCAACTCGCCCAAGTCTTTGGCTGTTTCCAATGTCGGGGCGTCATCCACATCGATCTGGGCGTCGAGTTCCAGTCGGTAGTTGGTCTTGGCCGCACCTTTGGGGCGCACTTGGATCGCATAGTCCCCCTCTTCTAAGAACTCGCTCAGGGTTTCCGGTTTGTTGCCCTTGGTGCGAGAGCGGGCCATGAGGGAGCCGAGTTTTCCACTTTTGCCCTTGCTGGGATCGTATTCGTACAGGAACAGATCGGCATCGCGCTCGAGTTGGTCTAGGTTGGCGTAGAAGGAGGCGTCTTGGCTCACCTCAAAGCTGTAGTAGTCCTTTTGGTTGCGCCGCTTCCCCCGACCGAAACCGATGTCCTCGACCATGACAAAGGGCTCTTCGGTAGCGGTCAGATCTCCGACCTCGGTGCCGGGGAGTTCTTCGGGGGGCAGCACTTCGTCGGCGCTCAAGTCCAGGCGATATTGGGTTCGGGCTGAACCTCGGGGCGACACCCGCACCACGTAATCGCCTTGGTTCAAGATGGCGTTTATTGTTTCTTCCTGCCGCCCGCGCTCCATGGATTGCCAGAGGACGGTTTCTCCATCGCCGTCTAAGATTTCGACGTTGGCATCTCGTCTGAGCTGGTCGAGCTTGAGGCTGACATCGCTATTTTCCTCTAAGCTAAAGCTGAAATAGTCGTTTTCGTCCCGTCCGTCGCCCTGGGTGAAACCAATTTCATCGCTGACTTCGATGGATTCTCCCAGGGGGTCGAGGATTCCCAGGTCAGTACCGGGAGCCTTGCCGTCGGTGTCGGTGATGGGATCGGCATTGAGACTCAGCCGATAGTCCGTTTGCGATCGCCCTTGTTGCAGCACCCGCACGAAGTAGGTTCCGGGTTCGAGGTCGGTATCGATGGTTTCCCGTCGCCGGCCCGGTTCGTTGGACCGAAACATGACCGAACCGTCGCTATCTAAGATTTGGACGTTGGCGTTGTCTTCGAGATTGTCGAGGGTCAAGTTGAAGTCACTTTCCTCTTCAATCGTGAATTGGTAGTAGTCGTTGCGTTCGCGTCTGCCATCTTCTCTAAAACCGATGCGATCGTTCGTTTCCGTCGGTTCTAGTCCGATGACACCTATATTTAACGCATCTTCTATGGTGTCGTATGCCATAATTAATTTTTTTCTCCCGAATTTTGACCATAAAATACCACCACATTGCCCCGGAAATTCAGTCGCCATTTAACTGATCTGCCGCGTGGAAAAGTCTCAAATTTGAAGAACTACAAAAAATAGGGACAGCCGGCACTTTCGGATCACAACTGCTGAGGAACGGTTGAACTGATAGTCAATCCCCCCTTCGATGGCGATTGGGTGGACAATTCATGATGACACCACAATCCTAGCACGAATTTACGGAAAGGCAACCCGTTTTTACAAATAATGTTTGGGCGATCGCGTCGATGTCCGTTGCCGGCGAATAACGGTGGTGTTGTCCGGTGGAATCCAGACTGATGCGGAACTAAAATATACGGGAAACATCCACCACTATTGGGATGGGGAGAACTTCATCAATTTTACGCGATTTTTTACAAAAATTCACATTGGGGGTGGCGGGATTTGCAAAGGACTTTATCTCAGTATTTTCACGGTTGATTTAATGTCGTGCAACCCATAGGCTTCCCCCCAACCACCTCGGGGAGTCGAGGAGGAGGGGGGTTTAGCAAAAGCTCAGTGAGTCGATGCCAGCAGTCCCAAACTCAATGAAGCAATGTTTAGACGGCGGAAAAATGCAAGTCGTAATTCGTCCCGTCGCCGGTGCTGTAGTAGCCGCTGACCGAGACAAAATAAGTGTCCGGCCCCAGAAGGGCAGAAATAGAACCCGTCTCGCCCGGTGCCACATCGACGTAAGAGTTGATATAGTCATCGTCGATGTCATAATAGACCGAACTGCCGCTGGAGTCGTAAAGCTGCAGGGCGGCACTCTGACTCAAACCGGACAATTGAACGTTAATCGTGCGGTTGGCATCGAGGGTGAACTGGTAGTAGTCGTATTCGTCGATATCCCCGACCCAATCGTTAACGTTTTCCCCGGTCAAGATATCCACCGATCGCGCCGTGTCGAAAGTTTCGCCCGCCCCGTCTGGATGCGCTATGGCCGAGAGTTGCAAGTTGTAACCGGTGCTGGCATCCTCAACGCTGTTAACTTGGACAGTGTAAGTACCGGCTACCAGGTTTTGAGTAATCGCCTCGGCAACAGTCGTGAAATTGCTCGAACTAGCTACCCAATAACCTTCGCTATTATGCAAGGTCAAGTCGGCGTTGGCGCTCAAACCGCCGAGGCTGAGGCTGACGGTGGCATCTTCGGCGAGGGTGAACTGGTAGAAGTCTTCCTTGTCGCTCTCGATGCCGTATTGACTGCCGACAAAATCGGTAAACGTTTGCGTCGCACCCAAAGCGCCGATATTCTTGGTTTGAGGCTCGGTGTTGCCCACGAGGTTCGCCGGCGAGTAGGTCAGCGGGGTGGCGGACAAAGTGAAGTTGTAGTTGGTGTTGTCGCTCCACTGCTGGACTAAGGCGTAATAAGTACCGCCGCCCAAACTCGCGGTAATAGTATCGTCAGTGGTGTCGCTGTTTTCCGAACTATTGAGCCAATTTTGCTCGCTGTCGTACAGGTACAAATTAGCATCGGCAGCCAAACCGCTCAAATTCAAGCTGACGGAACTGTTGGGGCTGATGGTGAATTGATAATAGTCGTAGTCGTCAAGGTTGCCCACCCACTCGGGAATCGTTTGAGCAGTGCTAATAGCCCCCAAATTTCGGGCGGTTTCAAAGGTGTTGCCTGCCGTGTCAACAATAGCCGTCGCCGATGCAGTTAGGTTGTAATCTGCACCAGTATCATAATAACTGTTTACCTGGACGTAGTAAGTACCCGGTTCTAGAGCCCGGCTAATGCTCTCATCGGCATTATCATAATTAGAGGAACTGTCAATCCAGTTTTGATCGCTGTCGTACAGGTACAGGTCGCCATTGCCGTTCATTCCCGTTAAACCGAGGTTGACGGTACTGGTTTCAGCGAGAGTAAAGCTGTAGTAATCGTCGGTGTCTAAATTCCCCACCCACTCCGTCTGGCTGGTGCTGCCAAGGGTACCGAGAGACAAAGCCGCGCTAAAGTCGTTGCCCACAGTATCCACTCGCGGAGTTGCCGAGAGTTGCAGGTCGTAGTTGGTATTGTCAACGCTCTTAACCTCGATAAAATAAGTACCGGGAGTCAAGTTTTTGGTAATGTTTTCGTCCGCATTCTTGAGAGTATGCGACTCGGCGCTCCAGTATTCTTTGCTGTCATAAAGAGATAGATCGGCATTGGCGCTCAACCCCGTCAAATCGATTTTAACGGTGCTGTCGGTGTCCACCTGGAACTTGTAGAAGTCGTTCAAGTCCTCGTAGAAACCGTGGGGGTTGCCGACATATTCGGTTTTGGCGATCGCAGTGGAGCTCGCGGTACCAATATCCAGGGCAGTATCGTAATTCCACCCGGTAATTTGCGGTGCTGGATAGCTTAAAGCCGGTGCCGAGATTTCCAAGTTATAAGGCGTGTTGGCATTGTAGTTCTCCACCTGAACGTAATAAGTCCCCGGCAACAACTTATGGGAAATTGCCTCGTTCTTCTTGCCATCAAGGGTGGAACTCTCAATGCTATAGCCGTTTTTATCCAACAAATAGAGGCTGGCATTAGACCGCAACCCGGTCAAACTCAGGTTGAGATTGCTCTTCTGGTCGAGTTCGAGCTTGTAATAGTCGTTGTTGTCGTCGGAAACTCCGAAGAAATCTCCCACGAAGTCCGAGAAGGTCTGGGCTTTCTCGCCCACAACGCCAATGTCCCGGGCATTTTTCAATTCGCCACCGGCACTGTCGTCGGGTACCGCCCCCAGAGATAATGCTTTCTTAGCCGTGTTGTTGGTTTCGTTAACTTCCACGAAGGCGTTTTGGTCGTCGGCGATCGCCCCAATATAAAAATCAGTCAGGCCGCTGACGCTACTGGGCAAAGTCAGTTTCTTGCTCAGATTAGTTGTAGTATTACCCGCCAACTTCTTAACAGTGTCGGTACCCAGGAGGGTGTCGCTGGTGGTGACTTTATTATCTTGGGAGAAATAATAGCCCACTCGGAAAGTATCCGCAGTGGAACCGCCAGTATTACCCACCGTTAAGCTGACATTAAATTCCTCCCCAGGATTGACCGTTTCCCGATCAGTTGTCAAATTGCTGATACTCAAATCGTTGGGGATGTCAACACTGACCTTCTGACTGGCAGTATTATTCAGTTCATTATCCTCGGCAATAGCCCCCTGGCTATCCACAACGAAGCCCAAATAATAGTCACCGGCTCCCTGCCAGAATTTGTCCTCTCCGGCAGGCAAGGTCAATTGTTTGCTTAATTTCTTAGTATTTTTGCCACCGGAAAGAGACTTGACCTTGGCCGTCCCCAGAAGCAGATCGCTGCTATCTATGCCTTCATCATCGGACAAATAAAAGCCCACTTCAAAAGCATCAGCCTTGATATTGCCAGTATTATTGATCTGGTAATTTACCTTGACTTTTTCTCCGGGATTCAACCCATCTTTAACATCTAAAGCCCGGAATTTTAGGCTCGATAAATCCAGAGTTTCTCGGGTAACTCCCAAACTTAATTCGTAATCAGTTTTGGCGTTTTTACCCGGGAAAACAGCCACATAATAATCTCCCGGTTTCAGCTTCTGATCAATGCCTTCTGCCTTGGAGCCTTTGGCGGTAGATTTACCAACTTCTTTGCCCTTAGCATCCAGCAAGAATAAATTAGCATCCTGCTTCAAGCCATCCAAAGACAAGTTAACATTGGCTTTCTCGCTCAAGCTAAAACCGTAGTAATCTCCGGCATCTCGAAGGCTACCTTGTTTGAAACCAACCCGGTTCTTTTCTGCCACCTTATCTTGCAAATCAAGACTGCCCAATTGTTTAGCATTGGCAATATTATTAAAGTCATCATTGACCGGATTTGCAGTCACTCCCAAATTGTAGTTAGTTTTAACCTTGCCTCCATTTGGTTCGATGCCAATGTAATAATTTCCCGGCTGCAAAATTGCGTCGATAGTTTCGTTTCTCTTGCCTTTTTTCTGCGATTCATCTATCAGCCGTCCGTCAGTTCCCAACAAGGATAAATTAGCATCCCCAGTCAAACCGTCCAGAGTAATATTAACATCGCTCCTTTCCGCCAAACTGAAGTTATAAAAATCACCGACATCGCGGATATTCTTGGAAGATTCAAAACCTACTTTGTTTCGTTTGGTCACTTTTTTAGTTCCCAATTCTCCCAAATCAGTACCCGGCAAAGCGTCGTCCTGTTCTCCTATTTTCGTATTCCCAGAAACGCTCAATTTGTAGTCGGTACTGCTGCCACTGTTGGGTTTCACCTTGATGTAGTAAGTACCTTTATCCAGAATACTGCTAATTTCTTCTGGTTTTTTCCCGTTTTCTTTGGAACTATAAATCAGAGTAGTTCCGTCTTTGTCGTACAGTTCTAAATCGGCATTTTGACTCAACCGGTCTAAGGTAATTGTTACGTCAGTTTCTTTGGTTAACTCGAATTTCCAGAAGTCACTGGTATCGACAAAACCCTTTTTCTTAAAACCAATATCGTCGGTTTTAGAAATCGGTTTTGCTTTCAGTTTGCCCAGATTTTTTCCGGGCAATTGAGCGTCGGGGTCTTCAATGTTGCTATCCGCATTCAAGGACAGGATATATTCGGAGCGATCGCTCCCTACCGGTTCGACTAAAGCATAATATTTACCCCGGTCTAAAATGGTGCTAATTTGTTCCACCTCCTTGCCTTTATTGGTCGAACTGTAAAGCAAATCGCCCTTGCGACTTAACAGCTTCAAATCAGCATTTTGGTTGAGACCGTCCAGAGAAAGATTGACCTCGCTATCTTTCTTGAGGGTAAATTCATAATAATCTTTTTGGTCTCGTTTTCCTCCGACCTCAAAACCAATTTCGTCCCTTTGCTTATTCGGTTTTTTACGAAGGATTCCCAAATCATCAGCCCGTTTTAAAGTGCCATCGGGGTCGTCGATTTGATCCGAATCAAAACTCAGGCGATATTTGCTTTTAGCACGGCCTTGGGGTTCCACTTTCACATAATAAGTCCCGGCATCTAAAACCCCATCAATGATTTCCTTATTCTTGCCCTTACTTCGGGACTGATCGAGAATTGTTTTGCCATCATTATCAAGGAGTTCAATGTTGGCATCATCTTTGAGACCGTCCAAGACAATATTTAAGTTATTGAACTTTTCTGTCAGGGTAAATTTATAGTAGTCACTATTGTCGCGAGTACCATTTTCATCAAACCCGATTTCGTCATTGAAGACCTTTTTGTTTTTACTTAAAGGCCCTAAATTTGTAGCTCCTTCGGGTTGACCATCAGCATCTTGTAAAATTGTTTCTGCCGTCAAACTCAAATCATATTTAGTTTTGGCATCTCCCTTGGGGTACACTCGCAAATAATAAGTTCCTCGATCTAATTCGACATCGATATTTTCTCGTTTTTTGCCGTTTTCTGTCGAGGAGAATAAAATTTCCTTTCCATCTCGATCTAGCAATTGTAGCTCGGCATTATCTTTGAGGTTATCTAGAACTACATTGACTTGGTTTGTTTGACCTGTCAGCTTAAATTTATAGTAGTCATTTTTGTCTTTTGACTTGCCCGCATTAAACCCAATATTGTCCCGGTGATTAATGGGGTCATTTCCGACTTTACCCAAGTCGAGAGCTTTTTTGGGAGTGTCCATAATTTTTCATATTACTCAACATAGTTAGAAGCTAACATAATTTTGGCTGAGTATATCTGATTTTGACAAAAATTTATATTTTTTATGCCCGGGTAATTTTCTTTACAAAACTTCGTGAATAAATGTAAACAAAAGTCATCGAAAATAAAAAATTTATTTAATTAAAATTATCAAATTATTTTGATTTATTTTTCGCGATATTATTTTTTATATTTTGTATTTTTACTAGGTCATACTTTTCGATAAATTATGGTGTTCAACCCGGACAAGCAACAACGACCATCGGAAGCCGATCGCTCATCAATCGGCTAGATTGTCCCTGATCGAGTCCATATTTTCTCGATCCCGACCGTTTTTTAACTTTTTTTAAGTTTCCGCAAAGTCGCAGA